>NZ_QBUE01000019.1:0-88400 GCF_003058045.1 Novosphingobium sp. GV079 | reverse complement strand
TCCCGCGTTCAACCCGATCGCTTCGCTTACGATGCGATGATGGAGCGAAAAATCCGTGCCCACATAGGAAAAGACGTGTCGATGATGACCGACCGTCGGGGCGGCGGCAAGAAGCCCCTGACGCTTGAGGCATTCGCCCAGCGACTGCGCGACCAGCCTGAGGAACGTTACGAATATCAGCCCGGCGATAGCGGCTGTGCCTGCTTTGCGGGTGTCGCATGAAGGGGGCGCTGATCCTCACCTTGGCCCTATCGGCCTGCACACCAGCCCAGCCCACGCCGGCCGAGATCCACGCCGCCGACATGATCCGGCGCGGCTATGTTGAGTGGGCCGTGCGCTGCGCCTGGGCGGACGGGCGCGAGGGGCACAAGGTCGACGCTGCGCTGCGACGCTGCCAGATGGACCTGGGCCTGTGCGGCCCGGGCAAGGGTGTGTGCGACGATGGTTGACAGAGCGAACCGCGCCGATCTCCGCAACCCGATCCTGGCGCTGCCGAGCTTTGGCGCTGTGCAGAAGCTGGATGCACCCAGCCAGCAAGCCTTGCGTGCGCTGATGCTCGACCTGGCGGCTGATGCTCGGGCCAAGGCCGACAAGTCATGGCGCACCCATAAGGCGCCCATGGCCGTCTATTGGAAGGCGGTGTCCGTCTACGCGGGCCATATCGCCAAGGCCATAGGCCGCGAGAGAAGCGCCCACGGCAACATCGATGGAGGGCAGCATGGCCTACGCTGAAACCACAACCGTGCCGTTCGAGAAGTCGATGGCCGAGATCGTGGGAATCGTCCGTCGCGCCGGCGCCGGCCAGATCATCCAGGCCGAGAGCGATGGCGAGTTCGTGATCCAGTTCACACTGGCCGAACGTCAGATCCGTTTCCGTCTGCCGCTGCATACCACCTATTCTGGCCCAGCAAAGTCGGGCAACGGCCGCGCGATCGATGGAGAGAAAGTGCTGGAGCAGCGCAACCGCCAGCGCGGCCGCGCCCTGCTGCTGGTGATCAAGGCAAAGATCGAGAGCATCGAAAGCGGCATCGAGACGGTCGAGCAGGCGTTCCTGGCGAACGTGGTCACCGTGGGCAATCTGACCGTGCACGAACGCATCGCACAGTCGCTGGCAGAGGAATACCGGACCGGACTGCCAAGCTCCGTGGCTGGGCTGCTGGGAGGGCCGGCGGCATGATGGAAATTTCGCAATTCGTCCAAGAGCGCTGGAGCGACTTTTGGCGGATCATCGACCGGCGGGAAGGGTATTTCGGCATTTGGGTGTGGCTCCTGATGTTGGGCCATTCCAATACTGCCGCCCGCTTCTGCGCGCTGGGGCGTTCCGATGGCCATGCCACCTTGTCGCGCGGTATTCGGGCCGATTCCTCCGGTGGTATTTCCGCGATGGTGGCGGCATGACGCAGAACACCAGCAGCGCCGTCATGCTCTTGCCGCTCGCGGTCTGGGTTCCGATCCTAGATGGCGACCCGATCGCGGCAGCGATCTACGACGCGCACTATGCCAGCGATCGTTCGCGAGCACGCCGCCGCGAGCGCGGAACCTTGCTGATCATGGGGCCTGGTCAGAAGCTGCTGCTCTCGACCCCATGCCGCCGGGCGCTGTTCGCCTGGCGCAAGTTCATCGACGATAACGGGCAAGCCGGCGTCAACTGCGCGGTGTTCGCCAATTTCGGCGCTGGCCGTTCGAGCGACCTTATCCGCGCAGCTGATACGATTGCGGACGAACGGTGGCCCGGAGAGCGCCATTATACCTATGTCGATCCGCGCAAGGTCAGCGCCAATCCTGGCTATTGCTTCAAGGTGGCTGGCTGGCAGTTCTGCGGGCGCACGAAGTCGCGCGGGCTCCACATTCTGGAAAGGTTGGCAGCATGACGACAATTGTCCGCATCGGCCCGGCCACGCTCTACCTGGGCGACGCCTACCAGATCCGGCCAACGCTTGGCTTCATGGATGCCGACGTGATGGACCCGCCCTATGCGTTCCGCGCCACGGGTGGCGGCCACTATCGGAAGAACCGCAAGGGGATGGACCAGATCGTTGAGGAAAAGCTGGACCAGGGCTTTGACCATCGCGTGATCAACCCGCTGTTGTGCGGCGCCGCGATCGTGTTCTGCCACAACGACCAGTTGCCCAAGCTGCTCCCGTATCTCGACGGCTCATTCAAGCGCCAGGCGGTCTGCATCTGGCGCAAGAAGAACCCGCAGCCGGTGGCGAACAAGCATTACCGCCCGGTTTTCGAGTTCTACGTGCATGCGTGGAATGACGGATTCCACCCGCAGGGCGGCCTGGCAGACCTCGATCGCCAGATCACCGCCTACTCGCCGCGCGGTGCCGATAAGTTTGGCCATGCCACGGTCAAGCCCGATGCCGTAATGGACAAGATCCTGGCCAACGTGGCCGGCGAGCGCATCTGTGACCCCTTCATGGGCACAGGCTCCACCGGCGTGGCCGCGCTACGCGCCGGCAAGCAGTTCGTCGGCATCGAGAAGAACCCCACCCACTTTCAGACGTCTGTCGATCGCATCACGGCAGCCTGGCAGAGTATCCCGCAGGAGGCAGCATGACCATTGACCGCTTCATCCGCCTCCCCGAGGTGATCGCCCTGACTGGCCTGTCGGAATCGACCTTGCGCCGAAAGGAAAAGGCTGGTCAGTTCCCCGCGCACGTCCGGCTCGGACCCAACGCGGTCGCTTGGCGCGAAAGCGAAGTCGCGGCATGGATGGCAGAGCCGACGAGCTACAACCGCGCGGCCTGAATTTGGGGGTATATCTGGGGGTAAGGTGTAATGCTGAACCCCCTAAAACCGCGAAAAACCGCCATAAAACCGGCGGATTTAGGCGGTCACCCTCTCCGCCATGTGCCCCCTCCGGCAGTACGCCGGGCTACCCTAAAATACGACGCAAGGCACGGAAAAATAGGCGCTTTTTCTGAAGCTCTTATTTTTGCTGGGTAAGCCGTCGAAGCGCGAAGTGTGGGCTAGAGTGTGGGCTAGCGCAGGGACGGTCGGTTTGAAACCGCGCCTTCCGGTGATAGATTCCAGGCATGGGAAAGCTCACCAACTCCATGGTCAAGGCATTGAGCGAACCTGGTCGCAATGCTGATGGCGAAGGCATGCAATCTGCCAGACAGGTACGCATGAAAGCATTGGCATAAAACGCCGTTCCGCTACGGATCATGGTGGCGTATCGGTCCCGTCGTCTCGCGCAGAGTCAGGAAAGTCTACTCGCGGGATCACTTTTCCCACCCAACCGCTACGCGCGTCACTGATCAATACCCCACCGCGATCACGTCCAGGGACGTGATCATTGATACGATCGGCTGGAAGCCGCACCGCTTGTCTTCCTGCTATCAGGCAACGCGGAACAACCGCGCGCGCGACAAAGTAAAGGATGAGTTGGCGACAGTCCGGCTACATCGGCAAGTGCACGTTTTGCCGGAATAATTTACCCCTGTTTAACGTGTTTCAAGCAGTCTCTACCGATGGCAAAATTTTTCGCCGCGTTCGGGAAGATCTCCCGCGTTGCGCTACGCATGTCGCGCGCCGGCAGCACGTCTCACGCGGCATTGCTGACTGTGCTGATAAGCCTTTCGGTGCTGACCTCGGTGCTTATCGTCACTTTCCTGGTGTGGAACGCCGATGCCCATGCCGACCGGCTGGCGGCCATTTCGATTTCCGGGGCGATCGATCGCGAACGGTCGCGCATCAGCAACGAAACCTACATCAATGCCCATTGGAACGATGCTTTCGCCCACGCCTATGGCACCATGGACGATCCGTGGATCGTGTCGCAATGGGGAACGCCGATCGGCCTGGGCTATGTGATCGATGCAAACGGACGGACGTTGTTTGCGCATCTCCCATCCGGACGGGCGCCCCCGCTTGCTGACCTGATCGGGCCGCGGACTCTCAAGGCCTTGCTGGCCCGGGTACCGGCGAATGAGGCCGCCGTAAGGCAGCGCGGCGATGCCATGGTCCTGCTGGGCAAGGCGGGCGACACGCCGGCGTTGATCGCGTTTTCGCCGATCGTTCGGGAAAGCGGCCCGGCGACGCTCGACACCTCGACCTATCGTATTTTCGTGGACATCCGCCTTCTCGACAACAAGCTGCTTGCAGAATGGGGCAAAGGCTTTGGCTTGCAGCATCTGCGATGGGCGCAGAGCCGCCGATCCGCAGGGGACGAAGCTTCCACCTTGGTGCGCGATTGGTCGGGGGCGCCGCTCGGCACGATTGCCTGGCAACGCCTTGCTCCGGGCTCTTTGGCCGTTCGCGAGTTGTTGCCGATAATCGGCTTTTCCATTATCCTGTTTCTGGCGGTTGCCGCCCTCATCGCGCGTCGCGTTCAAAGCCTGAACCGAGAGCTGGCGATCCAGTCCCACAGCGCCATCGAGGCCGGCCGACAGGAGCGGGAGGCGCGCCTGCTGGCTGATAGCGATGAACTCACCGGGCTCTACAATCGGCGGCGTTTCTATGCCGATCTCGAGCATGCGGCGATCCCGGCCAACCTCGATGCCATGACCGTGGGTTTGATCGATCTCGATCGCTTCAAGCCGATCAACGACACGTTCGGCCACCTGGTGGGAGACGGCGTGCTGATCGAGGTTGCCCGCTTGCTGCGCGACACCGCAGGCCCTGTCGCCACGCTCTATCGCCTGGGCGGCGACGAATTTGCGATGATTGTGCAGCTTGATGGCGCGGCCACCCTGCGGCTGGCGGAGACGATCTGTGCCGCTGTGGCAGCGCGGATGCGCATTGGCGACAGGCAGGTGAGCCTAGGGGTGTCGATCGGGCTGGCCCCGTTTGTCGACAGCGAACTCACCCCGGTGGACCTGGCCAAGCGTGCGGACCACGCACTTTACCACGCCAAGCGGGAAAGGCCCGGACAAGCGGTTCCTTTCAATCTCGAACTGGAACGCCGGCTGCTGGACGATCACGTCATCGAGGCGGAACTGCACGCAAGCGAATTCGAAAACGAACTGCATTTTGATGTGCAGCCGATCGTTTCCATGCAATCGGGCGCAGTGGTGGGCGGAGAACTCCTGGCGCGCTGGACGAGTGCGCGCTTGGGCGTGGTCGAGCCCCAGCGCTTTGTCGAAATTGCCGAACGCAGCACCGTGATCCATGTGATTACGCGCAATGCCATGCGCCGCGCGTTGGAACTGCTGGACATGCTGCCGCCGGGCAAGACGCTCTCGGTCAACGTATCCGCCTGCGATCTGCACTGCGCCGAGACGGTGGATGCGATGCTTGACATGGTCAGCAATTCGTCTGCCGACCCACGCCGCCTGTGTATCGAGGTGACCGAGACGGCGGTGATGCGCAATCTCGACGCGGCGATCCATGCGCTTCACCGCTTCCGCGCCATTGGCATGCAGGTTGCGCTGGACGATTTCGGCACGGGCTATTCGAGCCTCAGCAATCTTCATCGCCTGCCGCTCGACAAGGTGAAGATCGACCGCAGCTTCGCCCTCAATTTCGACAACAGCTACAGTGTTTCGATCGTCGATGCGGTCGTCAATCTTTGCCATTCGCTGGGGCTGTGCTGCATCGTCGAGGGGGTGGAGACGGCGTCACAAGCATTGAAGTTGCAGAAAATCGGTTGCGATCTCATGCAGGGCTATCTGTTCAGCTATCCGTTGAATGCCAACGTCTTCGTGACCTTTGCCCCGCAGTGGTTTGCGCCGAGAGAAGAAGGCCGGCCGCGCATAGCCGGCTGATCTATTGTTCCGCGTGGCGCACGATCGCCTCGCACAGGCAGTGCGTCGCCAGGATCGCGGCGGTATCAACCGGTCGACGCTCGCGGGCAGCGAGCAGGAAATCGTCGCACATCGCTTCAAAACCGCGTTGCCGGCCAACCGGAACCCAGTCGCCGCGGCGTTGCAGGCTCTGTCTTCCACGCGTGTCGACACGGTCAGCCAGGTTGAGGACAGTGTGGCGGGCGCCGCCGCCGATGACGTCGAGGCGTTCTTCATCCAGGCCGCTGTCACGATGCATCATGCCGATGGCGCTGAACCCGTCGCCAGCCAGCGTCAGGGTAACCGCGTGCAGCAAGCCGTCGATGACGTTGGTTTCGATCGTGTGGCGAAGTACTGGCCCAGGCATCATCGACAACAGCGTATCCACGACATGTATGAAATCGTCGAAGATCACGCGGCGCGGTTGGTCCGGCTGCGCATTGCGGTGCTTTTCCATCACGATAAGGCTGGCGTTCGTGCCGCGCAGGGCGGCGTAGTCTGGCGCGAACCGCCGGTTGAAGCCCAGTTGCAGCGGCGTGGCGCGGGTCTGTGCCAGCGTGGTGAGCGCTTCAACCTCGGCAAGATTGTCGGCGAGCGGCTTGTCCACGAACGTGGCGATTTCACGTTCGAGGAGCAATTTCACCAGTTCGGCGTGTGCAGACGTGGCCGCGTGGACAAAGGCCGCGTCGAACGTGGTGGCAGACAGCGCATCGATGACGCTGTTGTGCCGATGCTGGATGCGAAACGTGCGACCTACTTCATCGAGCACAGATCGATCCCGCGTCGCCAGATGGATTTCGAGATCGGGCCGCGTGGCCATGACCGGAAGATACGCCTTGCGGGCGATGTCGCCCAACCCGATCACAAGAACACGCATGCACTTTTCCTGTCTTCACCGGGCCAAGACGTTCACCTGGCTGGGATATATCGGGTGCCGGGGCACCGCAACCGGCTTTCCCACGTCATTTGCCGGGGATGGGATCGGCTGCCGGCTTGGCGGCATGCATGCCATCCGCGTTCCGACCATGGCGGGGCAGCGCCAGTTCGAACGCGGTGTCCTTGCCGGGTAGCAGAGACAGATCGCCGCCATGGGCACGGGCGATCTGTCGTGCCAGGCTCAGGCCGATGCCGCTGCCTTCTTTCTTGGTAGTGTAGAACGGGCGGAAGATGCGCGCGCGGCCCTCATCGGGCACGCCGGGGCCGTTGTCGGCAACGCATATCGACAGGCGGTCGTCCAGCTTGGCGGAAAGGCGAACCTGTGGGGCGTCGGTTGCGGCCACTGCGGCCTCGGCGCCATTCTGGAGCAAGGCCCACAAGGCCTGGCTGATCTGGTCGCGGTCGATGAAGACCATGCCGTCTGGCGGCCCATCCGCCACGAAAGCGACGCGGCCGCCCCAACGCGCGGCGAACATGCGGCGCAGATCGTCGAACAGCACCGCCAGCGTCGTCGGCGCCAGGACCGGCTCGGGAAGCCGGGCCAGCTGGCGATAGGCCTGGGTGAAATGGAGCAGGCCATCGGCACGGCGAGACAGCGTACCGAGCATGTCGCGCAAATGCGCGACCGGTGGTGGCGTGTCGTCGAGCGTCGCCAGCGCGCTGTCAGCGAGCGAGGCGATCGGGGTAAGCGCGTTCATCACCTCGTGGCTCAACACGTCGAGCAGTTCGCGCGTCGTTCGCGCTTCGGCCAGGCGTTCTTCGCTTTCGATGTCGATCAGGGCGAGGATGGTGCGTGCGGCGCCAGCGCCATGGGCTTCGATCCGGTCGATGCGATAGGCCCGGCCGGCGTAGCGCAGGCGCGGTGCACTTTCCCGCAAGGCCTCGGGCACATCGATCAGCGCGTCCTCGATGTCGAACAGCATGCGTGCCGCCCGATTGAGCGCACGAACGCGGCCGCTGCGCTCCACGCTCAACAGAGGGGTGGGCGCCTGGTCCAACACGGCACGCAGCACCGCGCGATCGGTTTCGCCATCGGGCGCCGCCACCTGTCGTTCGGCGGGCAGGTGCAGCGGCATCGCGCGGGCAAGCGCGAGGCTGGCCAACCAGAAGCCGAGCAACAGCACCAGCACGAAGCAGGCATAAAACCCGCCGGTCCAGGCGGCGACCGTGGCCGCGCCGCAGCCGAACAGCAGCAGCTGTCCCGGCAGCGCGGTCCTTACGCTGCTAGAGGCCATGCTTGGCCATCCGGCGATAGAGCGCAGCCCGGCTCAGCCCCAATTCTTCGGCCGCGTGGCTGACATTGAAGCCGTGCCGCTTGAGCGCCGCTGCAACCAGCACGCGCTCGCTCTCTTCCAGGTTGAGCGTGGACGCGACCGCTGCTGGCGACGGCGCTTCGGCCGGGGAAGGGCCGAGGCCCAGATCAGCCTCGCTGATCAGCCCGCCATCGCCGAGCACCACGGCCCGCTCCACCGCCTGGGCCAGGCCGCGCACGTCGTCGCTCCAGGGGGTAACGGCAATGGCCGTCTCCGCCTCGGGCATGAAGCCAAGCACCGGTTTGCCGTGCCGGCGTTCGGCCGCGCGGGCGAAATGGCGCGCGAGCAACAGGGCGTCGGCGCCGCGCTGCGCCAGAGGCGGCATGGCGATTTCCACCGTGCCCACCCGCGCCCGCAACGCCCGGATCAGCGGCTCGGCCGTTTCAGCCGTGGCGATGATGCGGATATCGGCCGGCAGGCGGGCGAGCAGGCGCCCCTGCGCGACCTCGGCCAGTCGATCGACGTGGCGCAGCAACAGCGTGCCGCCGGACGCGCGCCCGATATCGGCCCCTGCCGCATCGTCGCGCGGGTCGGCCGCGGCGCGCGCGTCCAGCATCACCAGTTCGCCCGCCGCGCGCGGGGAAGCGTGATGGATCGCCCTGCTCGCCAGGGTGCGTCCTGAGCCGGCCGGGCCAAGGATCAGCACATTGGCGGTCGTCGGCCCGACCCGGCGGACGAGGTCGCGCACACGCTCGATTGCTGCGCTGGCACCGAGCAGGCGCGGTGGATCGGCCGGAGTGCCATCGTGCTGGCGTAGCGCCGCGATTTCCCGCCTCCTTTGGCGATGGGCCAGCGCCGCGCGCACGCGCTCGAGCAGTTCCTCGTTGCGCCAGGGCTTCATCACGAAATCGATCGCACCGGCCTGCATCGCGGCCACGGCGATGCGGATGCCGCTATGGCCGGTGATCACGACCACGGCCGCGTCCGGATCGTCGCCCAAGAGGCGGGCCAGTGCGGCGAAGCCTTCCTCGCCGTGGGTGCGGCCGCGCGTGAAATTGAGATCGAGCAGGATCGCGTCGGCTGGCGCCAGCTCCAACGCCGAGTAGGCCTCTTCGGGCTGCATCGCGCTGACCAGCTCGATCCCGGCGCGGCCGAAGAGGACGGCGACGGCCTGATGCACGTCGCGATCATCGTCGATCAGCAGGACGCGGGGCGGGCTTGACGGGGGCGTTGGACTGTCCATTTCCGGACAGTGTGTGCGATATCGCAAAGGAGCTTGTCCAGCATGGTCTGATGTTTGTTTTATTATCAGTGCTTTAGGAGTGTCCGCCAAGCTTTGCGATACTGTCCGCATGAGCAATGGAGCATCTTCCGAATCGCCTTCCCCTGGTGCCGGGATGGACCGCCGCGTCACGCGGCCTCACGCCAGCCGTCGCTGGCGCTGGGTGGCGGGCGGCGTGGCGATCGCGCTGGCGGCAGGACTGACCTGGCAACTGCTGCCTGCGGCCGGATCGACCGATATCTCAGCAGCCACGATCGAGACCGGCGCCGTGGTGCGCGCGCCGTTCGAGGACTATTTGCCGATCCGCGCCTCGGTCGCCCCCAAGGTCACCACCCTCGTCGATACGCTGTCGGGCGGCCAGGTGGAAAAGCTGCTGGTGCAGGACGGCGCCTGGGTCACGGCCGGCCAACCGCTGGCCACGCTGGTCAATCCCACGCTCAAGCTCGACGTGCTGACCCGCGAGGCGGAAATCGCCAGTCAGCTGGGCACCCTGACCGGCGATGAACTGTCGCTGGAGCGCAGCCGCCTCGACCGGGCCGCGCAGACCGCCTCGGCCAATTATGACCTGCTCAAGGCGCGGCGCGACCTGGCGATCCGCCAGCAGTTGCACGATCAGGGCTTCGTGTCTGACGAGGGTGTGAAAAGCTACCAGGAAGAGGCCGATTACCAGCGCAAGCGCCTGGGCCAGTTGCGTGCGGGGCAGGACCGTGAAGACCAGACCGCCGGGCTCCAGGCCTCACGCCTGGCCGACACGCGCGCGCGCTTGAGTGGCAACCTTGCCGCGGTGCGCGCCGGACTGGATGCGCTGGTGGTGCGCGCGCCGGTCACTGGCCGCTTGGGCAACCTGGTGATCCAGCCTGGGCAGACGCTCAAGGCGGGCGACCACGTGGCGCAGGTGGATAGCGAAGGCGCCTGGAAGCTGGTGGCCGACGTGGACGAATACTATCTCGGCCGCGTTGCCGTGGGCCAGCAGGCCAAGGGCGACGCCGGCATCGGTCTGGTCGTCAGCAAAGTCCTGCCCGCCGTCGCCAATGGCCGTTTCCACATCGAACTGGGCTTTGTCGGCCCCGTGCCACAGGGCCTCAACCGCGGCCAGACCATGGATATCCGCGCCACCCTGGGCGCAACCAGCAAGGCGCTGGTGGCCCCGGTGGGCGGCTGGCTCGACAGCGGCGGCGGCACGTCGGCCTTCGTGGTCGACGCTGATGGCCGCCATGCCCGGCGCCGCGCGATCAAAGTCGGCCGGCGCAACCCCGCGCAGGTGGAAATCCTGGCCGGGCTGGACGCGGGAGACCGCATCGTGACCACCAACACATCGTCCATCACGGGCGACATCATCAACCTTCGCTGACCAAAGGGCCCAGCATGATCCGCCTAGAGAATATCCAGCGCCGCTATGTTTCCGACGAGGTGGAAACGACCGCGCTCGCCGACATCAACCTGGACGTGGCAGCGGGCGAATTCGTCGCCATCATGGGGCCGTCCGGTTGCGGAAAATCCACGTTGCTCAATACGCTGGGCACGGTCGATCGCCCCACGGCCGGGCGCTATCTGTTCGGCGATCGCGATCTCGTCGCGCTCAAGGAAGCAGAGCTGGCCCGCTTTCGGGCGATGACTTTGGGCTTTGTGTTCCAGAGCTTCAATCTGATCGACGAGCTGACCATCGCCGAGAACGTTGAACTGGGCCTGATCTATCGCAAGGACGCCGGTGGCGATCGCAAGGGCCGCGTCGCCGCCGCGATGGACCGGGTGGGCATATCCCATCGCGCCCGCCACTATCCCCACCAGCTTTCCGGCGGGCAGCAGCAGCGCGCCGCCATCGCCCGCGCCATCGTGGGCGAACCCAAGCTGATCCTGGCCGACGAGCCGACCGGCAATCTCGACACCGAAAACGGGCAGCAGGTGATGGATATTCTAACCAGCCTCAATGCCGATGGCGCCACGATCATCATGGTTACGCATTCGCCCAGCCATGCCGACATCGCGCGGCGGCGGATCGACATGCTCGACGGGCGCATCGTCGCCTCGCTCGCCCGCGCGATCTGAGGAGGCACGCCAATGAACCGCTTTGCCTTCCTCACTCTCTATCGCGCGCTCACGCGTCACCGGCTCTACGCCGCGCTCAATATCGGCGGTCTGGCCATTGGCATCGCCGTGTTTCTGGTGCTGGGCCTCTATGTCCGGTTCGAAACCAGCTATGAGACATGGCTGCCGCGCCACGACCAGGTCTACATCGTGCAAACGGTGTGGCACATGCCCGACAGCCCTTTCAACGGTGCCTATCCCAATACGATGGGCGGCCTGCTGGAGGAAATGAAGGCCGATTTTCCCGGGCTTTCAGGCACCAGCATCAATGGCGTGGGCGCCACAGTGCTGCGAGGCGGGATCGGCACGGCCGAGGACCTTGCCTGGGTCGATCCGCAGTTTTTCGAGGTGATGGACCTGCCCATGCTGCAGGGCGAAGGCGGGCGTGCGCTCGCCGATCCGTCCAACGTGCTGATCGATGCCAACATGGCCCGCAAATACTTCGGCAGCACCGATGCGGTTGGCCAGACGCTCACGCTCAACATCGGCGCCGGCACCGCATCCTATCGCGTCGCCGGGGTGTTTGCCCCGTTGCCACGCAATACCGATCTCAAGTTCACGATGCTCGCGCGCAGCCCCAAGGGGGCGCCCAAGGGCAACGAAGACTGGTGGTATCACTGGGGCAGCACCTCGGTGAACACCTATCTGCGCTTTCCCAACCCCGCTGCAGCCAAGGCCTTTGCCGCCCGGATGCCAGCCTTCGTGGTCCGCCACGGAACGAGGGATCTGGGCGCCAATGCCGACAAGACCATGCAACTCACGCTGCTGCCGCTCACCGATCTGCACCTGACCCCGGCGGGGCGCGAAATGGCGAGCATGCGCCAGACGATCGTGACGCTCGGCGTGGTCGGCGCGCTCACTCTGCTGATCGCGATCGTCAATTATGTGAACCTGGCCACGGCGCGCGCCGGCCTGCGCGCTCGCGAAGTGGCCATGCGCAAGGTCCTCGGCGCCAGCCGCAGCATGCTGGTGCGCCAGTTTGCCGGAGAGGCCATTCTCACCACGGCACTTGCTGCGCTGGTCGCGCTGGCACTGGCAGAACTGGGCCTGCCGCTGGTTAATGCCGCAGCGGGCCTGGCTTTGTCGATCCCCTATGCCACCGTCGTGCCGGCGTTGCTGGTGCTGTCCATCGTCGTCGGAATTGGCGCCGGGCTCTATCCCGCCGTGCTGCTTTCCCGCTTTCCCGCTGCTGCCGTGCTGGCATCGGCGCGTTCGCACGGGGGCGGCCGCACCGGCGCCAGGCTGCGTGAAATGCTTGTCGTGTTCCAGTTCGCGCTGGCCACGGCCTTCATCACCGGCACCCTGGTGCTGGTGGCGCAGACCCGCCATCTGCGTCAGGCCGATCTCGGCTTCGCCCGCGACGGGCTGATCGTGGTCAAGAGCATGGCGGGGTTGAGCGAGGGGCAGCAAGACACCATGCGCGATGCCATCGCCAGCTTGCCGATGATCCGCGCGGTCGGGATTGCTGACAGTGCCGCCGGTGGCTTTGGCAACAACAATGCCAGCAACATCGAAATCCCTGGCCAACCTGGCTCTGGACCTTCGCTGCGCGAGATCGTGGTCGGTCGCGGCTTCTTTGCCACCTATGGCGCGCGGGTGATCGCCGGCCGCGTGTTCGACGACCAGCACGGAGCCGACGATTCCTATGGCACCAAGAGCAAGGACAACCGCGCGATCGTGATCAACCGGACAGCCGTTGCCGTGCTTGGCTTCCGCTCTGCACAGGAGGCGGTCGGCAAGACGCTGGGCAAGGGGCAGCCGCGCACGATCATTGGCGTGGTGGACGATATGCGGTTCTTTTCGCCGCACGTGCCGATGGACGCCACGTATTACACCTATTGGAGCCATTACCTTGGCGCGCCGGTGATCACCGCGCGCTATGCCGGACGCATGGATGCCGCGATGGATGCGGTGCGCGACACATGGCGCAAGATCGCCCCGGAAGTACCGTTTGACGCGGCGCCTGCCGATCAGGACCTTGCCAAGCTGTTCGAGGCCGATGACCACGCCGCCAATCTTTTCACCATCGGCTCGGTGCTCGCTGTGCTGATCGGCTGCGTTGGCCTGTGGGGGCTTGCTTCGTTCAATACCTCGCGGCGCGTGAAAGAGATCGGCATCCGCAAGGCACTGGGCGCCTCCTCGCGCGACGTGGTCAAGCTGCTGGTCGGCCAGTTTCTGCGTCCGGTGCTGATCGCCAATGTGATTGCCTGGCCCCTGGCATGGGTTGCGATGCGGCAATGGCTGGCCGGTTTCAGCGATCGCATTGCGCTCTCGCCGCTGTACTTCGTTGCCGCAACGCTCCTGGCGCTGGCCATTGCCGTGCTTACGGTGATCGCCCAGTCTCTGCGCGCCGCGCGGGCGACCCCGGCCTGGGCGTTGCACCATGAGTAAGCGGCTTATGGTTGCCGTAGCGCTTTCCACCGCGCTGGCATCGGCGCCCGTCCAGGCGGAAACCCTGCGCGATGCGGTGGAGGCGGCCTATCTCGGCAACCCAACATTGGCGGCGGCCCGCGCGCGGCAGGATGGGCTGGCCGAAACGCCCGAACAGGCACGCGCGGCGGGGCGGATCACTGCCGCCGCCGATGGGGCGGCCGGCTATGACCGCTTCGATTATGATCGGGGCGCAGGCGGCACCGTTTCCGCCAGCCTGCCGATCTGGACCGGCGGCCGGGTCTCTTCGCGGCTGCGCGCCGCGGAAGGAGATGTGGCGGCCGGCGAGGAAGGGCTACGCGACGCCGAGGCGGCGCTGCTTACGCAGGTGATCGGCGTCTATGCCGAATTGCTGTATGACCAGCAGGCCGTGGATATCGGGAAGGCGGATATCGCCCTGCTCGATCACCAGGTGGCAGAGGCGCAGGCGCGGTATCGCCTGGGCAAGGCCACCCGCACCGATGTCGCCCAGCTTGAGGCGCAGCGTGCCAGCGCGGGGGCGACCCTGGCCGCCGCGCAGGCAACGCTCGATAGCGCCACGGCAAACTATCGCGCGGTGGTAGGGCAGGATCCCGGACCCTTGGTGCCGCCGCCCGCGCTGGGCCCGATGCCAGCCACGCTGGAACAGGCGCGCGCCGATGCCCTGACGGCCAACCCGCTGTATCAACAGAGCTTGCGCGCCGCCGATGCGGCCGGTGCGCGCATACAGGAAGCCCGCGCCGGCAGCGCGCCTACAGTGTCTGTGGGTGGTGGCTATGGCTATGACGTGCGGCTTGGTGGCGTTGGGGCGGGCAGTTCCCTGCGTGCCGCCAATCTCGGGCTAAGCTTGCATATTCCGATCCTCACCGGCGGTCTGGTTGCCTCGCAAGTGCGCCAGGCGCAGGCCACGCAACGCGCCACGGTGTTCGATGCCGCCGCCGCCGGCCGCGAGGCGACCCGCTCCACCGACGCCGCCTGGGCCGCCCTGGCCGGTGCACGGGCGCAGATGGCGGCCAACCAGGCGGGTGTGGACGCGGCCAATCTTGCGCTGGGCGGGGTCAGGGCCGAATATGGCTTTGACCTGCGCTCGACGCTCGACATTCTGGTGGCGGACGAAAGCCTGCGTTCCGCCCAGCTCGCGCTGGCACGCAACCGCAGCGACACGATCATCGCCCAGGCAGCCCTGCTGCGGGCCACGGGGCACCTCGATCTGGATGCGATCCCAAACGGATAGGGCCAAACGCATCGCGGCGCTGTGCAGATCGGTGTCTGCACAGCGCCGCGATTTGGGCCTATCGAGGGGCGGTGGCGTTAGATTGCGGGGAAGTCGACCGTGGTGGCGGCCACGTTGTTGATCAGGTTGGTAAAGAAGTTTTCGGCCACCACGGCAACGATCTCCACGATCTGGCCGTCGCCGAACCCGGCGGAGCGGAGGGCCGCGATGTCTTCTGCCGAAACCTTGCCCCGTGCCTCGGCCACCTTGCGGGCAAAGTGCACGGCCGCTGCAGCATGCGGATCGGCCGAGGTTCCCTGCCGCGCCAGGTCGATTTCGTCCCTGCTCAGCTTGGCGAAATTGTGGCCGGTGAAGGTGTGGGCGGCATCGCAATATTCGCAGCCGTTCACAGCCGCCACGGCAAGGGCGATGCGTTCACGGGTCTTGAGATCGAGCGCCTTGCCCAGGCCCTGGTTGAGCGCCGCGTGGGCGGTGATCGCCGCCGGGCTGTTCGAGAGCACGCGGAAGAAGTTGGGCACTCGACCCAGCTTGGCGTTGATGGCGCCCAGCGCGGCCTGCGAACCTTCCGGGGCGGCGGCAATTTCGGGAATGGTGATGCGAGACATGACGATATCCTTTTGCCTGTGAGTTTGTCCGCTGGCGCTCATGCGCCGGTGGGAATGGGGTTTTCGACAAGGCTCTGGTTGAAGGCGTCGAACAGGGCATGCTCGCCGGCTCCGGGGTTGTCGCGCATGGCGCGGATGCCTTCGACGATCACCTCGGGCGCGTCGGTTGCCAGCGCCACCAGGGTCTGCTCGATGAAATCGGGCAGCGGCATCGCGCGGGGATCGCCGCTCTTGTAGATGAGGTCGGTATCGACCCACGGCGGGGCGATTTCCTGCACGCGCACCGATGTGTCGCGCAGCTGGAACCGCTGCGACAGCGCGTAGGAATGCAGGGCTGCCTTGGTTGCGGAATAGATCGCGTTGCTGGCGATCGGCACATAGGCCAGCACGCTGCTGGTGTAGAGCACGGTCGCTTCGGGCTTGGTCTTGAGGTGTTCGATCAGGGCCGAAGTCACGCGGATCGGTCCCAGCAGGTTGGTGGTGATCAATTCCTGCGCGAGATCGTCGTCAATCGGGCCGGAGACGTCGTCGAACGGCATGAAGCCCGCGTTGTTGAACACGACATTGAGATCGGGGTAGCGTGCGATCACCTCCCGCGCTGCGCGCTGGATGCTATCGAGCTTGGTGACGTCGAGCTGTACCGACGCCATGCCGGGATTGGCTGCCGTCACCTCTTCCAGCAACGCGGTGCGCCGCCCCGAGATGATGACCTTGTTGCCCAGCTTGTGGAGCGCTTCGGCCAGGCCACGGCCAATGCCGCTGGTGCCGCCAGTGATGAAGATGGTGTTGCCGGTGAGTTTCATGACAGTAGTTCCGTTTCCGGGAGGGGGGGAAGAGCGATCAGGCCGCGGCGTGGAAGCGCGGCGCGGAATGGGTGGCAGAGAGCTGGGGGCCGAGGGCGGCGCGGGCGGCCTCGAAGGCATTCCACAGCGCCACGTCGCGCAGCGCAGGGATGGTGCTGGTTTCGCCCTGGTCGAGCCCGGCGAGCGCGGCGTCGACCATGTCTTGCGCGTCCATCACGATCTCGGTGGGCAGGTGCTCTACCGGCAACCCGCCGAGCGCCCAGAAATCGGTGCGGGTGGCGCCGGGCAGTACGGACTGGGCGCGGATGCCCTTGTCAGCCAGTTCATGGTTCAGCGACGTGGTGAAAGCCTGCACGAACGCCTTGGTGCCGCCATAGACCCCATTGAGCAGTTCCGGGGCCACCGCGACGATCGAGGCGATGTTGATCACGGTGCCGCCGCCGCGTGCCACGAACCCTGGCACCGCCGCATAAGTCAGCCGCATCAGCGCAGTAACGTTGAGCTGGACCATGGCGGTCATCTTGTCGACGTCGCTTTCCAGCAGCGCGGTGTGCGTGCCGATCCCGGCGTTGTTGACCAGCGCCGTGACGCTGGCATCTTCACGTAGAACCTTTTCCACGCGGGCGAGGTCGGCGCTGTCGCCCAGGTCGGCGGCGAGCACTTCGACCGAGCGGCCGGTCTTGTCCGAGATCTGCGCGGCCAGTTCCTGCAGCTTGTCGCGGTTGCGGGCGACGAGGATGAGGTCATGTCCCCGCGCAGCGAGACGGTCGGCATAGATCGCGCCGATACCGGTCGATGCGCCGGTGATGAGAGCGGTTCCCTTGGTGGTGGCGGTCATGGTCGTGGTCCTTGTGCTTGTCGGTGCGAGCGTCATCGCTCGTGACAAGGACCTTATGGACCAGACGGCCTATGTCTGATATGACGTAGAAACTACGTTTTTCAGACATAGCTTGTGGAGGCCACATGCCGCACGTTTCCATGGTGTTGACCCCAGGCTTCCAGTTCCTTGCGCTGGGGGTGCAGGCCGCCTTTGAATTGGCCAATGTCGTGCAGGAAGAACCGTACTATACCTTGTCGATCGCCTCGGTCGCGGGCGGGGAGGTCTTGTCGTCCAGCGGGTTTGCCGTTCCTACGGTGCCGTTGGCGCAGGTCGGGCCGGTTGATACCCTGTTGCTGCTGGCGGGGCTGGTACCACCGCCGCGCCAGGACGAGGCAACGCTGGAAACCCTGCGCACCATGGCGCGCGAGGCGCGCCGCGTGGCTGGCCTGTGCACGGGGGCGTTCCTGCTCGGGCAGATCGGCCTGCTCGACGGTCGCCGCGCCACCACCCACTGGGCCTTTGCCCGCCAGATGCGCGAAGACTTTCCCAACGTGCGGGTCGAGGACGACCGCATCTTCATCAACGAAGGGTCGGTGTGGACCTCGGCCGGGCTTACCGCCGGCCTCGACCTGGCTATTGCCCTGATCGAAAAGGATCTGGGGCGCGATGTGGCTGGCGCGATCGCCCGCCGCCTGGTGATGCATCACCGCCGTGCCGGCGGCCAGTCGCAGCATTCCGAACTGCTCGAACTGGCGCCGAGCAGCGACCGTATCCAGAAGGCCGTGATCTTTGCGCGGGCGCACCTGGCCAATCCGCTGACCGTAGAGGAACTGGCCGAGATTGCCGCCCTCTCGCCCCGCCAGTTTGCCCGCGCCTTCCGCGCCGAAACCGGGCAGACACCGGCCAAGGCGGTCGAGCAGATCAGGCTGGAAGCCGCCCGGTTGATGATCGAGGAAACCCGCCACCCGATGGACCAGGTGGCGCGCGAATGTGGGTTCGTCGACATTCGGCGCATGCGAGAGGCGTTCATGCGGCAATATGGCCAGCCCCCGCAGACAGTGCGCCGGCTGGCCAAGGCCGCTTAACCGTTCGCGCCCGAACCCTACAGCCCGGCCGACACCAGCAGCGGTCAGAGTTCGGGTAGCGCTTGCCCGGCAAAGCCCCAGCCGCGCAAGGCGGGCTGCGCGGCGCGGTCGATCAGCCTCTCGGCATCGGCGATCGAGAAGGGATGGGCATTGTCCATGCCATCCAGCTCGTCCCAGGTAATCGGCACGGCAACCGGTGCCCCTTCGCGGGCGCGAGCAGAGTAAGGCAATACTGCCGTGCTGCCGCGCTGGTTGCGCAGCCAGTCGATGAAGATCCGGCCCTTGCGCTTGGCCTTGCTCATAGTGGCGGTGAAACGTTCCGGTGCGACCAGCGCCAAGGCCTCGGCAAAGCGGCGGGCAAAGTCCTTGTGCGTGTCCCAATCGTGGCCGGGCGTAAGCGGTACCACCACGTGCACGCCCTTGCCGCCCGACAGCATGGCAAAGCTGACCAGGCCGATGTCAGACAGATGACCGGCGATATCGTGGGCGGCGCGGCGCACTTGCGCGAAGTCGAGGTCCTCGTCGGGATCGAGATCGAAGATCATCCGGTCGGGCTGTTCCACCGCCTGCGCGCGGGCACCCCAGCCGTGAAATTCGATCGAGCCCATCTGCACGCAGGAAAGAAGTCCGGCGCTATCGGTAACGTAGAGGTAATCCTCTGTTCCACCGTCCTTTTCGGTGATGGGCACATGGTGGACATCGTCGCCGAACGAGCCGCTGTCATGCTTCTGGAAAAAGCACGCCTTGGCCCGCCCTTGCGGACAGCGCACCAGGCTGAGCGGGCGGTTGGCGGCAAAAGGCAGCATCAGCGGCGCCATGGCCTCGTAATAGCGCGCCAGATCGCCTTTGGTCTGCCCGCTTTCGGGGAACAGGACCCGATCAGGATGCGAGATCTTTACAGGGGCAGTTGGCGCGGGAAGGGGGGCAGGGCGTTCGGGCGTCACATTCTTGGCCTTTTTGTCCTGCCGCAGCCCGACAAAGCTGGCATGGCGCACGCGGCCGTCGGCGGTGAACTGGGCAAACGCGATTTCGGCCACCAGCTTGGGCTTGATCCACTGCGCGCCACGTGCCTCGGCCGGAGGGACCAGCGCCCCGGCCTTGCCTTGCGCCAGCGGCGCCATCACTTCGGCCAGTGCCTGCAGCGTCTTGGCATCGAAGCCCGTGCCAACCTTGCCTTTGTAGACCAGCGCGCCGTTTTCAATCTGGCCCAGCAGCAGGGCGCCGAACGGCCGCGCCCGCGCCGGGCTTTTCGTCCAGCCCAGCACGACAAACTCCTGTCGCAACGTGCATTTGACCTTGACCCATTGGCGGGTGCGGTCTCCGCGATAGGGCGCATCCACCCGCTTGGCGATGATGCCTTCCTGACCGGCCTGGCACATCGCGCCGAACAGTTTTTCGCCGGCGCCGATGACATGCTGGGCAACATGAAGCGGTGGCTGCGCCTGTGCCAGCAGCGCTTCGAGGCGTTCCTTGCGCTCGATATTGGGCAGCGGCTTGAGATCATCACCCGCCAGACGCAGCAGATCGAAGGCGAAATAGGCCAGCTTTGCGCTTTGGTCCGACTTGAGGGCGGCCTGAAGCGTTGAGAAGCTGGGATTGCCCTGCGCGTCGAGTGCTACGGCTTCGCCATCGATCAGCGCGGGCGGGAGGTCGAGCGCGGCCAGGGCGTCGGCCAGCGGCTGAAACCGTTCGGTCCAGTCCAGCCCGGTGCGGGTCAGCAGCTTTACCTCGGCACCCTTGACCGCGGCGAGCAGGCGGTATCCGTCGAACTTGATTTCGTGCATCCAGCCGTTGCCGGTGGGCACGGCATCGACCAGCGTGGCAAGCTGCACCGGCTCGAACGTGGGCAGGCGGGCGGCAGTTTGGCGTTTTGCGCGGCGTTTGGGCTTTGTCGCGGCCGTGGCATTGTGGCGGGCCGCATGCTCCATCGCCTCGGCAAAGCGCTTGCCTTGCTTGCCGGCCAAGGACTGGCTGCCCCGCTTGTCGGCAGCGATCTGGGCCATGGAGCGGCCGGTCAGAACACTGGTCAGCCCGCGCTCCACCAGATGTTCGCTGCTGCCGGCATGATCATCAGCCACTTTGCGCAGCAGCCAGTTCTCCCGCTTTTCCTTGCCGCGCGGCTTCATCCGCACGAGCAGCCACTCGCCGTTCATGCGCTCGCCAAACAAGCGGAAATGCAGGTGGCCCTTTTCCAGGTCCTTGGCGCTCTTGCCTTCGACTGGTTCCCAGCGGCCCTGGTCCCACAGCATCACGGTGCCGCCGCCATACTCGCCCTTGGGGATGCTGCCTTCGAACCGCGCATAGGACATGGGATGGTCTTCGGTGCGAACGGCCAGGCGCTTGTCATCGGGGTTGAGGCTAGGGCCACGCGTCACCGCCCAGCTTTTCAATACGCCATCGACTTCCAGCCGGAAATCCCAATGCAGGCGGGTGGCATCATGCTTTTGCACGACGAAGAGGTGGCCCTGCTCGCTGGGCTCTTCCACGCCCTTTGGCTCGGCCGTGCGGGTGAAATCGCGCTTGGCGTTATAGGGCGCGAGCGGATCGGCGCGGGCCACGAGACTATGCCTTCTTGCGACGGGTGGCAGGCTTGCGGGCCGGGTTTTTCGCGGGTTTTCGCGCGGGCTTGTCCTCTCCCACCGATTTCTTCAGGGCGGCCATCAGGTCGATCACATTGCCTCCCTTGCCACCGGAATCATCTTCGGCATCTTCGAGAATGCGCTTGCCCGTGCCCGACTTGCGCTTCTTCTCGATCAGCCGGTGCAGCGCATCGACATAGCGATCGTGGAATTCGGCAGGCTTGAACGGTGCGGTCTTCTTTTCGATCAGCGTTGTGGCAAGGGCGATCAGATCCTCTGACGGTTCCGTCTCGGGGATGTCCTTGAAATAGCCCTGCGCGCGGTGAACCTCGTCGGCATAGCGGAGCACCTCCAGCACCAGCCCGCGCCCGCATGGTTTAAGCGACACCAGTTGCTCGCGCCCGCGCACCGACAACTGGCCAAGCCCTACGCGCCTGGTTTGCCGCAGGGCATCGCGCAGCACGCCATAGGCTTCTTCGGCAAGGTCGTCGGCCGGCACCACGAAATAGGGTTTTTCGTAAAAGAGCACGTCGATCTCGGATGGCTCGACGAACTGTACCAGTTCTAGCGTCTTGCGGCTTTCCACCTGCGCCGCCGCGATCTCCTCGTCGTCGAGCAGAACATATTCGTCCTTGGATACCTCATAGCCGCGAATGATTTCATCGCGGTCTACCGGCCCCACCCCGGGCGCCACCTTTTCATAGCGGATGCGCTTGCCCGACGGCTCGTGGATCTGGTGAAAGCTGATCGCCGCGCCAGAGCGCGTGGCAGGATAAACCTCCACCGGAATGGAGACGAGCGCGAGCCGGATTTGTCCTTGCCAATAGGCGCGAGCGGGCATGGTATACCTCCGCCTAGAAAAAGCGCCGGGCGTGGCAGGGGTTCCCCCGATGAACCTATGTCAAGATTGATGCCGGCATGCCGGCGAGCCACTCAAAAAGGCGCGCCACTAAATTTTCCGGGCCGCTCCAGGGTTAACGATAAATTTTTCATATCCCGTGCAGTATCTGGCCGAGCCGACCAGGACGCCGACATCCGACGATGACGAACACGCTTTTCACGATCTATCTGTTCATCGTCGTCACGCTGGTCGCCAGCGCCGGGATGACCCTGTGGGAACGCAACGCGCAGCCTGCGCGCCGGCGGTTCCTGGGAACCTGCGCGGCCGGCTATGCCGTGCTGGCCACCGGCTGCGTGATCGCGACGACGCGCTCGCACATTCCCGGCATTACCGGCGCGGTGTTGAGCAACCTCGTCATGCTGTGCGGCTATATGGTCGTGCTTGATGCGGTGGCGGCGCTTGATGGGCGGCGGCACCGGGGCAAGTCGGCGCTGCTGCTGGGCGGCATGGCTGCGCTATGGGCCTGGGGCGGGGCGCAGTGGGCAGTGTGGACCTGGCTCTATGCCGCGGCGGTGCCGATCGCGATCGTGTGTCTTGCCACTACCTGGGAGGCATGGCGCAGCCCGCCGTTGCGCACGCTGCGCTCGCGCAATGTGCTGATCGCTGTGACAGGGTTCCACGGTGTGGTCTATGCCGCGCGGGCACTCGTACTGCCGGCCATCGTGGCGCGCTTTGGCCAGGGTGCCATCGAACTGTCGAGCACGGTGACGCTCTATACCGGTGTACTGTATTCAGTCGTGCTGCCGATGGTGATGCTGGCACTGGTGCGTGAAGAGGCCGATGCCGGTCTGGTGCGCCTGGCCACGACCGATCACCTCACCGAACTGGGCAACCGCCGCTGGTTTTTCAGCGAAGGCGCCGAGCTGATCGCGGCCGCGCCCGGCGACTTGGCGCTGCTGGCCTTCGATATCGATCATTTCAAGTCGATCAACGATCGCTTTGGCCACGCGACGGGTGACAAGGTTCTGAAATCCTTTGCCCTGATCCTGCGCGACGTGGTGGGCCCCCATGCCCTGCTGGCGCGCATCGGCGGGGAGGAATTTGCCATCATGCTGCCTGGGTACGACGGCCAGGGCGCGCGTCGCGTGGGCCAGGCGGTGATCGACAGCTTTGCCGACAGCGCCGTGCTGTGCCGCAGCGGCGTTGCCGTCAGCGCAACGGTGAGCGTGGGGCTGGCCGAACTGGGCAACACCGGCCGCGATGTGGCAACCTTGCTCGGCCTGGCCGACCGCGCGCTTTATGCCGCCAAGACTCTGGGCCGCAATCGCCTGGAACCCGCGCTGGTCGCGCTGGTGCCACCGGCCATGGCAGTGGCCTGATCCCTCGGTTCGATCGCGCTTGCAGCGTGGTTCTGGGACGCATGCCAGACCAGCACCAGATATGTATTGATTAATCACCAACCTTCCTCCACAACGGCGGTGAAGGCGCAAGACTGCCATGGCAGCGGCGCAGCACGAGACAAGCGCGGCGCGATGCCGGGCGGAGGAGAGCGATGCGCAACGATGAAGACGAGCGGCTGTTGTCGCCAGGATACGGCCGCACTTTCATCGCCATGAGTTTCCTGGTGGCGACGTTCAACTTCGCCGACCGTTCGGTCTTTGCTGTCACCGCGCAGGCGATCAAGAGCGACCTTGCGCTCAGCGATTTTCAGCTTGGCATACTCCAGGGCTTGTCGTTCGCAGTGCTCTATGCGCTGCTCGGCGTGCCGATCGGCCGGCTTGCGGAACGCCGATCGCGCCTGGGCATCATCACCGCCGCCATCGTGTTCTGGTCGGGCATGACGATGGCCTGTGCCGCGGCCGGCAGCTTTGTCCAGATGATGCTGTGCCGCATTGGCGTGGGCATGGGCGAGGCGGGATCGCAGCCGGCGACCTCGTCGCTGGTCGGCGATCTCTTTCCCCGGCAGCGGCGGGCCTCGGTCATGGGGCTGATCCTGCTCGGGTCTCCGATCGGTACGTTTATCGGCGCTTCGGCGGGCGGCGCGGTGGCGGGGCTGTGGGGCTGGCGCACGGCCTTTGTGGTGATGGGCCTGCCGGGGCTGCTGATCGGCCTGCTCGTCGTGCTGCTCCTGCGCGAACCGCGCCGCGGGCTGGCCGATGGCCTTGGCGCAACGCCGCGCCCGGCGCCCGATTTTCGCGCGTTCCTCAAGGTGGTGGGGCGCAAGCCGGCGCTGGTCTACGTGATCGCCGGCGGCGCGCTGGCGGGTTTTGGGATGAGTTCGATCTCGCAGTTCCTGGCCGTGTTCCTCAGCCGTGCCTATGATCTGCCGGCGCGCACGGCCGGCACGCTCTATGGCACGATTTCGGCACTGGCGCTGGGCAGCGGGCTGCTGATCGGATCGTTCGGCACCGACTGGCTGGCGCGGCGGGGTGATGGACGCTGGCCGGCCTGGGGCGCGGCGATCGGCCTGCTCATCGCGCCGTTCTCCTATTGGATTGCGCTCAATGCCGCCTCGCCGGTTACCGGCACGGTGCTGTTGATCATCTCGGGCTGCTTCCTGCTGCTGTACTACGGCCCGACCACAGGCATGATCCAGAACCTGCTGGAGCCGCGCATGCGCGCCACCGGGGCGGCGGTGTTCGGCATGTTCTATACCCTGGTTGGCTATGGCGGTGGCCCCACGTTCGTGGGCTGGATGAGCGACTGGTTTGCCACGCGAGCCTATGGCGCGGCCGATTATCTCGCGCGGTGCCCTGCTGCGCGGCCCGGTATGGGGGCGCTTGATGCCGCGCACCAGGCCTGCGCGGTGGCCTCGGCCAGCGGGTTGCGGTCCGCACTGATGGCGTCGGTGTGCGTGTTCTTTGTCGCGGCCGCGATGTTCCTGCTGGCCGCGCGCACCTTGCGCCAAGACTATTTCGTGGCGGAACCGGCGGCATGAGCGCGGATCTGCGTGCCTGGTTCGAGGGCTATATCGCCGCGTTCAACCGCAACGATTTTGACGGCTTTGGCGCCTATTATGCGCCGGACGTGGTCTTTGCCGGCCAGGCTGCCCAGGTGGTGGGGCGTGCGGCGGTGCTTGATTTCTATCGCACCGTGAAGGCGCACCTCGATGAAACGCTGGACCTGTTGACATTTGTCGGCGCGCCGGACGGCAGCCGCATTGCCGCCGAACTGCGCACGAGCCTTGTAGCGCGTCGCGACTGGCCCGAGATGCCGACCGGCGCCATGCGCGCGGGCGATCGCCGGGAGAGCGTTAACTTCGTGATCTATGATATTGAAGGCGGACACTTTGTCCGCGTGCGATCGGCGCGCTTTGGCAGGGGCACAGCATGACGCCCGAGGCCCGGCTTGCCGCCTATATCGATGCGTTCAACCGCAGCGATTATGATGCCTTGTGCGATTTCTATGCGCCCGATGTGCGGCTGGTGATCGGCAACGGCACCCAGTTGGTGGGCCGCGAGGCGATCGTGGCGTTCTATCGCCCGATCAAGCAGCAGACCCAGCGCACCATCACCGTGCGGCAATGCTTTCACGATGGCCAGGTGCTGGCGGCAGAGTTGGAATCCGAATTCCTGGCGCTGACCGACCTGCCGGAATTTGCCGCCGGGCCGATGCGGCGCGGTGATCGGCGCTATCTCAACAGCCTGGTATTCTATGATTTTGCCGGGCCGCATTACACCCGCATTCGCGCGGCGGTGCTCAAGCGGGCTTATCGCCCCGTGGCGTGAGCTTTGCTGCCCGGCCAGGGAAAGCCATCGGCCGGTTCGGTGCTGGGCGCGGCCGGCGCGAATGAGCCCGCGCGGTTGACGTCACCTCCCAGATAGCGCGTGCCCGTGGGATAGGCATAAAGCGGCCGTTCGCGCAGCGCACCATCGGCGAGGCGCGCCACTGCCGGCACTGCATCGGGCACATTCCCTTGTTCGACCCATTGCACCATCGCCCCCAGGAAATCCTGCTCATAGGGCACATAGCCGCCCTGGCAGTGATAGCCACCGGGCACCAGGAACAGCCGGGCGAACGCGCGCGTGGCGGCAAGGCCGCCCATGGTGTCGCGCACGGCCTGATAGTAATCGAGCATGCCGCGCGCGCCGGCGGCGTTGTCGGCCAGGCCCTGCCACAGGATCAGCTTGCCGCCATGGGCACGAAAGCGGGTGAGATCAGGATCGGTGGCGTCGAACGGCGCCCCGGCGGCAAGCAGCCGGGCGAGGCTGGCTCGGGTGAAGCGCCAATCGCGCCAGGTGAAGTTTTCCGGCAGCGCATCGGGCAGCAGCAGCCGCGAAAGAAACGCTTCGGCGGCAAACTTGCCGGTCTGCGTGGCCGCGCCCGGGCCGATCCAGCCCAGTTCGCTGCCATAAGGCGCGCCGCCTGGAAACAGCGCCGTACCATCGGGCGTGGTCGGCCCCTGGTAATAGGCCCGCGCGGCATCGACTTGTGCCGTGTTGAGGCAATCGCTGCCGTCCTTGTCGCGGCAGCGGACCGTGGCCGGATCGAAATGGCAGCGGCGCGGATCGTCGATCTGGCCATCGCGAATGCCGTCCAGCGCGTCACAGTTGGTGATTACCGCCTGGTGGAGCAGGGCGACTGCGGCGGGAGTGAAGACCTCATGCCCGGCCGCGTCGAGCCCGTGCTGCGCTTCCCACAGGAACAGTTGCATCGCTGCGGGCATGGAGACCGAGGAACCCGCAACAATGCCGTCGAAATCGTCGGGGTAGCGTTGCGCCTCCATCAAGGCCTCGCGCCCACCGCCCGAGCAGCCGACGAAATAGCTGGCCGTGGGCGCGCTGCCATAAAACCGTGTGACGATTGCTTTGGCGGCCATCGCCGTGGCGTGGGTTGCCTTGTGGGCAAACTGCATCCGCAATTCCGGGTCACTGGCCCAGGTGGCATCACCGATACCGGCCCCGAAATGGCCGCCGTTGTCAAAGGCGACGGCAAAGCCACCGTCGGCGAGATGGGCGTTGCTGCATGACGGCACGATGGTGTTGCCGATCACGCCACACATGCCGCCGCATCCGCCCTGAAGATAGCGGCCGCGATAGCCCGCCAGCGGCAGGCGCAAGACGAACTGGGTTTGTGGCGCGGCATAGCCGGTGACGATGCAGGTGGCATCTTGTTCGCTGGCACTGATCACGCGATAGGCGATCGCGCCGGCTCGCGCGGTGACGGGCGTGACCAGCGCGGCGCAGGGAAGCACCGGTGCCTGCGTGGCTCGTTCCGGCAGAGCGAGCAGCGGGACAGCGGGGGCAGCGTTGGCCGTGGCGGCGCAGAGCATGCCCAGCAAGAGACCGAATGCGAGTGCAAGGCCGCGCATCATGCGGCGTACCGTGCGATCAGCGCCTGTTCGGCGCCCAGCGGATCGGCGCGCGCGCCCGATACTGCCGCGAACACCATGGTTTCCCGCTGGGGCAGCCGATAGGCTGGCCAATGCGGGACACTGGCACCGTTGGGATCGCCATCGCGGGCAAAGTGCGTCCATGCCGCGCTCATGGTGTCGGCAAGCGGCTGCGCAGCGGCAAAATCGGGGCCGATCGCGCCGGGTGCGCGCGCCAGGGTATCGAACACCAGCGGCAGATCGAGGCCGTGCGGGCTGCGCATGCGGCCACCCTGCGGCTTGACCGGCCAATCGAGCAGATAGGCAAAGACCGGTGCCCGACCGAGCGCGGCATGGCGATCGGCGGCGATGCGGGCGTTGCGGCCCATGCCAAGCTCGGTCGTGATGGCGAAATAGGCGTCACTTGCGCTGGCGCCGGGATGAAGCGCGCGAAAACCGGCGATCAGGCCTGCCGCGTCGTGGACGCTGGCGGGAAGCATGGCCGGCAAGCCCGGCCAATCGAGCGTGAAAGCGCCGGGCGGGGGAAACAACCCGGTCGTTTCCGTGGCAGTATGGCCGACGAGCAGGGGAACGTCGGGCGCGACCGGCGGTGCGCCGGGGCCAAAGGGGGTGTGGGGCACGACGGTGCCATCGGCCACCACGCCCGGCCCGCGGGTGGGGTCACCGCCCGTTACCTGGGCGATGGCATCGAGCAGGCGTTTCGCCGGCACCTGGCGCAAGGCATCGAGCGCGGTTGGCGCCAGGCCGAGCGCGGCCATGATCGCGCGGGTCTGGCGTTCCGCGTCATCGGGCGCGATGGTATAGGTGCCAAAACCGCTTTGCAGGATCGCGCGCTGAAACAAGCCGCGTGCCGCTGGCATCGCCAGCAGCGCCGCCACCTTTGATCCCCCGCCCGATTGCCCGAAGATCGTGACCCGGCCAGGATCGCCACCGAACGTGGCGATATTGGCGCGCACCCAGCGCAGCGCGGCGACAAGATCGAGCTGGCCGACATTCGATACCGCTGTGCCGGACTTGGCGAGATCCCCGAAATGGAGGTAGCCAAACGCGTTGAGGCGGTGATTGACCGAGACCACCACCACATCGCGGCGCTGACATAGCCGCAGCCCATCGTTGACCGGCGCATCGCCGGCACCCAGCGCAAAGCCGCCGCCATGGATCCACACCATCACCGGACGGCGCTGCCCATCGTTCACGCCCGGCGTCCAGACATTGAGGACCAGGCAGTTTTCGCTTTGTCGCGCGCCTGTTTCGGCAGGGGCGCCGGGTGGGGCAAGCTGCGGGCAGCGATCGCCGAACGCCAGCGCGTCGCGCACCCCGGACCAGCGTGGTGGCGGCACGGGCGGCAGGAACCGCCGCGCGCCACCCGTGTCGGCGCCATAGGGCAAGCCGCGAAAGACATGCACGCCCTGCTCGATCGATCCGCGCGCCAGCCCGCTGGTAGTGCGCACCACGCCGCCCTCTGCAGCACGGCTGCCCGGGGCCAGCCACAGTGCGCCGCCGGTGGCGAGCGTGGCGCCCAGCACGGTTCGCCGGTTGACAGGGGTGGTTAGCGCGGCGTTGTCCGCCATGGCATGCACTCCGTAAACAGGGCTGGTGTAGGCCCGCTCGCTGGCCGGCCTCCATCTGCCACGATCAGCAGGGTCGGTCAGAAGTTGTAGCGTACGCCCACGCGATAGCGCCGGCCGATCACGTCGTAATAGACCGAGTTGTTGTTGCCGTTCCACAAGGGCGGCGGCATCACATCGAACAGATTGGTGACGTTGCCATAGACCTGGAGCGTGCGCGGCCCGTTTTTGATCAGATCGAAACTGGCGCCGATATTGGTGTAAAACCGTGATGGCACGCGGTTGATGTTGATGCTGTTGACCAGATTGACGCTATAGCCTGGGTCTTCCGGCCCGATCAGCGACGCATCGTATTTGCCGCCCGAGATGAAATGCCCCTGCAGGTTGAGCGTCAGGCGGCGCAGCGTCAGCGAGGCGAACCCGTCAACCACCCAGGATGGCACCCCGTTGAGGCCGTTGTCGCCAGCCCGGTTGACCGGCGTGGTCGTGCCCGGCATCAGCACCGCGCTATTGGTCAGCTTGATGGTATGCGTGGCGAGGCCGCGCAGATCGAGCGACGAATCCGCGCCCAGGTTGGTGTGATAGCTGGCTTCGAAATCCAGGCCTTTGAGATCCTGGCGGTTGAGATTGAGATAGAGCACCGACACCGACTGGAGAATGCCGCTGGAATTGCGTGTCACCAGGCCACAGATATCGGCAGCGCCCGTGGTGTTGCAGGTATTGACGATAACCTGCGCGCCCAGCGTGGCGATCGCGTCGCGGATGCTGATCTTGTAGTAATCCGCCGAAAGCCGCAGCCCGCGCAGCGCCCCGCCGGGTTGCAGCGTGATCCCGGTGGTGAAAGTGCGGGCCTTTTCCGGGCGCAGGTTGATGTTGCCGCCGGTGTAGATCGTGGCGAACACTTGCGAGCCGGTCTTGGTATCGGACAGCGCGCCCACGCCCGTGACCGGGGTGGTGAACAGTTCGGCCGTATTGGGCGCGCGAATATCCTGCGATTCCGTCACCCGCAGCAGCACCCCATCGATCGGCGCATAGGTGCCACCGATCTTCCAGGTGGTGGCGTTGAAGCTGTTGGATACTGTCAGGTTGGCGGTGTTGTAATGGGTGCGGCGGATCGCGCCGTTCAGATCGAGGCTGCGGCCGAGCGGGCTGTCCTTGAGCAGCGGCAAGCCCGCTTCGACATAGCCCTCGATCACGTTGACGTGGCCGCGCGTGGGCGTGGCGTTGTAGACGTAAAAGCCGTTGGCGGCCGAGATCGGGTCCACGGTGATCGACAACTGATCGCGCCGCGCTTCCACCCCGGTGGCGAGCGTCATCGGCCCGGCCCAGCCTTCGAACAGCGTGCCGTGCACGTTTCCGGCGCCCGCCCACTGGCTGAACCGCGTGTGCTGGTAGGTCGTGCCAAAGGCATAGGCCTTGGCCTCTGGCGAGAACTGCCCTTGGCCCAGGATATCGAGCGGCCGGCACGCCGTGTTGGGATCGGTGAGCGCGACGCGGCAGATCGGCTTGCCCGTGACGGGATCGGCCACGGCATCGATCGCCTTGGCATAGTTGGCCGTGATGCGATCGTTGACCGTGGACTGGGTATAATCGGTCACGCCATACTGGACGTAGCCATCCCATGCCCAGGTGCCACCCAGCTTGCCGTTGGCGCCGGTGACGATGCGGAAGGTGTCGCGCTTGGACACGCTGTTCATCTGCCCGAAATCGGTGCCGAGCTTGCCGATGACGAGACCGGTAATCCCATTGGCCTGCATCGTCTGCTTGATCGCGTTGGGCAGGAACGGATTGTCGATCCTGATCAGGCTGCCGTTGCCAGGGAAACCGCCATCGCGCACTTCGGGCCCGCTGGTATAGCCGGCGACATGGCCATAGCTCATGTCGATGAAGCCCGTGAAAGCGGGGGAGGCTTCGTATTCGAAATGGCCGAACGCGTTGTAGCGCGTGACCGGGATCGACAGCGCGGGATCGCCGAAGAAGCTGTTGAGGCCGGTACCCGTGCCACCCTCCATGAACAAGGCCCCGGCGTTCTGGCCATAGGAGAACGGCACGGCGTTGCCATTGGCATCGAACTGCAAACCGCCGAGCGGCCCACCGCGCGCGGCCGAGCGCGTGCCGGCAGCATTGACGACGCCGGTGATCAACCCGCCCGGCGTGAGCGTGGCAGTGTGCACGTTATAGGCAATGTTGTTGGCCGGCCGCCCGTTGACACCAGCGGTCTGGGTCAGATTGCCCACCTCGTTCGAGCAGTTGGTGCGGGTGTAGCATCCGCCCACGCCCAGATCCTTGTCGTATTCCGCGCCGAACACGGCGTGGCCGCGGCCATCGGCAAAGCTGGTGCCGGCGGCGATCTGCGCGACATAGTTGTTGCCATCGCCGCGATCGGTCACGCCATATTCGAAATTGCTGCGCACCCCTTCGAGATGCTTGTTGAGGATGATGTTGATCACCCCCGAAACCGCGTCGGAGCCATAGGCGGCAGAGGCGCCGCCGGTGACGATATCGGCGCGTTCGATCAGCAGCGTAGGGATCAGGTTGAGATCGACCGTGCCGGTGGACGTGCTGGGGGCAAAGCGCCGGCTGTCGACCAGCACCAGCGTGCGGCTTTGGCCAAGACCGCGCAGATCGGCGATGCGGGCGCCCGCATTGACCGGGCTGATATTGGACCCCACGGTCGAATTCGATGGCGAGGACGATGCGCGGAACGAGGGCAGCGTGGCCAGGGCTTCGCCAATGTTGGTCGAGCCCATCTTTTGCAGCCGCTCGGTGCCCAGCGTGGTAACCGGCGTGGGCGCGTTAAACGAGGAGTTGGCAAGGCGCGAACCGGTGACGATGATCGCCTGCTCTTCGGTGCGTTCGGCCCCAGCGGGCTGATCAGCGGGCAGATCGGCGGAGGGGGCCGGCGTTGCGGCGGGGGCCTCTTGCGCCGCGGCGCATGATGGCAGCGCGGCAAGGCCAAGCGCGGCACTGGCGAGCAGCCTGGCGTGGCGGGCGGAAGCGTTGGCAGTCTTACCCTTCATGATGGCGTCCTCTCTCGTTCCCCGATTGCAGGTTCGGGGTTTATGGTTCTGATGATGGCATTCGTGCGGGGGGTGGTGGCTGGGCGCCTGGATCACCGCACGAGGTAATAGCGAAACAGCGAATGGTCGGGCGGATCGCTGGGCGATACGTGCGGCCGCCGCGCGCCGACCCCAACCAGCACGCTGCGGTTGAGCCATTCGTGCGGCCCGGTCGGCGCGCGGAAATAGGGCGTGCAGCGGAAATAGCGCGGAATGGCTGGCGCATCGTCGGCCATGCCGGGAAGCCGCAGCGGTCCGTGCACATAGCCACGGTTGTGGATGTAGATATGGGCGCCGTCGTCGGCCTCGATCATGTAGTGGGCGTTCAATTCGACTACGCCGTCGGCGCGCACGATCGGCCAATCCGCGCCACTGAAATCGACCAGCCGGCCGTTGAGCCGTGGCCCCGACACGATGCAGTCTGCGCCGACCGAGGTGTAGCCGGCGCTGGCTCCGCCCGAAATCGGCCAGACCCAGCGCTTGTCGAAATTGATGCGGATATCGAACGCGTGCTCGGCATGCAGCGCAAGATCGTCGGCGTGGTCCATGACCTAGTCCTCCCTGGCCGGAACAACCGGCAGCAGCAGGTGCGATGGGTGTGCCGCGCCCAGGTGCAGCACGTGGCGCCCGGCGTTGCGGGTCTGCTCGTGACGGGCAAAAGGCAGGCCGGGCAGGCCTTTGTCGGGAATGTCACGCCCCTGGATCACCAGGCGCAGGCTTTCCCCGGCGGCAAAGCGGGTGGACGACGGCCAGATCTCGATATCGACCGGCACGATTTCACCGGGGCGCAGGCGCTGCTCGGCCGTATGCGGATGAAACGGCTGTAGCGGGGTGCTGCGCTGTGGATCGGTGGCGCGATGGCTGGCGCGCAACCAGCCCAGGGCAACCGGCCCGTCTTCGAAAAAGGCGTAGAAGGTCTGCCCCACAGGCGCGCCGGTGGCGTCATGCTTTTGCAGGGCAACGAACAGGTCCATGTCATCGGCGCCCTCGGCCTCCACCCACAGGCGCAAGGCGGCATGGCCGGTGATCTCGGTATCCTCGGCAAAGCGGTGCTCGAACACGGCGCTGCCGGTCTGCGCGTCATAGGCCGTTTTGCCTGCCGCTTGCGGTGCGGCCAGGTGAAGCCCACCGTCGGCGCCCAGCCACAGCGGCGTCGGCTCGATGCGGGCCAGCGGCCATTCGGCCTCGTCGCGCCACTCGGCAATATCATGGCGATCGCGCACTTCGATCCGCACGCGCGGCCAGGCCGCCAGGCTGGTTGCGCGGCCAAGCAGGAAGTGATCGAAAAACGCTTCGCGCCCGGCCTGACTCTCGGGCCGGTAATAGTTGGCCCACTTCTTTTGACCGTGCACGGTCAGCCATTTTTGCGGGCTGGCCATGGCCTTGAACGCTTCGAGCGTGCCACGGGTGTGCAGCCCCTGGTCAGACCAGCTTGCCACGACCCAGGCAGGGGTGCGGATCGCGCCGAGGTCGATCTCCTTGCCCTGCCAGAACGCATCGTGGAGCGGGTGGGTCTGGGCATTGGCCCAGGTGTCTTCGGTTTGGCCCAGCGAATAGGCGATGTTGTCCGACGCGCGGGGCAGGAACCCGGTTTCGAGAATGCCGCCGTGATAGGCAAATTCGCGATACCAGTCGGTAAAGCCTTCCCACGGATTGATCGCTGCCAGCGCGGGCGGGGCCAGTGCCGCCACCCAGAACTGGATCGCGGCGAGATAGGACACCCCGGTCATCCCGATCTTGCCGTTGGACCAGGGCTGCTCTGCCAGCCAGGCGATGGTATCGGCGCAGTCCTGCGCCTCTACCGCGCCGTTGTGATGGAAATCCCCTTCGGAAAGCCAGGCGCCGCGCGGATCGACTACTGCCACGGCATAGCCGCGTGGGCACCAGGCGAGGGGGTCGGCGCCTTCGAACGGCGTCAGCGGCGAGAGCCAGGCGGGATCGACGCCGGAATGGGGCCAGAACACCCGGTTGCTGCGGGCGTGCTTGCCATAGGGGCTCCACGACAGCAGGCAGGGCAGTTCTGCCAGGCCCGCCGTTCCTGCCGGGCGATAGATGTCTGCGAAGATGCGCACGCCATCGCGCAGCGGGATCGCCACGTTGCGTTCGATCACCAGCCCGGCATCATGCTCTATCGCATGATCGCGCGGCGGCAGGGGCGGCTTGCCCGGCGCGCTATGGGGATCCTTGCCGGGGCGCATGAGCGGGGCGAACGTGGGCGCAACCATCACAGCACCACGAAGTAGTGAATGCGGTTGGCGTTGGGGATCTTTTCCGCCACGCCGATGAACACGTGCTGGCTCATCCAGGCATGAGGCCCCTCGGGCGCTTCGAACCGGGGCGCCACGCGCATGTAGTAATCGTCGGTGCCCACGTCCTCGTTGCGGGCCATGCGCGCCGCGATTTCGGGGCTGCGCGCCCAGCGATAACCGCGGTTCTGCATATAGATCACCGCGCCATCATCGGCTTCGAGCAAGTAGCGCGCATCGAAATCGATCACGCCGTTGGGGCGCTGCAACGGGAAATCGCCACCCGACATCGGGATCACCCGGCCGTTGAGGCGTGGCCCCTCGATCGTGCCCTTGGCCGCATAGATCGCCGCGCGGGTATCGCCAATGGCGGAGGGTTCGATCCAGCGCAGACCGGCGAGATCGATCGAGATGGTAAAGGCAAATTCGCAGCGCGGCGCGAACGGATGGTCGGACGCAAGGGGGTGCGCCGACACCGGGGGGTGTGCCGGCGCAGGGGGGTGGGATTCGGCCAAGCGATCCTCTCCTGAATGGTTTTGCGAGTTGTTGATTTCTCACTATGTCAGGTGTTGATACATCCACAAGTCTGGCATGACAAGGGGCATTCTTTTGGCTATGGCGATGGGCATGGATACGGACAGCGCCAGTGAAAATCCCAGCCACGCGCGCGTCGCGGATGACAGTTCTCTCGTATCGGGCCAGAGTGACGGGCACGCGATGCTGGCCGCGTCAGAGCGGCGCTGGCAGCTGTTCGGGCTGAGCCATCTGCCCTATCGCGTCCTGCTGCTGGCCAAGATGATCGACCGCGTCACGTCGCAACATGTGCGCGACCGCGCGGCCATGTCGCTGGCGGAATGGCGCGTTATCTCCCACGTCGAACTGATGAAGCAATGCAGCGCCGCCGAAATTGCCGAGGCGGCATTTGTTGATCGTTCCGAGGTGAGCCGCGCGGTTGCCGCACTCGAGTCGCGCAAGCTGATCCAGCGCGATCCCAACCCGCGCAACCGCAAGAGCAGCCTGATCTCGCTGACGCCGGAAGGAAAGGCGATCTACGCCATGGTGCGTGAAGAACGCACCCATATGTACGAGGAATGGCTGGAAGACCTGTCGAGCGAAGACCGCGCCCAACTCGACACCGCGCTGCGCACGGTGATGCGCCGGATTGTGCTGTCAAACCCGGATGCGCTGAAGGCGTGAAGCCAGCGACATCGCGGTTTCATGCGGTCGTTTCGACCTGGCCATAGGCCTATCCAATGGCATCAGAGGTAAAATGTATTTCTGGCTGATAGCGCGCTGCCGTATCGCGGGCCGATAAGGCGGTGCAGGAGAGGATGCATGCGGGCGATTATCCGTCATTCCGGCAGGTATGAGTCCGAGCGTCGCTACGTTCTCCCAATGCTCCAATACATTCAGAACGCTGAGCTGCGGCGCGCTACGACGCGGCTTGCCAGCGCAAGGAACAGAATGATGCGCAAGGTAATTCTGGCTAAAACTCTCGCGGTCGTGGTTTGCGCGGCGATGGCGGGCAGCGCTGTTGCCTCCACCAAGCCGGCAACAGCGGCGGCGGCCAGCACCGCCCCCGCGCAAGCGCCAGATGGGCTGTTGCTGCTCGGGACGGCAGGCGGCCCCCTGGCGCGCGCCGATCGCGCTGGCATTGCCACGCTGCTGACGATTGGCGGCCGGAATTATCTCGTCGATGCGGGCGAAGGAGTGGTACATCAACTGGGCAAGGCAGGAATGCAGGCTCCCGCAGCGCCGATCGTTTTCCTCACCCACTTGCACGATGATCACTATGCCGGGCTGCCAGGGCTGGCATCTTTCAGCTACACGCTGCGAGCGCCACGTCTTGATGTCTATGGCCCGGCTGGCACCGTCGATTTGGTCGGGGGTGTAGCCCAGGTCATGGTTCCCAACGCTCGTATCCGCATGGCTGAGCAGGGATTGAAACACACCCCCGCAGAGTTCGTGGTGGCCCATGAATATGGGGCGGGCACCATCTTCGACGATGGCAACGTGCGCGTGTCGGCCGTGGTCAACACGCACTTTGACTTTCCTGACGGAAGCCCGGCGGCGGTCAACAAGTCGTATTCTTTGCGCTTTGACGCAAAGGGGCGCTCTATCGTGTTCACCGGCGATACCGGTCCCTCTCAAGCAGTGGCGACGCTGGCCAAAGGCGCCGACGTTCTGGTTTCGGAAATGGCCTCGCACGCTGATCGTGCGGCGGTGCCGCCGTTTGTGCGACCACACATGGACCGCGAACATCTCTCGCCGCTGGAAGTGGGCAAGCTGGCCGCAGCGGCAGGAGTAAAGACCCTGGTCCTCACGCATATTGGCGTCACCGATCCGTCGGACGTCGCTGAAATTCGCAGCGTTTTCAAAGGGCGGATCATCGTGGGTGCAGACCTGACCAAAGTTGCGCTTTGATCGGTTTCCACCGGCGAATTACCCACGCTTCTGCCATTTCACCGGGATGCGCAGATACGTAACGCCGTTCGCGTCGGCCGGTTGGAATTGGCCGGCCCGAATATTGACCTGAATCGAGGGGAGCAGCAGCTTGGGGACCGACAGCCCGGCATCACGCTGCTCCCGCATGGCGACGAAATCGTCCTCGCTCACGCCGTCGTGAACGTGGATGCTGGATCGGCGCTGTTCGCCCACGGTCGTTTCCCAGCGGTAGTCATTGCGGCCCGGCGCCTTGTAGTCGTGGCAGAGGAACAGCCGCGTCGCATCGGGCAGGGCCAGCAGACGGCGGATTGAGCGATAGAGCGTGCGGGCGTCTCCGCCCGGGAAATCGGCGCGTGCGGTGCCATAGTCAGGCATGAACAGCGTATCGCCCACGAATGCTGCGTCGCCGATGCGATAGGCCACGTCGGCCGGCGTGTGACCCGGCACGTGCAGCACCGCAACCTCCAGTTCCCCGATGGCAAAACGCTCACCATCCGCGAACAGCCGATCGAAATCCGAACCGTCGGTCTTGAGATCGTCCATGGCGAACACGGGGCGAAAGATCGTCTGCACGTCGCGAATATGCGCCCCGATCCCGGTCCAGGCGCCGGTATGCGCCTTGATGAACGGTGCCGCCGACAGATGATCAGCGTGGGCGTGCGTTTCGAGCACCATGGCGATCTGCCAATCATGCGCCTGGGCGAAGGCCAGGATCTGCGCGGCCGAGCGCGTGTCGGCGCTGCCGCTGGCCATGTCAAAATCGAGCACGGGGTCGATCACCGCCGCTGTGCGCGTAGCCGGGTCTGCAACCAGGTAGCTGATCGTGTTGGTCGGTTCGTCGAAGAACGCCTGGATAAAGGGCTGCGCCATCATTTCCTCCGTTAGCCCTTGCTAATATATTAGGATATGCTACTTTAGCAATATCTAATGGAACGGTGCTGATGCTTAAATCCCTGATGGATCTGGCGACGTTCGAGACCAAGGCCGGGCAGGTCACCGATACGCTTGAGGCGTTCGGCAATGCACGCCGGCTGATGCTGCAAGGAGTGATGCGATGACGCTTGCCAACCTTTCCCCCCTAGATGCCCGCGCCGCGATCGATACTGGCGCTCGTCTGGTCGATGTGCGCGGCGCCGATGAACACGCGCGCGAGCGTATTCCCGGTGCCGTCAACATCCCGCTGGACCGCATCGGCGATCTGCCGCGGGACGATCGGCCAGTCGTTTTCCACTGCAAGTCAGGAATGCGGACTGCCGCCAATGCAGCCCAGCTCGCCGCCGCAGCCGGGGGCGCGCCTGCCTTCATTCTCGGCGGCGGGATCGATGCCTGGCGGCAGGCTGGGCACCCTACGGTGATCGACCGGGCGCAGCCGCTAGACATCATGCGCCAGGTGCAGATTGCCGCGGGCGCGCTGGTGCTGGCCGGGGTGCTGCTTGGCGTGCTCGTCGCGCCGGGCTTTTTGGCGCTGTCGGCGTTCGTGGGTGCAGGGCTGATGTTTGCCGGCGTGACGGGATGGTGCCGCATGGCCCATCTGCTGCGCGTGATGCCATGGAACCGGCGGGCTGGTGTCTTGCGGTGATCATGCACTCCGCCACTGTCCTCGCAGCGCTCCTGTCGGGCGGCGTGATCGGCTTGATCCTTGGCTTGGTCGGGGGAGGGGGATCGATTCTGGCCGTGCCGCTGTTGGTCTATGTCGTGCGGATTGGTTCGCCGCACGCCGCCATCGGCACTGCCGCTGTCGCTGTCACCGTCAATGCACTGGCCAGTTTGGTCGGTCATGCGCGCGGCGGGCGGGTGAAGTGGCGCTGTGCCAGCGTCTTTGCCCTGTCGGGCATGGCTGGCGCGGCATTGGGTGCCGAACTGGGCAAGGCTGTTGACGGCAAACGGTTGCTGGTGCTGTTCGGGCTGTTGATGATCGGCGTGGGCCTGTTGATGTTGCGCAAGCGGCGTGGGCAGGAGGCGCCCGACGTGCGGCTGACCCGCGAAAGCGCGGCAAAGCTGTTGCCGCGCCTGGTTCCGATTGGCTTTGCGGTTGGCCTGGCTGCAGGTTTTTTTGGCATTGGCGGCGGGTTTCTGATCGTGCCGGGGCTGATTCTGGCCACCGCCATGCCGCTGCCGCTTGCCATCGGCACGTCGCTCGCCGTGGTCAGCGCGCTGGGCTTCACCACTGCGGCATCCTACGCCATGTCAGGGCTGGTGGATTGGAACGTGACGGCATTGCTGGTTGCCGGAGGCGTCATCGGTACGATGGCGGGCATCGCGCTCGGCAAGATCATCGGCACGCACAAGGGGCTGCTAGAGCGCGGGTTTGCCGCCGTGGTGATCGCGGTGGGCACCTATGTGACGCTGTCCTCGCTCTGACCGGCGCTGTTCCATAGCGGTTCGCCCGATCGCATTTTGCCCGTCGATTTTGGGCCAAAGCGCGATGACCTTCGGCAATAGCGGTAGCAGGCGTTCTGGCTGGTCCGTACACTGGCTCGCCTGAAACCGGAGCCAACTGCCATGATCAGACGCACAGTTGCGGTCATGCTGGCATCGGGCATGGCCTTGTTCATCGTTGCGCTGGTGATGGCGGCGCATGCCCGGCCGGCTGCCGATGCGGTTATCGCCTTTGCGGGGCGCGGCAGTGCCATCTTGGTTGCTGGCGCGGCCGGACTGCTTTTCGCGCAGGCGCTCGGAACGCGCCGTCGATCGTCGTGACGCGTCTGCCGTCCTGTGTGGCCGGGGCAGGCACTGCCTGGGGTACGCGCGGCGTGGAACTGGCCGCATGAGCATTCTCGAGCGCGCCGAATACCTCTTCCATGGCACGGCGGCACGGGGAAGGGCTGAAGAATTTCAACCCGTGCGCTGGTGGTTGACCGAGACGGACTGGCACCGGCTGCTGGCCGAGCGGGCCAAGCTCGAGATCATGCCCGGCTATGCGCTGATGCGACGGCTGTTCGGCCTGCCAATCGCGATCGACTATTACAACCAAGGATCGCGCCTGGTCACCCGGGACGGCACGGCGATCCTGTTCTGGCCCGTCGCCAGTTCGTGAAAGAACCGCTGGTGCCTGGGGGCAACTGCTGTAGTCCAGCTCATGTATCTGAACAGGTTGACTTTATGCGTGATGCGGCACTGCCTGGAATCGGGATCAGCCGCCGGTCGGAGGAATCGCCAAGCCTGCTCCCCCAGTCAGCTGAGGCTGGCTTTCGACGGTGTTGCCAAGCAGCCACAGCTGAAAATCTCTTGCGGGCGCTCCAATGAGCCTCTGGATCATCACTATAATATGTTATATAACATAACTTGATGGCGCGAAATGCGTTGCAGGTTTGGAGAGGGAAAATGACTGCATATCGAGTGAAACCTTGGCTGGCGTGCGCTTTGCTGGGCACCTCGGCCCTTTGCGCGATCCCGGCGTTCGCTGCCGACGCGCCGGAGCAGCCAGCCGCTGCGCCGGCTTCCGCTGCCCCGAGCGATCCCGACGTCAAGGACATCGTCGTCACCGCGCAGCGCCGTCGTGAAAGCGTGCAGAGCGTTAACATCGCCGTGACGGCACTTTCGGGCGACGCCCTGACCGAAAAGCGCGTGACCCGTGCGCTGGATTTGCAGACCGCCGCGCCCGGCATCACCATTTCGCGTTCCGGCATCACCGACAGCTTCAACATTCGCGGCATCGGGCTTGCTTCCGCTTCGCCGCAGGTAACCAACGGCGTCGCCACCTATATCGATGGCGTGTTCCAGACCCCGATCGTGTCAAACGGGCAGTTCTACGACATGGCTGGCGCGGAAGTGCTGCGCGGGCCGCAGGGCACGCTGTCGGGTGCCAACTCCACCGGTGGCGCCGTCTACCTCACCACGCAGCGTCCGCAGCTGGGCAAGCTGGGTGGCAATGCCAGCGCCAATTACGGCAATTACAACAATGCCGGCATCAACGGCGCGCTGAACCTGCCGGTGGGTGATAACTTCGCCATCCGTGCTTCTGGTCTGTTCAATCGCCATGATGCCTGGTTCAAGGATATCGGGCCGGCCAAGAACCAGCCAGAACGGCTCAACGAAATCGATGGTCGTGTGCAGGCGCTGTGGAAGCTTGGCGGGTTTCAGGCCAACTTGAAGGTTGAGGCGGTGCAGCGTCGCACCGGCGGTTTTGCGCTGCAGCCGATCAACACCACGCTGGCCAACAATCCCTATGTCGTGGGCCGCACCAACACGCCCTGGACGGTGAGCTATGACTCGCCGGTCGCCAACTTCGAGCGTGCCTTCACCACGATGCTGGAAGCGAAGTACCAGTTCGATGGCGGGCTGACGCTGCGCTCGGTCACGGCCTATCAGAACAAGCGCCTGGCGGCTGTGTCGGAAACCGACGCCACCTCGATCAACCCCACCAACTGGGCCAGCTATCCCGCGCTGGCTGCGCTGGGCAAGGTGCAGAACCAGGTGGTTGGCGCCAACAACGTGCGCGAGCGCGTTTACAGCCAGGAAATCAACATCATCTCGCCCGACAGCGGCGCATTCAAGTATGTGCTGGGCGGCTATGCGCAGCGCAACAAGATTGATCTGCGCAACTGGAACAGCACCAACGGCGCGTTCACCACACTGCCCCAGCCGATGACCAACAAGGTGTTGCTGGGCGTATTCGGGCAGGCCAGCTATCAGTTGGCGCCCAAGTTCTCGGTCGATGCCGGTTTGCGCTATTCGCATTTCCACGTTGATGGCTTTGGCGCGGTCTATCGCGCCGCGCCGGGCTCCACCATCACCCAGGTGATGACGGTGCCGCCGGTAGGTGCCTCGGTGCTGGTGCCGCAGACCGGTAACGAGGGCGATGGCCGCATGACCGGCAAGCTCGCGCTAAACTTCAAGCCCGATGCCGACAACCTGCTGTTTGTCTTTGCCGCGCGCGGTTACAAGAATGGCGGCATCAACCCGCCGGGCGGCAGCTTTCGCCCGGAAACGGTGTGGGACTATGAAGCGGGCTGGAAATCCAGCTTCTTCGATCGCCGGTTGAAGACGCAGATCGGCGCGTTCTACATGAAGTATAACAACTTCCAGATGGACGTGATCAATCCGCTGTCGGGCCAGAGCGGCGTGGTCAATCTCGCCAACTCCGACATCAAGGGGTTTGAGGCCAGCTTCCAGGGCAAGTTCGATGCCCTGTCGGTGGATGGTGGCCTGTCGTTCGTCGACAGTTCGCTCAGCGCGCTCTCGCTCGTCAACAAGTGGGCGATCCCGGCTGGTGTAAGCACGCCGCAGTGCAATCCGGCAGGCACGCCGGGCACGGTCGGCAACGGCTGCTTCAACTATGTGATCACGAGCACGTCGGGCGGGCCGAACCTCTACAGCCCGAAGTGGACGTGGAACGTGTCGGCCGCCTATCGCATCGACCTGGGTGGTGAACGCACGCTGACCCCGCGCCTGGGCTATGCCTACATCGGGTCGCAGTGGGCCTATCCCACCTATCAGGCGGCTACCGACCTGATCGCGGCGCGCGGGTTGCTCCAGGGCAGCATCACGCTCGACATGGGGGGCTTCAAGGCCGAGGTCTATGGCACCAACCTGGCCAACAAGTTCTATGTCGCCGGGCAGAACGGCAAGAACGAACTCTATGGCGCGCCGCGCGAATATGGCGTGCGCTTCAGCAAGACGTTCTGATGGTGCGTCTCTTCCCGGCGGGGCGCTTGCCCTGCCGGGAAAGCATTATGGCGGGCACCACAATGCCCGCAGCAAAGGCACCAGTTCGGCCTTGAGATGCTCTGGCACCGCGGCATAGATGCGCGCTTCATGGGCGGAAAATTCTGCCACGATGCGTTCGGCCAGGTTTGTTCCGGCTGGGCTGAGGTGCAAAGTCTGGATGCGGCCGCGGCCCGGCCCGGTCACGACCAGTCCCCGTTCCACAAAGCGGCGGATGATCGGGTTGAGGTTGGGGCGCTTGATCGACAGCAGGCGCCCGCATTCGGCTTGTGACAGTCCTGGATTGCGGCCGATCAGCACCAGGATCGAGGCTTCCGATACGCCCACGCCCATTGGCTCGAGATGTTGCGCCAATTGGGCCAGGCGGCTGCTGGCGGCGCGGCGCAGAAGATAGCCGGGATAGGCGAGAAACGGATTGTCCATGGAAATATTCATCTCGATCTGATGCCGCCTGGGCAAGCGGAGCGGCGGAATTTGCCCCGCACAGGGCATGTTATTTATCATAACGCGATGGCGATCAAGCACCGAGCAAAGGAGTGGCGATGAAGCACAATCTGGCGATGGCCCCGTTGACCTTGGCAATTCTGCTCGCCGGGATCGGCCCGGCGCGTGCGGCACAGGCCCAGTCCACGCAGGCCCCTTCCGCACAGGCCCCTTCCGCACAGGCCCCTTCCGCACAGGCCCCTTCCGCACAGGCCCCTTCCGCACAGGACTGTGCCGCCTTGGCCAAAGTCACGTTTCCCGATGCATCCACCACGCTGTCGCTGGCCGTCTTTCGTGCGGCAACGGCACAGGAGATGCCGGTGGCGGATGGCGCCCGCCCGGCTGCTGCAATCCCGGCAATGCCGGCGCATTGCGAAGTGATTGGCAAACTACAGGAACGCGCGGGTGCCAATGGGCAAATCTATGCGATCAAGTTTCACATGCGCCTGCCCGCCGCGTGGAACGGCCGCTTTGTGTTCCAGGGCGGCGGTGGGTCTGATGGCAACCTGGGCGATGCGACGGGCGGCTTTTCCAGCCAGCCGGGCGTGACCGCATTGGCACAGGGCTATGCCGTCGTTTCGTCAGATTCCGGGCATGATAACGCGGTCAACAACGATCCGGCGCGCCAGGGTATCGCGACGTTCGGCCATGACGCGCTGGCGCGGCACAACTATGGCTTTGGCTACATCGGCCCGGTGGTGCAGGCGGGCAAGGCCTTGATCCAGGCCTATTATCGCCGCGCGCCAGCGTTCACCTATTTCGTTGGCGGCTCCAAGGGCGGCCAGGAAGCGATGATGGCGGTGCAGCGTTTCCCGCAGGAATTCGATGCCGCGCTGATCGGGTATCCGGGCTTTCATCTGGCCCATGCGTCCATCGCACAGCTGTGGGATGGCCAGGCATTTGCCACCGTGGCCAAGGCCATGGGGCAGGTGGGTAGCGACGGCCTGCCGCTCATCAACAAGGCGATGAGCGATCAGGACATTCTCTTGGCGCAGGGCGCTATTCTCAAGGCCTGCGATGCGCTCGACGGGCGCAGCGATGGCATGATCGAGCATTTTACCGCATGCACCACGGCGCGAGTCGTGCCCGAACTGGCCAAGATCACCTGCCCAAGCGACGATCCGGCACGCAAGACTGCCGCGTGCCTGCTGCCGATGCAGGTTGCGGCGCTGCGCAAGGTGATGGGTGGGCCGCGCACCCGTGATGGCAAGCCGATCTATTCTGAATGGGCGTGGGATGCCGGCATTGGTGCAGCCACGGCCCATGGCGTGACGCAGGGTTGGCGGATCTGGAAAATGGGGGGTTATGCCTCACCCATCAACAACGGCGCCTTGCTGCGCCTGGGCGCGCCTACCAATTCGGCAGTCTTCCGCTCGCCGCCGCTCGACGTAGCGGCCGATGTCACCTCGCTGACCCGCTATGCGCTGAGCGCAGACATTGACGAGGCCTATCGCGCAGCGCATGTCAAATGGGGTACATTGCACGAAGCGCCGGTGGATTTCATGCATGCTGACGCAACCGATCTTTCGCCGTTCTATCGGCGTGGCGGCAAGATCATCGTGTTCCACGGTGTCAGCGATCCGGTGTTTTCGGTGCTCGATACGATCCGCTGGCTGTCCGCAGTGGACAGGCATGAGCACGGCAACTCTGCACGCTTCATCCGTTTTTACGCGGTTCCGGGCATGAACCACGGGCGCGGTGGCCCGGCAACCGATCGGTTCGATATCTTCTTGTCGCTGGTCGCTTGGCGCGAAAAGGGTATTGCGCCGCAGGCGATCACCGCCACGGCCGGTGAGGACAGCCCGTGGCCAGGGCGCACCCGCCTGCTGTGCCCCTATCCGCAATGGCCGCATGCACGCGCAGGCAACAGCGAAAGCGCGGCTTCGTCAGTCTGCCGGTAACGGCGACGACCGGGGATTTGCTGCGCAACATCGAGCCCAATGTACCTGGCTAAAGTGTGACGGAAAACGTTGTCAGTCGTGCGTTAGGTTTGTATCACTCGGCCATGACCTCGTTTATCGGAGCAGACATGGGTTTCCACTCCAATGCCTCTCTTCGCCGCCGCGCCCAAAGGATCGGCGCGCGGGCGCTGCTTGCTGCCTCGCTTGCCATGGTGCTGGGTGGCAGCACCATGGCGCATGGTTCGAACCAGCCGCTCTACGTCAATCCCGACAGCACGGTTGTCCGTGCGGCCAAGGGGCTGACCGGCCAGGCGGAGCAGGACGCGCGCCTGATCGCGCGGTTCCCCACTGGCACTTGGCTGACCAGCGGCACCCCCGAAGAGGTGCAGGCAGAGGCGCACAAACTGGTGGGCGACGCCGCCGCAAAGGGCGCAATCCCGGTGTTGGTGGCGTACAACATTCCCTTCCGGGACTGCGCGCTCTATTCCGCCGGCGGGGCAGCAGACAGCGCGGCCTATGCTGCGTGGATTCGCGGTCTGGCCGCAGGCATCGGCAGCGGCCGTGCCATCGTCATCCTCGAGCCGGACGGCTTGGGCGTAATCCCGTGGAACATCACGTTGAATGGGCAGCCGGAAAGCTGCCGGCCGGCTGGCATGGATGCCAAGGCAACGGTCGAACGCTATCGCCAATTGCGCGATGCTTCGGCAGTGCTTTCGGCCTTGCCGGGTGTGCAGCTCTACATGGACGGTGGCGGCAGCAGCTGGCTGGCCCCCGGCGAAATTGCCGCGCGCCTCCTGATGGCCGACGCAGGCAAGGCGCGGGGGTTCTTCCTCAACGTGTCGAACTATGAGAGCGATACCCGGCTCAAGCGGTACGCCCGCTGGGTCAGCGACTGCATGGCGTTGGTCTCGCAAGGGGGCCTCAGCCCGCGCGAGTGCCCTGGCACGCCGATCACCGGCGCGCGCGACTATCCGGGCGCCTGGGCGGATGTGGACGCCGCCTATGATACCTTGTTCTGGCGCCTGCACCTGAAACGCGATCCGCAGGCGCAAAAGCATGCCGTGCTCGATACCAGCCGCAATGGCCAGGGCGGATGGGTGCCCAAGCCCGGGCACTATCGCGATGCAGAGGTGTGGTGCAACCCGCCCGAACGCGGGCTGGGCCGCCGGCCGACCCTGGCCAGCGACGATCCGTACATCGACGCGTTCCTGTGGATCAAGATTCCCGGTGAATCCGATGGCCAGTGCTATCGTGGCACCGCCGGGCCGGGCGATCCCGAACGGGGCATGGTTGCGCCGGCAGCCGGCGCGTGGTTTGCGCAGCAGGCCCGCGAGCTGATTACGCTGGCGCGCCCCGGCGTGGAATAGGCGCGCGGGGCGTGGAAGTGGGGCTACTCTTGGTGAGCAGGCGGTGGCGCGGTTGAGCCGCGCACCAGCAGCGCATGGGCATGCTCGTGGCGCTGGTCGAGAGCGGGGCCTTCGTGCGTGGCATCGAGCCGGGCGATCAGCCGGTCGGCCGCATCCCAGGCCATCGCGCTGACGGGTTGATGCACCGTGGTCAATTGCGGCCAAGCGGTGCGCGACACTTCCGAATCGTCAAATCCGGCGATCGACAGGTCATCGGGCACCGCAAGCCCCAGCGCGCGCGCGGCCGCGAGTGCGGCGGCGGCCATGTCGTCGTTCTGCGCCAGAATCGCAGTCGGTGCCGGATCGCGCCGCAAGAGATCGAGCGCTGCATCATAGCCCACAGCGTACGTGAAATCGCCGGTGACGATCAGGTTCTCGTCCAGGATTTTGCCGTGCTCGGCAAAGGCGCGGCGATACCCCTCCAGGCGGGCGAGGCTGGCGGCGTGCGCCGGGTCACCCAGGATGATCCCCACGCGGCTGTGGCCCATGTCCAGCACGTGTGACGCCACGGCCTGGCCGGCGGCGACTTCATCCATGGTGATGACGATCCCGCGTGCAAGATCCTTTTGCGGGGTGATCCGCGCGTAGGGCAACCCTTGGCGATCAAGCAGGTCGAGCAGTTCGATTTGATCGCAGGCTGGCGGCGCCAAGAGCACGCCGTCCAAGCCCGTGCGTAACAGCAGTTTGCCCAGTTCCTCTGGCCGTTCCGACGCGTGGTTGAACGGCAGCACCACCAGCCGGTAACGCCCGTTGTGCATCCGATCCAGCGCGCCGTTCTGCAGATCGACGACGTAGCTCGGGCTCGGCCGTTCATAGGTCAGCCCGATCAGGAAGCTACGCCGTGCGATCAGGCTCTGCGCGGTCAGATTCGGGTGATAGTCGAGCTTGGCGGCCGCATCCTTGACCAGTTGCCGGACGCGCGCGCTGACATGCGGTTCGTCATTGAGTGCGCGAGAGACCGTTTTGGGCGAAACGCCGGACATCTTGGCCACATCGATGATCGTCGTACGCCTGGAAATGTGGGCCTCCGTGCTGCTGCTGTCCAATCGGTACCTTTGGGAGCGACGGGTTTCTTAGCGGGTCTCTTGACTTCTGTCGATGTCCGCCGGTAAACGTTGTCAGGAAGACGGTAAACGTTGTCAGTTCCGTGCAGCAGGGCCGGTACGACATCAGGAGGGGTTTCATGGGAGTGAGGGGACGCAAGGGCTTGGCGCTGCGTATGGCATCTGTGGCGATGGTTGCGGCACTCGTGCCGGCCGCCCATGCGCAACAGGCAGCGGCCACGGACGGCGCCGGCGTGGCCCATCCGGAACTATGGCCAAAGCGTGAGCAGCGCATTGCGCCAGACCCGGCGATGGAAAAGCGAATCGACCAATTGCTCGCTGCCATGTCGCTGGAACAGAAAGTCGGGCAGATCGTGCAGGGCGACATTGCCAGCACCACGCCCGACGACGTGCGCCGCTATCATCTTGGTTCGGTGTTGAACGGCGGCAATTCCGATCCGGGCGGGCGCTACAACGCGCCGGCCAAGGACTGGCTGGCGCTGGCCGATGCGTTTTACGAAGCGTCGATGGCGCCCAGCGGCAACCTGCCGCGCATTCCCATCATGTGGGGTAGCGATGCCGTCCACGGCCACAACAACGTGGTCGGCGCAACGCTTTTCCCGCACAACATTGGCCTGGGCGCCGCGCGCGACCCGGAATTGCTGCGCAGCATCGGCGCGGTCACGGCCAAGGAAATGCGCGTTACCGGGCTGGACTGGACTTTCGCCCCGACGCTGGCGATCGTGCGCGATGATCGCTGGGGCCGCACCTATGAAGGCTTTGGCGAGGCGCCGGAAATTGCCGCCTCCTATGCTGCTCCGCTGATCGAAGGGCTGCAGGGCAAGATCGGTGACAAGGACTGGCTGCGCGGCCCGCACATTATCGCCACGGCCAAGCATTTTCTGGGCGATGGCGGCACCTATGGCGGCAAGGACCAGGGCGACACGCGGATTTCCGAGGCTGGCCTGATCAACACCTTCAGTGCGCCCTACATTCCCGCGCTCAATGCCGGGGTGCAGTCGGTCATGGTCAGCTTTTCCAGCTGGAACGGCACCAAGATGCACGGCAATCAGTCGCTGCTGACCGGGGTGATGAAGCAGCGCTGGGGCTTTGACGGCTTACTGGTGGGCGATTGGAACGGCCATGCCCAGGTGAGCGGCTGCACCGCCACCGATTGCGTTCAGGCCGCCAAGGCCGGCCTCGATATGTACATGGCGCCCGACAGTTGGAAAGCGCTGTGGCAAAGCACGCTGGCCCATGCGCGCGATGGCTCGCTGCCCATGGCGCGGCTCGACGATGCCGTGCGGCGCATTCTGCGCGTGAAGCTGCGTGCTGGCCTGTTCGAGGCGGGCAAGCCCTCGAGCCGGCCCTTTGGCGGCCAGTTCGACCTGTTGGGCAGCGCGGAGCATCGCGCCGTGGCCCGCCAGGCCGTGCGGGAATCCCTGGTGCTGCTCAAGAACGCGGGCCAGTTGCTGCCCTTGAAGCCCATGTCCAACGTGCTGGTGGCGGGCGATGGCGCCGATAACCTGACCAAGCAGACCGGCGGCTGGACCTTGAGCTGGCAGGGAACCGGAACCAAGCCGGCCGATTTCCCGCATGCCCAATCGATCTGGTCCGGCATTGCCGAAGAGGTAAAGGCGGCTGGCGGTTCGGCCACGCTTTCGGCCGACGGCAGCTTTACCAAAAAGCCTGACGTGGCGATCGTGGTCTTTGGCGAAGACCCCTATGCCGAATTCCAGGGCGATCGCCCCGATGTCGGCTTTGACGATGCACGCAGCCTGGCCCTGCTGCGCCGCCTCAAGGGCGCCGGCGTGCCGACGGTGGCGGTGTTCCTGTCGGGCCGGGCGATGTGGGTAAATCCGTTCCTCAATGCCGCTGATGCCTTTGTCGCGGCATGGCTGCCGGGTTCCGAAGGCGGCGGCATTGCCGACGTATTGTTCGGCAAGGCCGATTTTCGCGGCACCTTGCCCTATAGCTGGCCGCGTTCGAGCGACCAGACCGCCGTCAACGTGGGTGACAAGGATTACAATCCGCTGTTCCCCTATGGCTTTGGCCTGAAATATGGTCAGCCCGGCGATCTGGCACCGCTGCCCGAAGCGCGCGCTACGGTCGCGGCGGCTGATCCCGGCGTCCTGTACGCCGCCGGGCGACCGGGGGCGGGGCGCCAGTTGCTGCTGGGGGCGCCCGGGGCGCTGTCCACCAATCCTGGCCCGGAATTGATCGATGCGCGCCCCGCCGATCACCATGCGCAAGAGGATTCAGTACGGCTGCACTGGACCGGCGCCGGTCCCGCCATGGCGGCGATTGCCGGGGATGCCCCGGTCAATCTGACGCGCGAGAGCAATGGCGGTCTCGCCGTCGAGCTGGAATTCCGCGTCGATGCGGCGCCCTCCGCCGATGTGAACCTGCTGATGCAATGCAGCGGTGAAAAGTGCGGCGGCGGCTTCCCGGTCGGCAGCGTGTTCAAAGCGGTGCAGGCTGGCCAGTGGTCGCGCCTCGCCATTCCGCTGCACTGCTTTGAAAAGGCCGGCGTGGACATGAGCAAGGTGACCGTGCCGATCGCGCTGTCCACCAGTGGCGCGATGACCGTCACGCTATCGTCAGCGCGGATCGTATCGCCGGTCGGGCCAGTGCTGACCTGCAACTGACCGCGCCGCGCAAGGAAGCGGCGCGGCACCGGTCCAAGACCCATGAACCAATCGACATTTCATTCAATCGCCATCCAGTCAGGAGAGGAATACATGAACAGGGGAATTTGGAAGCGCAGCATGGTGCTGGCGCTGCTTTCGACTTGCGCAGCAGCGCCGGCCCTTGCGCAGGAAGCGCCCGCTGATCAGTCGGCCGCCAAGCCGGCAGCGGCAGCGCAGCCCAAGGATGGTCCGGGCGACATCATCGTCACCGCCAACCGCCGCGAGCAGAACCTGCAGGACGTTTCCGGCGTCGTCCAGGCGCTGGGTTCGGACCAGCTGCGCAAGGACGGCATCGTCGAACTGCGCCAGTTGCAGCAGGCCGTACCGGGGCTGAGCATTGCCAACCAGGAAGGCAATGTCGAAATCTTCATCCGCGGCGTCGGCTCGGCCAACAACACCGAACTGGGCGATCCCGGCGCTGCGCCGCACCTCAACGGCACCTACATTCCGCGCCCGCGCGGCCTGGGTCTGATGTTCTATGACCTTGAACGGGTGGAAGTGAACAAGGGGCCGCAGGGCACCCTCTATGGCCGCAATGCGCTGGCCGGTACGCTCAACATCATCACCGCCAAGCCCAAATTTGACAGCTATTCCGGCTATATCCAGGCCGAATTCGGCAACCGCAATTCCTATGCGGCCGAAGGCGCCGTCAATATCCCGATCGCGTCGAACTTCGCGATCCGCGCGGCAGGTTATTACGTCAACCGCGACTATGGTTTCCGCAATGTCTCGACCGGCGCACCAGCGATCGGTCTCAAGCCCGCTGGTCTGGAAGAGAACTATGCCGGCCGCCTGTCGATGCTGTGGGAGCCGACCAGCCGCCTGACCATTTCGGTCATCGGCGATTATGGCAAGGAAACCGGCACCGGCTATCCGGGCGCCAACATCTACAGCGCGGTTGAAGCCACTGGCCTGACGGCCAGCGACCTGGACCTGCGCCGCGTGGTCTATCGTGGGCTCCAGGGCAAGATGACCAACGAGCTGTGGGGCGTTCAGGGCAAGATTGCCTATGATTTCGACAAGGTGGGCATGGAACTGACCGGCAGCTACCGCTCGGTCGATTTCAACCAGGTCAACGCGTCGAGCGATGGCATCGATTACCCCGGCCGCAACCTGGCGACCGAGCAGTACGACAATTTCTCTGGCAACTTCTGGCAAACCAAGTCGCAGAGCGAAGTGTTCGAACTGCGCGTTTTTGCCAAGAAGGGCCAGCGCTTCCGCTGGAACCTGGGCGCGTTCTATTTCAACGAAGACCAGCAGGTTGGCTATCTCGCGCTCGCCGATCGCGGCTATTGCTGCTATTCGGGCACCGAATTCACGATGCCTGACGTGCGCGGCAAGAGCCATGCGTTCTATGCCGATGGCACCTATGACGTGGCTGATCGCCTGCGCGTTCTGGGCGGCATCCGCTACACCGAGGAAAGCAAGTCGCGCTATGGCATCGGCGGCAACTGGGCGCTGACGCTGGGCGGTGCCAACTATGCCTGCTGTGTCGCCACGCGCCTTGGTACCGAAGGCTTTGTGCCCGCCTTGCTCAGCCGTCCGAACTTCGACGTGTCCAAGATCAACACCCCGCAGGGCATGGCGCAGTTCCTGATCCAGGGCATCGCCTCGCCCGGTGCGCGTGATACGCTGATCAACCAGATCGGCGCCATTGCCAATGGCACCAATCCGGCTGGCAACTGCTTTACCCGGCCTGATATCGACAACGGCTTTGTCACCTGCCCGACCAACACCAACGGCGGTTTCAGCTATGCCAACCTGACCATCCCCGGCCAGCAGGTGGGCAGCGCCGCATTCAAGTATGCCGATTGGCGCCTTGGCTTCGAATATGACCTGAGCACCGGCCACATGGTCTATGGCAAGGTTTCGACCGGCCACAAGGCGGGCGGTTTCAACGACAGCTTCAACGGTTCGACCGTGCCGGAAACCTATCGTCCGGAAAAGCTGATCGTGTACGAAGTTGGCAGCCGCAACACGTTTGACGTGATGGGCCGCCGCGCGGTGTTCAACCTCACCGGCTTCTATTACGACTACAAGGACCAGGTCTTCCAGGACCTGACCTGCATCAACCTCGACACCACGCAGACGCCCAACGTCTGCAACGGCTATTCGCTGGTCAACCGCAACATCGGCGCCTCGCGCCTGTTCGGCGCCGAAGCCGAATTCCGCGTGGCGCTGCCCTACCACTTCTCGGTCGACGTGAATGCGGCTTACCTCGATACCCGCATCACCAATGGCGAAGTCGCGGACGTGCGCGCGCTGGACAACAGCGCGGGTGGCAAGTCGCCGCTAATCAGCCTGGTCGGCAATCAGCTGCCGCTGGCCTCAAAGGTCAACGTCAGCGCGCATATCGCGCAGTGGATCGATGTGGGCCGTGGCCGCTTCGATTGGCAGGTTCTGGCCAACTATCGCTCGGCCTATTACCTGACGCAGTTCAACAACAAGGACGTCGTGTTCCTGAACGGCACGCGCCAGACCGCGCTCCAGGCCGGCTTCCCGGACCGTCAGCCCGGCTTTGTCACGCTGAACCTGGGCGCAGGTTACCAGGTCAACAACGTGCGGATCGAGGCATGGGCCAGCAACCTGCTTAACGTTCAGGCGTCGCAAAAGGAACTGGCGGGCTCCGCGCTCAACATTCGCTTCCTCAACGACGCCCGCACCTATGGCGCGCGTCTGCGCCTGACGTTCTGATCGGGTTCTGAGCGCAGCAAGAGGCCCGGCTTGCCACACGGCAGGCCGGGCCTTTTTGCGGGCGGAATTGTGCCAACGTTTATCGCGAGGCTGACGACAGCACCGCGCTGGCCTCCGCTTCGGCGACAAGGCGGGCGGCATCGTCGGGCAGCAGCCAGCCTTGCCGCACGCGTTGCGCCGCGAGGGACCGGACCCGCGCGACAAAGCCGGCGTGGCTGCCATAGCGTTCTTCCAGCGACAGGCGCGGATCGCCCTTGGCGAGGCGTTCCGCCTTGGTGGCGGCAAAGGGAATGAACCCACCGGCAAAGCCGCAGGGCCCGCCCGCGCCATATCCCTTGGCCAGCACGTTCCAGCCGAGATAGGTGCCCAGTGGCACGAGATGCTGCACCGAAGGGACGCCGCCGCCGGTCTCGTTACCATCGCGGTCCACGCGCGGCACCAGCGAGGGGATAGTGCGGCGAATGGCGGGCGGCTGCTGGGTGATCACGCCCGACAGATCGGGATAGTCGAACCCGGGGCCGTAATCGTAATCGAGCAGATCGTTCATCTTGCCGTCCGGCACCGGCGCGCCGGGGATGGCGGGCCAGTGCATGGCGGCGGCATGGGGCGGGACAAGATCGCCATGGGCCAGGGTGGGATACTGGCTGGGCGGCGGCGCGCGGCCAGTGCTGACCCATGCCACCAGCCGCTTCATCAGCGCGCGCATCGTCGGCAGCGATGGATTGGGATTGTTGGGCAGCGCGCAGACCGGCGCACCGGGCCAGGGCTTGTCACCATCGAGCGAGATGCCGCCGGTGTAGGAACCGCCATGGGTCACGCCAGGGAAGTAATAGCGTCGCACATTGGCCGGGATTGGCACATCGGCGCGGGCATCGGTGCCGACCAGCGCCGGGGATAGGCGCAGCCCCCAAAGTTCGGTGGAGCCGAACGTTTCCATGATCTTGGGGCAGGTCTGCGTTGCCGTGCAGCGATCGAGCAGGCTGTGCGTGCCCCGGCCGCGCACCCGATCGGCATAGCGGCTCCACCACAAGGTGCCTTCGCTGCCCGGCTCGAATAGCGTGGCCGCGCCACCGGGCACGGCGAAGCGCAGGTTGAGCGGCACCTGGCGTGCCGCGATGTTGGGATTGGCGCCGTCGAACACGCGATGGCCCGCTTCATCCTGGTTGAAGCCCAGGTTGATGAAGCTCTTGACGAAATTGCCCGATTGCGAGGTGCCGCTGACCACGCTCCAGCGCACCTGGCCCGCGAGCGGATTGGGCGTGCCATGGTCGTCGGCCGCGGCATGGCGCAGGAAGCTGACCAGATCGCGCGTGGCGGCAAAGCCAATGCCCAGAACCAGCGGATCGCGCGCCTGATAGACCAGCGTATAGGCAAGCGCCGGGTCAAAGCCGCCCTTCAGGCAGATGCGCGCGGGATCGGGCGTGCCGGGAAACGGCGTGGTGCGGCAATCGGCAAAGGCCCATTGGCTGGGAGCAATCGGCTCTAGCGGCGCAGCGTCGCTGGCCTGGCGATAGAGCCTGGCGTGCGCGGGATCGAGATCGACCGGAAGCGGGCGCGGTACGGGGCGGCCGATCCCACCGGTCAGGCCCCAGGTGCTGCCGGAAAGATCGGTCACGCGGGCCAGCGCCGGCCCGGTCAGGCCCTTGGCCACGGGCACGGTGGCAGTTTGCAGGCCGGGTGCGGGCGCCAGGTCACCCTGCCAGCCGCTGATCACGCGGATGTGGCCATCTTCATCGGGGGCCACTTTGCCATTGCCCCGGTTGGGCACATCGTAGAACAGCACGCCGCTGCCGTGCGCCAGGGGGCGGGCGATGGCAAACGTGGCGCTATAGCCGATGCGGACGTTGGCCTGGCGCGGGGCTTGGGCAATGTCGGTGATGATTGCATCGCGCGTTGGCGAAATATCACCATCGAATGTCCCGGTGATGATCTCGTAGGGGCGCTCGCCCGACTTGGTGGGTGCGGGGGTGCGCGTCTCGATATGGATGGCGGTAACCCGCGCCTGCGCGCTGGTGGCCAGGGCGAGCAGGGCAGCCCCGCCCAGCAAGCAGATCCTACGCATCGGCGATCTCCATATCCAGCAGTTGCGCGCCCAGCGTCTTGCCATGGGCATCGAGGGCGAGGGAGCGGGTGACGCCGCCCGAAAGCACCCCATGCAGCACGAAATTCACGGCCTGAAGGTTGGGCAGCACGAACCGTTCGATCCGGCGCGGGCGCAGCGCGGCAAGATGGGCGGCAACCCGCTCAGTCGTCAGCGCGCGCTCCAGCTGGCTGAACTGCGCCGGGCCGCGGGCAAACACGCAGATCTGCGAGGTATCACCCTTGTCACCCGTGCGGGCGTGGGCCAGATCACGAAGTCGCATCAACTCACTCCATGAACGATGGAGGGCGCAACCGCGCCGCGCGGGACGAGGATGGACGCAACCGCGACCACCTCGCGCAGGGTGGTCGTCACGCCCCCGCCACCCGACGGGCCATTGAGATAGAGCGCCTCAACCTCGGCGCCGATTTCGGCGGCCGTGGCGCGATCGGCGCAGCGGGCGGCAACGCGCGCGCGCACTTCGGCCGGCTCGGGCGCGCGGCCGGTGGCATTGACGGCATTCACGCCGATCAGGTCATAGCGGATATCGTCCACCGCCAGGCGCTGCATCGCCACCCGCTCGGCCACGATATCGAGCGCCAGCTGGCCGCGCGCCACGGCGCCGGGCCCGGCATAGCTGATCTGCCCCTCGCCAATGAAGCCATCGCGATAGCCGACCGATACCTTGAGATTATCGGGGCGGGGGTGGCCGGTTGCGCCCGATACGGCAATGCGATCGGCGCCGGCCTCGGCCAGGTTCAGCGTGGTGAAGTCTGCCACCACATCGGCCTGGAGGTAGCGCGCTGGATCAAGGATTTCGTACATCGCCTGTTCGCGCGCATTGGCGAGCGAGAGTCGTCCGCCCGTGCCGGCCACCTTGGTGAGCATGGCCGTGCCGTCTTCGTTCACTTCGGCCAGCGGAAAGCCCAGGCGGGCCAGGCCCGGCACATCGTTGTAGCCGGGATCGGCGAAATAGCCGCCGGTCAACTGGCCGGCGCATTCCAGCAGATGGCCGATGGCAGTGCCGCCGGCGAGCCGCGCCCAATCGTCTTCGGCCCAGCCGAATGCATGGATCATCGGCCCTAGAAACAACGCCGGGTCGCACACCCGCCCGGTGAAGATCACTTGCGCCCCTTCGGCCAGGGCCTGGGCAATGGGAAACGCGCCGAGATAGGCGTTGGCCGAAATCGGCTTGAGATCCAACAGCGATCCGGCGCGGTCCAGCAGGGGGAGGTCTTGGCCCGCAATGCTGGCCAGCACATCGTCACCCAGCACTGCCGCCATGCGGATGCCGGTCAGGCCCTGCTCACGCGCGACGGCGAGCGCGGCTTCCATGGCGGCGAGCGGGTTGGCCGCGCCCATGTTGGACACGATGCGCACACCGCGCGCCATGGCCGGGCCCAGCACGGCGCGCATGCGCCGCTCCAGCCGGGGATCATAGCCGGCGGCCGGGTCGCGCTGTCGCGCCAGTTGCGCCAGCGCGATCGTGCGTTCGGCCAGGCATTCAAAGCACAGGAAATCGAGTTCGCCTTGTTCGACCAGTTCAACGGCCGGCTCGATCCGATCCCCGGCAAAGCCGGCACCGGCACCGATGCGTATGGTTTTCATGCATGTCTCACTCATAGGCCGATCAGGCCAATGGCCAGCGCGGCCAGTGTCATCACCAGGGTGGCGCCCAGCAGCCAGGGAAAGGCAAAACGCTGATGCGCGCCGAGGTCGATGCGGCTCAGGCCTGCGACCAGGAATGTTGCGGGGGTCAATGGGCTGATCGGAAAGCCAACGGTATGCATGCCCAGCAGCGCTGCCTGCGCCACCTGCACGGGCGGCACGCCAAAATGGCCGGCGACTTGCGCGACGACGGGCAGCACGCCGAAGTAAAAGCTGTCAGGATCGAATACGACGCTGAGCGGCATGCTGGTGACCGCCACCAGCAGTGGCAGGCTGCGTCCCATGCCGGGCGGCACCAGGGCCACGCTCGATTGGGCCAGGGCGTGGATCAGCCCCGCGCCGTTCATGATGCCGGTAAACGCGCCAGCGGCAAACAGCACGCCGGCCATCATCATTGCCGGGCGGGCATGGGCCTCGATCCGGGCGCGCTGCTCCTCGGCATTGGGATAGTTGATCGTCAGCACCAGGGCAAAGGCGACCATGAAGATCACGGCCGGTTCGGCCACGCCGCTGACCATCAGGCCGATGACCGCCAGCGTGATGACCAGGTTGAGCCAGAACAGGCGCGGGCGATGCAGTGGATCGGCGGCGGGGCTGGCTGTTCCCGTGCCGGTTGCCACGGCCTCTTCCGGCCCGGTTTGTACCAAGGGCAGGACAGCGAGGCGGCGTTCTTCCCGCCGGCCCATCCACCACGCCGCGCCGAACACGAAGACCAGGCCAACCAGCTGGACCGGCAGCATCGGCGTGAAGATCTGCACCGTGGGAATGTGCAGCGCCGCGCTGGCGCGCAGCGTCGGGCCGGTCCAGGGCAGGAAATTGACCCCTGCGGCAAGCGATGCGCAGCACGCCAGTACGCGGCGGTCCATGCCCAGTTGATCGTAGAGTGGCAGCATCGCCGGCACGGTGATCAGGAAGCACACTGCGCCAGAGCCATCGAGATGGATCAGCAAGGCCAGCAAGGCGGTGCCCATGGTGATCCGCGATGGCTTGCGTCCCACCAGGCGGAGCACCCCGCCGACCAGCGGGGCCAGCAAGCCGGCGTCGCTGACCACCCCGAAGAACAGGATGGCAAAGACGAACATGCCGGCAACCGGGGCAATCTTGGTGACGCCGGCCAGAATCCAGCCCGGCACGCCGGCGCCCAGGCCCAGCGCCGCAGCGCCGATCACCGGGACCAGGATCATCGCTGCGAGCGGGGATAGTCGGTTCGTCAGGATGACGGCCAGCATGACGCCGATGATGGCTAGTGCGCCCAGTGCCAGGGCAGCCGGCGGCAAAGCGGCAGCGGCCAGCATCAGCATGCCCCCTTGGCCGAGAGCACGCGCAGCATGTTCTGGGCCGCGGGCGAGGGGCTGCGCGCAGAAAGATGGGCAATGCCGATCACGCGATCGGCGGCGCTGTCATCCAGCAGGTGCCATTCCAGATCGTGCGCGCCAACCATCGGCCGGCAGGACAGCGGAAGCGCGCTGATGCCTAGGCCTGCGGCGATAAAGGCGCCCAGCGTGGCGGGCTGCGTGCATTCATACAGTGGCCGCGGCGCCAGGCCGGCGCGGGCAAACGCGGCATCGGTGATCTGGCGCACGCTGCTGGTGGGGGCCATCGCGATGAACGGGGCATCGGCAAAGCTGTGCCAGCCGGGATCGGCCGGTGCGTGCCCGGCGCGGCAGACCAGGGCGCAAGGGTCTGTGAACAAGGGCAGAAAGGTGAAATCCTGAGCCGCGTCATCAGGTGGGGTCATCACCGCCAGATCGATCAGCCGCTCGCGCAGCTGTTGATAGATGGTGCCCGCCAGTCCTTCGCGCACGGTCACGTCAACGCCTGGCCAAGCCTCGCGAAAGCGGCTGAGCACGGCGGGCAGATCGCCCACGGCGTAGGATGGCAGCACGCCCAGGGCAATGCGGCCACGCTGGCCCGACAGCGTCTGGCCCAGGAGATCAAATGCGTCGTCGAAATCGGCGATCAGGCGCTGTGTCAGGCGGAGCAGGTCTTCGCCGGCCTGCGTCAGCGACACATGGCGGCGGTTGCGGTCAAACAGACGCGCGCCAAGGTCTTCTTCCAGCAGGCGGATGGTGCGCGAGAGCGCCGGCTGCGAGACATGAGCAAGTTCGGCCGCGCGGCTGAAGTTCGCCGTCTGGGCCAGTATGCGAAACTGGCGCAGGGTGGAAAGACTGGGAGTGCGGGCCATGCGGAACCTGTGCGCCAGAGGGAGCCGCCGATAGGTCTGGGCAGCAGGCGCATGGTGGCGGGCGCCACGCCCGGCGTCCAGCCGGCAGGTGCGCTTGGCCCCTGCCGCCACTGGCGCCACGTGTGGAAACCCGCCGCCCACGATCAGAAGCGCGCCGCGATGCGGGCGTAGACCTGCCGCCCGAACGGATCGGCGATCGAGGGCAGATAGCCGTTGTACTTGGCAAAGCCGGGCGCGGTGTTGAAGATGTTGATCATCCCCAGCGTCAGCGCATAGCGATCGTCGTGGCCAAAGTTCAGGCTGTATTGCGCATCGAACACCGAAAACGCGCTGACCTTGGTGGTAACGGCGGGCACGACGGCGCCGGTGCCCGAGGTGTTGAGGCTTTGCCCATAGTCATCCTTGACGCCGGCGGTATAGCGCCAGGTCAAAGACAGGGTGTGCGGGCCATAGCCGGCATCGATGCCAGCCACGCTGCGCCAGCGCGGCGCGGCCGAGGACGAGGTGGGCGACTGCACGAACGCGTTGCGATAGCCCACGCCATCATAGACCACCGAGCCGGTGATGTTGCCATTGGCATCGCGGCGCAGAATGCCGGTGTCGACATCGTAGGCCAGCAGATAGGTCAGCGTGTCGCGCAAGGTGAGATGCAGTTGGCCAGCGTCAAACGCATACTGGCCCTGAATGTCGATGCCCGATGTCTTGGTGCCGCTGGGCGCATTGAAGCTGGTGACGACCACCGATTGCAGCGTGCCGGTCAGTGGGTCGCGCAGTACCGCGGCGCCGTTGGGCGCGGTGTTGACCACCTGCTGCGGGTTCTGTGTCGAAATCTGGTTGTTGAACTGATACTTCCAGTAATCGATCGAGAACCGCGCGCCGCGCGTCGGCACGAAGGTGGCGCCCAGGTTATAGACAGTGGACGACTGCGGCTTGAGGTTGGGATTGCCGTAGGTCTGGATCGTGCGGAACGAAGTGGTGCCATCGACCGGATCGGTGACGTTGACCACGTTGGTGCCGATCAGCGAGGCGGAACCGTTGGCCAGCGAGGGCGCCTGGAACGCCTTGCTGTAGGAACCGCGCAGCGAGAACCAGTCGACCGGGTGCCAGTTGGCCGCCACCTTGGGCACGGCCTTGCTGTAACCACCGGCATCTTCATAGCGGCCAGCCATATTAAGCGTCAGGCTGTCGATCGGCTGGTAATTGGCTTCGGCGAACACGCTCTTCACCTCGCGCGAGAACGCGGTGTTGAGGTGCTTGCCGAGGAAGCCGCCATAGCCCGACAGCAGCAGGTCGGAATAGTTGGTGATCGATTTCTCGCGGCGATACTGCGCGCCAAGAGCCACGTTGATTTCGTGCCCGGCAATGCTGGCCAGGGGGCCATTCACCACCGCTTCGGCGATATAGTATTCACGCTTGAAATCGGTGAAGACATCGCTTTGCAGATTGTAGATCAGCGACGGATCCATCTGCGACAGGTTGGCCTGGAACGGGCTGTAATAGAGGCAGCTGCCCTTGCCGGGCACAGCGCCGCTGCCGCCACCCAGGAAGTTGGTGTTGCAGTTCGGCCCGCCATAGCCGCGCAGCGCGGCCTGGAACATGTTCATATCGGTATCGCGATCGCGGGCGATCGTTTGCGAGGCGGAATAGGTGGCCGTCGCCAGGTACTTCCACCGCCCGACCAGATTGCCGCGCGCGCCGAGCACGTAGTGCTGCTGGTTCACCGTATCGCGCATCACGCGATATTCGTATCCGCCCGGAAAGCCCTGCGCCCCGATCGCGCGGCCATAGAACAGCACATCGACGCCAAAGGGATTGTAGGGGTTGGACGCCGGCATCGTGGCGTTGCCTGCGTTCTGGGCATAAGACGGCACGCCGAACCGTTCGGAATCCTGGTGGTAATAGCTGAGTTCAGCAAACAGCGTATTGGCGTCGTTGATTTCGAACGTGGTGTCGTTGTGGATATTGACGCTGCGCGCACGCGGGCGGATCGGGTTCTTCGGCTGGAAATTGTAGAGGCAGTTGCCAAGGCCAAAGGCCGCGCCGCCAGTGGGGGAATAGACGCTATTGGTGCCGTCGGCCCCGCAATTGGGATCGACCACCTTGAGCGTGCCCGTGGCCGACTTGTTGGCATCATAGAGCGCGGTGTAATCGTTGCCGTTGATCACAACGTGGCCGCCCGTGGCGGTGAGCGGCCGGCCGGTCAGCAGATAGCTGCCCGGATAGCCGGCCGCGGTGGGATTGAAGAAATTGGTGACGGCGCGATCGGAATTCTGGAGATTGTCCTGAAACCGGTAGGACGCCGAAAGCACGGTGTGGAAGCGATCGTTGCCCACGCCCATCATGGCCTGCACGTTCCACGCCGGGGAATCGGCAATGCTGGTGAACTGGGCGCTGGTCTTGAACCCGTTGAACTTGGTGTCGGTCAACACGTTGAACACGCCCGCCACGGCATCGGCACCATAAGTGGACGATGCACCATCGAGCAGAACCTCGACCCGCTGGATGGCGATATCGGGCGTCAGGCTGTTGAGGTTGACATAATCGTCACCGGCCTGCGGGGTCACGCGGCGGCCGTTGAGCAGCACCAGCGTGGAGCCGGCGCCCAGGCCGCGCAGGTTGGCCGAACGGGTATCGCGCGTATCCGCGCCGCCCTTTGACAGATCCTGCAAGCCGCCGGTGCTGCCCACGTTCTGCGGGATGAAGCGGGTGAGGTCGCCAATCGAGGACGAACCAGTACGCGCGATCGCGGCGTTATCGACTGCGAGAATGGGCGAGGCGCGGTTCTCCTGGCGGATATTGCCGAGGTAGGAGCCGGTCACCACGATTTCCTGCGGCTTGGCTTCCGGCGCGGCTTGATCGGCAGGCGGCGTTGTCTGCGCTGGCGTGGCCTGCGCGGCTGCCGCGCCGTGCCAGCCCATCACGCCCATGGCGAACGCCGTGCCGACGAGCAGATTGTGCTTGATCCCGTGATAGCCCTTCATGTGCACCTCCTGATCACCATCGCCGGGGAGGCGCAGCCAGGGATGCCGCCGCAAAACGCGGCGTGCCATCGTTGCTCTCCCCACCATGGCGGTGTTTTCTTGTGAAGGCGCAATGGCGGACGGCCACGATCAAGTGAAATACAATTGGTCTATCGTCTTATAACGTGAAGTTATAAATCTATGGGGTTGGTCGGTCGCGCTGATGGCACCGATGGCGACCCGCCAAGGGCGCGGGCGCAGCTTTCCAAAATGGGCCGCTATTTAAATCCCGCGTGGCCGGGCAGACACGGGCCCGCAACGTTTGGCCGCGTCAAGCAGGGCCGAAAAAGGGAGAGGGGAGCACCATGCTTCAGATTCACGGTAATTTCCGCGCGCATGCCGCAGCCTCGCTGGGCGCGATGGCGCTGGCGTTGGTGGGGACCAATGCCTTGGCCCAGGCTGCCACGGCTGCAGAGCCGGCGCCGACGGTGCCCGCGCAGGCCAGCCCGGCACCGGGCGAGATCGTCGTTACCGCGCAGCGCCGCTCGGAAAGTTCGCAAAAGGTTGCCATCGCGCTCACCGCGGTGGGTGGAGACCAGCTCACGCAGAAAGCCGTGCTGGTGCAGCGCGATCTGCAGAACGTGGCGCCCGGCCTTACCATCACCAAGGCAGGCCTCACCGAATCCATCAACATCCGCGGCATCGGTCTGTCGAGCGGATCGCCGCAAGTGGCCAATGGCGTCGCCACCTATGTCGACGGGCTGTTCCAGCCGCCGATCGCGCAGAGCTTTGATCTCTACGATATCCAGAGCATCGAAGTGCTACGCGGGCCACAGGGCACGCTGGTCGGCTCCAACTCCACCGGTGGGGCGATCTTCATCAATTCCAAGCGCCCCAAGCTGGGCGATCTGGGTGGTGACGTGACAGCCGAATACGGCAGCTACAACAATGTCCGCCTCAACGGCGCGATCAATGTGCCGGTGGGTGACAACCTGGCCTTGCGCTTTGCCACCAACCAGCACTGGCGCGATTCCTATTACACCGATCTTGGCCCCTACAAGAACCAGCCGGACAGCCTGAAGGAACACGATGAGCGGCTGTCTGCGCTCTACCAGTCCGGCGGCTTTACCGCCTATTGGAAGGGCGAACTGGCGCAGAAGAGCACCGGTGGTTATGCCTATCAGCCGATCGCCGGAACGCAGTTTGCCGCCGGCCGCCAGGCGGCGCCCTACGAGCTGAACTACGACACCAAGACCGCGAATTTCGAGCGCGCGTTTACCACGGCGCTGGAATTGAAGTACCAGACCCCTGGCGGCCTCGTTGTGCGGTCGGTGAGCGGATACCAGAACAAGCGCGTCTGGAACGTCTATGATCTGGATGGCACCAATCTGGCGCAGGTCGCTGGGCCGTTTGGCGCGCAGTATGAAGATCAATATGTGCGGGAAAAGGAATATTCCCAGGAAATCAATATCATTTCGCCGGATTCCAAGCCGCTGAACTTTATCCTGGGTGGCTATTACCAGCATAACGATATCGACGTGCTGCTGCACTATACCGGCACCGCGCCGTTCCCGATCGTGGTCAATCCGATGAACAGCAAGACCACGCTGGGCGCCTTTGCCCAGGTGAACTATCGCGTTACCGAAAAGCTCGAAATCCAGGCGGGCGCACGCTATTCGCACTATCATGTCGATGGCACCGGCGGCGTTTATCTTGGCGGGCCGCCGCCTTCCGCCTTCCTGACGATTCCGCAGACCGGCACCGAGGCCGATGGCCGCATGACCGGCAAGATCGCGCTTAACTACAAGCCCGATGCCGACAACATGCTCTATGTCTTTGCCGCCCGTGGCTACAAGCCGGGTGGGATCAACCCGCCCGGTGGCATGTTCAACCCGGAAACGGTGTGGGACTTTGAAGCGGGCTGGAAATCGAGCTTCCTCGATCGGCACGTGCGCACGCAGATCGGCGTATTCTATAACAAGTACAACAATTTCCAGATGGACGTGATCAGTCCTGCGTCTGGTCAGAATGGCGTGGTCAACCTCGCCAATGCCACAATCAAGGGCTTTGAAGGGCAGCTTCAGGCCAAGCTGGCCGGTTTCGGCCTCGACGCCGGCGTGTCGTATGTGGATTCGCAGCTCAGCAGCGTGACGGTGATCAACAAGTGGCAGCCGGGCGCCGCCACCGCGCAGTTGCCGGCCTGCGCCACCGGGGTAACCAGCAACTGCTTCCCCTACCAGTTCATCACGTCTGATGCCGGGCCGAACCTGCTGTCGCCGAAATGGACCTGGAACGCCGGCCTGGATTATACCTATTCGCTGGGCGAGGGGCGCTCGATCGTGCCCCGCGTGAACTATTCCTATATTGGGTCGCAATGGGCCTACGTTACCTATCTGCCGCAGTTTGACCTGATTAACGCGCGCCATCTGGTCAATGCCAGCGTCGCGCTCAACTGGGACAACTTCAAGGTGGAGCTGTACGGCACCAACCTGACAAAGGAATATTTCGTGACCGGGCAATCCGGCCTCAACGAATTCCGCACCGCGCCGCGCGAGTTCGGCGTGCGTCTAGGCGTCAAGTTCTGATGGTGGCATCGCTGCCTGGCAGCATCGGTCGGGGTCACCCGGCCGATGCTGCATCGCTGATGGAGCGCCTGCCATGCCGTTGATTGCCGATACGATCGCGCGGGTAATGCAGCGGATGGTAGCACCACGGCTGGCCCAGCCGGAAAGTGCGCTGGCGTTTCCCGAAATTCCTCGGCGTTGCCGCACCATCACCATTCCAACCACGCAAGGCAGTGCTGCGGCCATGGTGTTCGCGCCGCACAACACGGCGCGCCCGGTGCCGGTTCACGTCAACTTTCATGGCGGTGGCTATGTCATGGGCCACCCCGAGCAGGACGATGCATTTTGCGCGTTCCTGGCCGAGCGGGCCGGCGTCTGTGTCATCAATGTCGATTATGCGCTGGCGCCGCAGCGGCGCTTTCCGATAGCGGTAGAGCAAGCCTGCGAGGTGATCCGCTGGGTGGCGGCGCAGGCGGGGGCGCAGGGGTGGGACGGCGATCGGCTGACCGTGGGTGGGCAAAGTGCCGGTGGCGGTTTGGCTGCTGCTGCCAGCCTGCTGCTTGCCCAGGCGGGCGGGCCGCCCATCGCCGCGCAGATCCTCCATTACCCGCCGCTCGATCTCGTCACGCCGCCTGCGCACAAGCAGGCCCGGGCGGCGCGTCCGGTCATTTCACCGGGCGTCGCGCGGCTGTTCAATGCGGTCTATGTGCCAGATGCATCGATGCGGGCAGATATGCGCGCGTCGCCGTTGGTGGGCGCGCCCGATGATTTGCTCGACAAGGTGGCGCCGGCGATCGTCATTGCCGCAGGGCTCGATCTCTTGCGGGCAGAGGCTGCCGCCTATGCCCAGCGCCTGCACGCGCGCGGCCGCCTGCTGGAATATATCGAGGTGCCCGATCAGGACCACGCCTATAACCTGCGCGGCGGCACGCGCGAGGTGGTAGAGGCAGTCTATCTTCAAATCGCCCGGCATATTGCGCGCCTGGGGCGCTGATTGTTCGAGCCTTACCAGTAATCCTGCAGGGCCAGTTGGCAGCGCCACTGCGCTTCGTTGGGGGTATCCTGACTGCCGCCAATCAGATGGGCATGGATCTGCCGGCTGGCCTCGAACAGTTCGCGGGCCGCGGCTTCGGGCAGGTCGGCACTGCGGGTGCGCCGAATAAGGATCGATCCCGCCATGGCGCGGGCAATGAAGTGCAGCACGCCGTTGCCCGACATATCGGCAATATCGCGGATGAAGCCGTACCAGTTCTGGCCCAGGACCGTGGCATTGGGCGCCTGCTGCATTTTCTGGAACGAACGCTCGACGCGGTCGAGATAGCGGGCATCCTGTCGCGCCCGCGCCAGATAGATCATCCCGATATTGGCGCGGTTGAGCACGGCGCGGCAGCGATCAGGCGAGACCGCGTTGGCAGCGATAAAGGCGTTGATCATGTGCAGTGCCCGGCCAGCTTGCGGTTCGCAGGCAAACACGCCACCGCCGCGGCCGCGCCGCATCACCACGTGCTGGGCATCGGCCAGGATGCGCACGGCTTCCACCGCCACTTCCAGGCTGGTGTCATGGGCTTCCGCGATGCTGGCGAGCGAGCCCAGGAACGTTTCACCGGGCGGCAGCAGAGCGATCTGCTGGCGCAGTTTCGCCGCCAGGCGATGCCCGCGCGAGGCCGGCTCTTCAAGCTCGGACCAGGTTGGAAGCGACGCCTGCGTCTGGCACGGCGCACGTGTTTGCTGTACCGGTGCGTCTTGCAGCATGGCCCGCACCAAGCGCCCCAGCGGATCATCGTGCCCGGCAATTTCCGCCTGCAGCCATTGGCGCGCATCTTCCATCGCGGCCGGCGAATTGCTGGCAATGATGTCACTGCGGATGGTATCCAGCGTCTGGTCGAGGCCGGGCAGGCACACGCGCAGCCCACCCTTGCCCTTGCCGCCGCGCCGGGGTTCCATCACACCGCGCAATTGCAGGATGCGGCTGGTCTGCCGCGCCACGCGGCGGCCAACGCCAAACGTCGCGGCAACACTGCCTTCGGTCAGCACGACGGCGGGGCTTGGCGTCAGGCAGATCGACTGCTCGATGCGGTCGGCAACGGTGGCTGGGGTCGATCCGCCCAGGTCATGGCCATTGATCACGCGCCCGAACAGGTCGCGCGCGCGCGACAGCGTGGGCGTGTCGGCGATGGGTAACGCGCTCTCCTGCAAATTGGCCACGGCCGATATCCCACCCCATGCAGCCGCCAATGCGGTCTGTTGCAGCACCGTGCCTGACAAAATCACAGCGGGCAACACCCCGGCAATGGCAAAATCGGTGCCTTTTGGGGCGGAATACCGGCGCGATGCCGGTGAAGCGTGCCGCGCCATGACAGTGGTGGCGCGGCACGCGGCGTTTCAGGGGATCAGGCGTTCGGCGCGCAGCTGGGCGAACAGATCGAAAAAGGCAGTATCCGTCGCCTGATAGCCGGTAAATCCCAGGCTGCGCGAGCGCGCCATGTCGGTTACCACCTCGATCGGGCGGCCCAGGTCTGCGTCGGTGTGCCAGGACGAGGCCAGTCGGGTGAGGTCTGGTTCTGCCAGGCCTTCGCGCGCGGCGATGCTGCGCCACACCGGAGCATCGCCCGCCATCTGATCGGCCAGTGGCCGCACGCTGCCGTCAAACCCGGCCGGTTCCACGCCAAACCATTGCGCCAGACGTGGCCACATCCAGCGCCAGCGGAAGATATCGCCATTGGCACAGTTGAACGCCTGGTTTGCCGCAGCGGGCGTGGTCGTGGCCCATAGCAGTTGCTGCGCTAATTGCCGCGCGTCGGTCATGTCGGTAAGCCCATTCCACTGCGCCGCGGATCCCGGGAAGTGGAATGGACGGCCCAGTTCACGGCACAGCGTGGCATAGACCGCCAAGGTGGTGCCCATGTTCATCGCGTTGCCCACGGCCTTGCCGATCACGGTGTGGGGGCGGTGCACGCTCCAGGCAAAGCCGCTGCGTTGGGCGGCGGCGAAGAGTTCGTCTTCCTGGGCATAATAGAAATTGTCGATCGGCAGACGGGCTTGATCCTCGCGAAACGGCGTATCGGGCAGGTTGCCCTGGCCATAGGCTTCGAACGGGCCAAGATAGTGCTTGAGGCCGGTGACCAGTGCTACATGCGCGACGCTGCCAGCCGGCTCTACCGCGCGCAGCAGGTTGCGCACCATGGCCGCGTTGACCGCGATGTTTTCCTGTTCCGTGGCGCGGCGCAGCCAGGTGGTGATGAACACGGCATCGGGCCGATGCCCGGCAAGCGCGGCGGCGGTGGCAGTGGCATCGGTGAGGTCTGCGGCGATCGGCTGCACCCCGGGCAGCGGCAGCGGATTGCGCGCCAGACCCAGCACGCGCCAGCCTTGGGCATGAAGCAGCGTGGCAATGGCCTGGCCGGTGATGCCGGTGGCCCCGGCAACAAGGGCAGTCTTGGTCATCTATGGTTCCTTGTTGAGCAAAAACCGCTAATTGGGGCGCCGCTCGCCCGGCGCCAAGAAGGCACCAGATGGTAACCACCCGCGTTGGCGGCGCAGCGATATCGTTGGCAAAGCAAGGAGTGTCGCCGTGATACCGGGCAGCCCGGAAGAGGAATGGCGCGAGGATTGTGCCCCGCGCCGGATCCTGGAACTGTTTGCCACCAAGTGGACCAGCATGGTGTTGCACACCCTGCATGCGCGGCATGACGGGCGGGCCCGCAGCGCGGCGCTGCTGCGCAGCCTGCCGGGCATTTCCAAAAAGATGTTTGCCCAGACGGTCAGGGAAATGGAGGCGAGTGGCTTGCTGGCGCGCACCACGCGCGATGATGTCGCGCCGCCCGAAGTGGATTATGCGCTGACTGCGCTGGGCCAGCGCTTCGTCGTACCGGTCGAGGCGCTGTATGGCTGGGCGCGCCACAATGCCGACGCGCTCGACGCGCTGACCCCGCGCGCGCGATCGCGGCGGCGCGGCTGATCAGTCCGCAGCGGTCACGCCGGCTCACCCAACCGTACCAGATCGGTGACGAGTTCAAGAGTGGGCGCGGCAAGGCCATGGCGGGCAGCAATGGCCAGCACCGCGCCGTTGATGGACTCGACCTCGGTGCGCCGGCCGGCGAGCCGGTCTTGCAGCATCGAGGGCTTGTGCCCGGTGTGATTGGCGAGGGCAAAATCGACCTTTGCCATGGTTCGAGTGCGATCGAACGCGACGCCCTCCGCCCGGGCAATGGCGGCGATTTCGTCCATGATCGTGCCGACGATGCGGCGGATCGGTGCGCTGTGCAAGCGGCCGACGGGCACCTGGCCCAGAGTGCAGAGCGCGTTGAGCGCGCTGTTGAAGGCCACCTTGTCCCATACCATTGCCTCTACCTCTGGGGCGAAGCGGGCGTTGAGGCCGGCGTCATCGAGGATATCCGCCACGGCGCGCGCCCGCGCGTCGGCGGCTGGAATCAGTCCTGCCAGCCAGACATGGCCTTGCCCATGTGAAGAAACCGCATTGGCACCGTGCAGGTCCGCGGGAAAGTCGGTCACGCCCCAGACGATGCGCTCGCGCGGAAAGACCGCCGCGATCGCGTCGGTATTGCCCAGCCCGTTTTGCAGGGTCAGCACGGTGCAACCGGTATCGACCAGATGCGCGGCAGACGCGATTGCTGCGGCACTGTGCATGCCCTTGGTGAACAGGACCAGCAGATCGACCGGCCCATCCACCGCAGCGATCGGGCAAGCGCCGACCCGTGCGGCAAAATCACCATCGTCCAGTGACAGCGCAATGCCTTGCGCGGCGATTGCGTCCATCCGCGCCTGGTCCACGTCGGCCACGGTCACCCGATGTCCGGCCAGGGCCAGCTTTGCCGCAAACAGGCAGCCCATTGCGCCTGCACCGATTACCACGATCCGCTGCATCCCGGAATTCTCCCACGTGTGCACACAGGCACGTGTGCCTGCACCGGCGCGAGTATCCGGATCGGGATTTGACAGTGTCAACCCGCCGGCCGGGCAGGGCTCACAGCGGCACGATGGGGAGGTAACGCAGGAACCGCTGCGCTGCATCGGGCAGCACGCCCGCCCTGCGGCGATAGACCCAGAATTGCCGCCAGGTTTCCAGCGCCGGCACGCTGAGCTGGCGCAGGCGCCCACTGGCGACATAGGGTTCGAGCAGCGGGACCGGCAACCAGCACAGCAATTGGCTGGCCCCGGCAATGGCGATCATCGTTTCGACCGAACTGGTGCGCGCCACGACGCGGGCCTGGTGCCCCAGTTGCGCGGCCAGGGTTTCGAACCGGACGCGCGGGGTCAGCCCCGCCTCGGGCATGACCCAGCCATGGGCAAACACGCTGGCGAGATCGGGGCTGTCGGCGATCGGGTTGTTGGCGGCGCAGAACACGGCAAACATGTCGGCATGGTCGCAGCGGCCCAGGCACTGCGCATCGGCGGCGTCCTGCTCCACCCGGCCAGAGGTGATCGCCAGGTCGATCTGCCGCTGCTCCAGCGCGCGCACCAGGCCGCTGTCGACGTCTTCGATCGCCTCGAACGCCAGGTCGGGGTTGTCGGCCAGCATCTGCCCGGCGTGGGTGGCCACCAGGGTGCGCATCACGGCGGCGGTCGCGCCAATGCGCACCACGCCGCGCCGCAGCCCGCGAAACGCTGCCAGTTCATCGCGCAGCGTGTGCATGTCCGCCAGCAGGTGACGGGCATGGCGTTGCAGCAGCGCGCCGGGATCGGTCAGCACCATGCCGCGCGTGGTGCGATCGAACAGCGGCTGTTGCAGCCGTTCCTCCATGCGGTGGATCAGGCGGCTGAGCGCGGGCTGGGTCAGGTTGGCCTGGCGTGACGCGCGCCCCAGGCTGCCGCATTCGGCCACGGCCAGAAAGGCTTTCAACTCGCGCTCATCAAAATCCATGTGCCAACGGTATGACTTTCTCCTGGATTTGCAATTGAACTTATCGCCAAATGCGCGAGACTGCGGCAAAAGATCGGGAGATTTCAGGATGCGGACCGTCCGCGACGTGACAATCGCGCTGTTGCGCGAGCTGGGCATGACCACGCTGTTCGGCAATCCCGGCTCCACCGAACTGCCGCTATTTCGCGATTTTCCCGATGATTTCCGCTATGTCATGGGGCTTCAGGAAAGCGTCGTGCTGGGCATGGCCGATGGCTTTGCCCAGGGCACCGGCCGCGCGGCGTTCGTCAACCTGCACAGTTCGGCCGGGGTGGGCCATGCCCTGGGCAACCTTTTCACCGCCTGGAAGAACCAGACCCCGCTGGTGGTTACCGCCGGGCAGCAGGCGCGCGCGATCCTGCCCTATGAACCGTTCCTGTTTGCCGAGCGTGCCGCGGAATTTCCGCGCCCATTCGTGAAGTGGGCGTGCGAGCCGGCACGCGCGCAGGATGTGCCCGCGGCAATCGAGCGTGCCTGGCTCGTGGCGATGGAACCGCCCTGCGGCCCGACGTTCGTCTCCATCCCGATCGATGATTGGGACCAGCCTTGCCCGCCGCATCAGGCCCGGCGCGTCGCTGCCGATCGCCTGCCATCACCTGTGGCCATTGCCGAATGCGCGGCGGCGCTCGATGCGGCGCGGCAGCCGGCGCTGGTCGTGGCGGCCGGCGTGGCGCGCGACGGCGCGTGGGAGCAGGTGGTGGCGCTGGCGGAACGCCACCAGGCGCGCGTCTATGTTGCGCCGATGGCGGGGCGCTGTGGGTTTCCCGAAGACCACGCGTTGTTCGGGGGCTTCCTCACTGCCAGTCGCGATGCGATCGTGGCCACGCTTGCCAGCCACGACGTGATCCTGGGGCTGGGCGGGCCGGTCAATCTCTATCATGTCGACGGGCAGGGGCCGCACATGCCGCCCGAGGCAGATCTCTGGTTGATCGGTGACAATCACGTTCACGCCGCCTGGGCGCCAGCGGGGCGGGCAATCGTGGCGCAATGCCATCATGCGCTCGATGCCCTGCTCACAGCCTCCCGTCCCGCGCCGCGCGCCCGGCCTGCGCCCTTGGTACGGCCGGCGCGGCTTGATGGCGTGGCCATGACCGATGGCTATGTGCTGCAACGGCTGGCCGACCTGCGCGCGCCGCAGACGATCATCGTGGAAGAGGCACCGTCGAGCCGCGGGCCGATGCATGATCGCCTGCCGATCCTTTGCCCCGATACCTTTTACACCACCGCCAGTGGCGGCCTGGGCCATGGCCTGCCGGCGGCAGTCGGCATGGCACTGGCCCGCCCGCACGACAAGGTCATCGCGGTCTTGGGCGATGGGTCGGCGATGTACGCGATCCAGGGCCTGCATGCCGCCGCGCAATGGAACCTGCCAATCACGTTCCTGATCCTCAAGAACGGGCGGTACGAGGCGCTGCATCACTTCGGCCGTCATTTCGGCATGCAGCATCTGGTCGGCACGCAGTTTCCCGAGCTGGATTTCGTGGCGCTGGCGGCAGGGCACGGCGTTCCGGGCCGATCGGCCAGCAACGCTGCCGCGCTCGATGCCGCATTGGCTTGGTCGCTCGCGGCGGCCGGGCCAACGCTGGTGGAAGCGGTGATCGATTGAGCCGGGTGGGAGACAACGCGATGGGCACCTTTCAACTGGCTGACCTGATCGACGATCGGCCGGACGAGGGCATCTTCCGCGTGAACCGCGCGATCTTCACCGATGCCGATGTCTTTGCCGCCGAACAGCGTGCGATCTTCGAGCAGGGCTGGGTGTTCCTGGGCATGGAATCACAGGCCGCCGGGCCGCACGATTTCTTCACCACCACGATCGGCCGCGCCCCCGTGCTGGTCCAGCGCGATGGCGAGGGGCAGTTGCGGGCCTTCATCAATTCGTGCCCGCACAAGGGCGCCAGGCTCGCGCAGGTGCGCCAGGGCAACGCGCGCCTGCATGTCTGCCCCTATCATAGCTGGAGCTTTGACAGCGCCGGCCGCAACCGCGCGATCAAGTGGAAGAGCGCAGGCTGCTATACCCAGGCGTTCGACAGCGAGGACCATGGCCTGGCGCCGCTGCCCCGCTTTGGCAACTATCGCGGCTTTCTGTTTGGCAGCCTGGCGCCTGGCGAACTATCGCTTGCTGACTACCTGGGCGAGGCGGCCAAGCTGCTCGACCTGGTGGCGGATCAGAGCGAGGATGGACTGGAACTGGTGCCGGGGCAGGTGACCTTCACCTTTGCCGCCAACTGGAAACTCCAGCTCGAAAACTGCTCTGACGCGTATCATTTCACTTCGGCCCACCCCTCCTACATCAGCGTATTGGAGCGGCGGCAGCAGGAAATGAGCGCCGATGTGGTCGCATCGGTCTGGGAAAACAGCGATTACTGGAAGGAAGAAGCGCAAGGCGTGGCGGGAGGCAGCTTCAGCTTTGATCACGGCCATGTGCTCAACTGGGGCATCTTCGGCATCACGCCGGCGATCCCGCTGTACGAACAGGCCGGTGCACTGGGCGTGCGGCTGGGCGAGGGCAAGCGCGACTGGATGTTCAACATGCGCAACCTGACGATCTTTCCCAATCTCCAGATCGCCGAAAACGCCTCGAGCCAGTTGCGCGTAATCCGCCCGATCGGCCCGGGGATGACCGAGATGCGCACCTGGTGCATCGCGCCCAAGGGCGAAAGCGCCGCGGCGCGGCGCCAGCGCATTCGCCAGTATGAAGATTTTTTCAATCCCACCGGCATGGCCACGCCCGATGACACGGTGTCCTATGAAAACTGCCAGGCCGGCTTTGCCGGCACGGTGCAGCCCTGGCTGCAAGGACACGGGCGGGGGATGACCGCGACCCAGCCGGGCGGCAATCGCTTTGGCGACCGTATCGATCTCAAACCCGCGCACAATGTGCTGGCGGATTCGCGGCTGAGCGATGAAACCCTGCTGCAGAACTACTATCGCGCCTGGGCGGCACGCATGGCGCCGGAGCTGGCCGCATGAGCCAAGCGCTGACATACGAGGCCGCGCGCGACCTGCTTTACCGCGAAGCCCTGCTGATGGACTCTGGCCGCTATGCCGAATGGCTGGCGCTGTTCACGCCGGACATCGAATTCTGGATGCCCACCTGGCGCGACGAGGTCACGCTGTCCGACGATCCGGATCGCGAACTCTCGCTGATCTACTATCGCGGGCGGCGCAATCTCGAGGACCGGATCATGCGCCTGCAATCGGGGCTGTCGGTGGCATCCAGCCCAGCGCCACGCGTTGTCCACCTGGTGTCGAACATCCTGGTGACCGACGCGGAACTGGGCACTGTCTCGGCGGCGTTCACCTGTCACCGCTTTGATGTGCGGATGGACCGGGCCGACGTGTTCTTTGGCCGCTATGAATATCGCCTGGTCCACGCCGAGGCGGGGTGGTCCATTGCGCGCAAGAAGATCATCCTGCTCAACGATACGATTCCGACGGTGGTGGATATCAACGCCATCTGATCGCCGCGCGCTTGCGCCGGGCGAAACCAGCGTCGATGGTGGCCCGATACGCGCCGCAGACAAGGCAGCGGGCCGCCAAGAGGATGCAGGATGATGGATTTCCAGACCGTGCGCTATGCCCGCGAGGGCGACGTGGTGACGATCACGCTCGATCGCCCGGATCGGCTCAATGCCTTGAGCGAGACGATGTTCGTCGAACTGGGCCAGGCGCTTGACCTTGCAGTGGCCGATGGCGCCCGGGCGGTGGTGCTGACGGGCGAGGGGCGCTATTTCTGCTCGGGCGCCGATCTGGGCGGTGGCGCGTCCGATGACCTGGGCGAGACGCTCGACACCTATTACCATCCCGTGGTCACGCGGCTGGCCGCGCTGGACGTTCCGCTGGTCACCGCGCTCAATGGCCCGTGCGCCGGCGCGGGGATGAGCCTGGGCCTGGCTGGCGATCTCGTGGTGATGGGCGAGAGCGGCTACCTGCTCATGGCCTTTGCCAATATTGGTCTGGTGCCCGATGCCGGGGCGACTTGGCTCGCCGCGCGCAGCATTGGCCGCTGTCGCACTCTGGAATTGGCCCTGCTGGGCGAGCGGCTTGGGGCCGCAGAGGCCAAGGCGGCGGGCCTGGTGACGCGGGTGGTGCCAGATGACGATGTCATGGCCGAGGCCATGGCCCTGGCGCACCGGCTTGCCGCTGGCCCCACGCTCGCGCTGGGCATGATCCGCCGGCAGGTTGCACGTGCGCTGGAATGCGATTTTTCGACGATACTGGAGATCGAGCGCGCCAACCAGTCGGCCGCTGGCCGCACTGCCGATTTTGCCGAGGCGATTGATGCCTTTGCGCACAAGCGCAAGCCGCAGTTCACCGGGCGCTGAACGGAAGGGACGCTATCGGGCGGCGCGCAGCGCCAGCTCAACGCGCAAGCCACCCTGGGCACCTTCCGCCAGGTTCAGGGTGCCGCCGTGCAGCGCCACAAGGTCGCGCACGATCGCCAGGCCAAACCCGTCGCCCTGTGGTGCTTCATCGAGGCGGACGCCCGGTTGCAGCGCCAGTTCGCGCTGGTCGGCGGCAATCCCCGGGCCATCGTCTTCGATCGCCACGCGTGTGCGGTCGCCGTCTGCCCAGGCCGTGACGGCAATGGCCGAACGGGCGTGGCGGGCCGCATTGTCGAGCAGATTGCCGACGATTTCCGACAGGTCGTGCGCATCAAGCGAGACGGCAAGCGCGCTGGGCACATCGACCGATAGCGCCAGGCCAGGGTGAAGCGAGCCGATCACCTGCGCCACATCGGCCACTGCCGGGGCCAGGGGCGTGCGGGCGCGATGCGCCACCGCTGCGGTGCGGGCGCGGGCGAGGTGATGGCGGATGACCTCTTCGATCCTGGCGATCTGGCTGGTCGCGCGGGCGTCGCCGTCCACCGTCAGGGCCAGCGTCGCCACAGGGGTTTTGAGCGCGTGGGCAAGATTGGCGGCAGAGGCGCGGGCCGCCTGCAAGGCAGCGCCGCTTTCACGGGACAGCGCGTTGAGTTCGACCGCCAGCGGTTTCAGTTCGGCGGGCTGATCCTCGTCCACAGTGGTGCGCGTGCCGTGGCGAATCTGGCCAAGCTGATCCCGCAACGCGGCAATTGGCCTGAGCGCCAGGCGCAGCTGAAACAGCGCGGCCAGCATGAACAGCACGGCCAGTACGGCAATGATCGACAGGAGCGGGACAAGCGCGGCGCGGATGGGCCGGGCAATCACTTGCGACGGCGCGGCGGCGATCAGGGTTACTGCGCCCCGGCTGGTGCGGATCACCGCCTGCCGGGCATGAACCCGGCCGCCGCTATCCTGGCCATCGCGTGGGGCAGGGGCGGATGGCGTGGGCACGCCCTCCGCCGCCGGAGCGGGCGCACCGGGCGGCGGCGGCAATAGCGGGAGGTGGGGTGGGACCAGAGGCGCTGGATCGAGCGTGGGAAAATCGGACGAGCCGATTTCTCCGTCTGGCCCGATGATCCGCCAGCGCCAGTCGGGGCGCACGGTCATGACGCCGATCTGGTTGTCGATGCGGGCGCGGTCGATCGTGCCATCGTCACGCACGGCACTGGCCATCACGGCGATCTGCGCGTCGAGCCGCTGGTCCAGGCCTTCGGTCACGAAACGGGTAAGGATGCCGGCGATCGACCATGCCGCGATGACGAGCGCCGCCAGAGCGGCGATCGCCGACAGCGCCAGCATCCTGGCCCGCAAAGACTTGGGTTTCATGCCGCTACGCCGCTCGCCGTCAGGCGATAGCCCCGCCCGCGCACGGTTTCGATCAGGCTGGCGCCGATCTTGCGCCGCAAACGCCCGATGATCACGTCGAGCGTATTGGAATCGACATCGGCATCGCCTTCATAGATGCGCTCGATCAGGTCGAGCCGCTCGACCACTGCTTCGCGCCGCATCATAAGTTGCGACAGCACGCGCCATTCGAATGCGGTGAGCTTGAGCGGCAGGCCGTCCAGTTCGAACTGGCCGGTCTGGCTTTCGAAGACCAAGGGGCCACAGACCATCTGCGGGTTGGCATGCCCGGCCGCGCGCCGCACGATGGCGCGCAGGCGCATAATCAGCTCCTCGATGCGGAACGGCTTGGTGAGATAGTCGTCGGCGCCGGCCTTGTAGGCAGAGACTTTGTCGGCCCAAGCCTCGCGCGCGGTCAGGACGAGGACGGGCACGGTCTTGGCGCCCTTGCGCCATTCCGCCAGCACCGCCGCGCCGGTTTTCCCAGGCAGGCCAAGATCGAGGACCACCGCATCATAGGGTTCGGTCTCGCCCAGGTGCTGCGCGTCGATGCCGTTATCGACCAGGTCGACTGCGCAGTTCTCGCCGCGCAGCTTGCGGGCAATCGCCTCGCCCAGGTCGGGATCGTCTTCAACAAGCAGGATGCGCATGGCCGCTCAATACCGCCGCAGGTTAAACCGAACATGAAACGCCAGCTTCAGGCTGCGTCGGAAGGGGCAGCATAGAACGGGGCCATCGACAACCCAAGGAGTTGAAAGATGGTCGATTGGAAAAATCCGGTTGGGCACATCCCACACCGTATGAAGCTGGCCAGCGGCGTGGCCGTGTTGCTGGCCCTGGGCGGCGCCGCGGGGGCGGGGGCAGTTGCCTATACTCGTCCGCCGGTGGAAATGGCGCCGACCGTGCCAACCGCGATTGCCCAGGTGCCGCAGCGCAGCGGGATCACCACGGTGAAGGGCAAGGTCGCCGAGGTCTATGGTGATCGTTTCGTTCTGCAGGATGGCACGGGCCGTTTGCTGGTCGATGTCGGCCGCGATGGGTCGGGCCAGGTCCGCTCTGGCAATGCGCTGATGGTGCAGGGCCGGTATGATAATGGCCAATTGCGTGCCTCGTACCTGGTCGATCCGCAGGGTGGTGTAACCCAGGTCGGTGCGCCGCCTCCGCCTCCGCCGCCTCCGCCGCGTGGCCCCGGCCGTGATGCGCCGCCGCCACCCCCGCCGCCGGGCGATGGTTCGGCTCCCCCGCCGCCTCCTCCTCCGCCGCCTGCCGGTGCGAATGGTGCCGTCGGTCAGCCAGGGCCGGGCACGCCGCCGCCTCCGCCGCCCGTGGCGCCAGGCGCAGCAACCAAGTAACCCTGTCGCACAGCCGCGCCACTTGCTGGCGCGGCTGGAGCGCGTTCAAAAGCTTACGGCGGCAGAGAGGCGCAGTGTCCGCGCCGCGCCGACATAAAGCGTGCTGCCGCCGGTGGCCCAGTAGCGGGTGTTGGTCACGTTGTCGGCATTGGCGCGCAGCGTCATCGTGCGGCCCGCCGCGAGGGCCAGCCGATAGCTGGCGCCAAGGCTGAGCGTGGCATAGGCGGGCAGCACACCCTGGTTGAGCACGTCGGTAAAGCGCTTGCCGGTGTAGTAGACGCCCGCGTTCAGCCCCAGCGGCAGCGCACCTACGGGCTGCCAGTTGACGAAGGCCGAGCCTGACCAGCGCGGCGCGTTGTCCACCAGCTTGCCGTCTTGCGCGGCCACCCCGGTCTGCCGCTGGCGGGCGACAAGATATTGCCCGGCCAGCGCCACCGATACGGTCGGCACGATCGTTCCCTGGACCGATGCCTCGATCCCCTGGTGCAGGGCGCGACCGTTGACGACATAAGTGTTGGTGGCCAGATCGGTATAGGCCAGGCCCCGGTTGATGCGGAACCAGCCCAGCGACAGCAGCATGCCGCCCGCTTCGGCCCGCGCGCCCAGTTCCAGCTGCCGGCTGCGCACTGCGGGCAGGACGCTGCCGGCATTGGTCGTGCCATCGGGCGCGGTGCCGGCGCTTTCCAGCCCCTCGATATAGCTGAAGTACAGGCTGGTCTTGGGCGTGGGGCGCAGGACCAGTGCACCGGTGGGTGTCCAGGTGCGCAGGGCAAAATCGGTGTTGCTGGTGCGGGTGCGATAGTCCACGTGGCGCACGCCCGCGATCACCAGCAGTTTTTCACCGATATGCGCCTGGTCCATCGCATAGAGACCGGTATCGATGTTCACGCTGCCGGCGGTAAGCCGCACGGTGGTGGGGGTAAGTGCCGACAGCGGCAGGGCCAGTGGCGCATAGAGGTTTTGTTTTACTGCGGCATAGCTTTGCGGGTGCTGGTCTTCCTGCACCTGCCGGTTGCGGGCATAGCCGAGCAGCAGTTCGTGGCGGATGCCCAGGGTTTGCGCCTCGCCGGCCAGTTCCGCCCGCCAATAGAGATTGGCGTATTCCTGATCGGGGGTATAGGTCGCCGCGATCGTACCGGCGCCGGTCACCAGGTTGGTTTTGCCGATATTGGCGATCATGCGCTGGCGGCGGGTGTTGGCATAGCCGCCTTCGACGCGCACCGACCACGTGCCGGCCAGCCGATAATCCATGCGGCCCAGGGCGTTGGTCACCCAGGTACGATAGGGTGCGTTGACCGGGGCATAGCGGTTGTGCGGGCTGGGGATCGCGGGCAAGGTGATCACGCCGTTGACCGCGGTGGGCAGGGTGATGCCGCCCGGCTCATCGGTTGCGCGGCGATAGTGTTCGACATCGAGCTTGAACGACAGCCGATCGCTTGCCTGCCAATCGAAGGCACCGCTGGCGAGATAGCGATAGCCGTTGACCCCATCGATCGGTGTTTCGATGTGCGAGCCATAGGCGTTGATGCGGATACCGATGGCATCACCTGCGCCCACCTTGCGGCCGATGTCGAACCCGCCGCCCACGCTGCCTTCGGCATCGCCATCGACATAGAAGCTGGTCACCGGGCGATCGCCAGCGCGCTTGGTTACCACGTTGACGATGCCTGAGGGCGTGCTGAGCCCGTAATAGAGCGCGGAAACGCCCTTGAGCAGTTCGACGCGCTGCTTGTTTTCCACCGGGATCGGGCCGAGATTGATGATCTGCAGCGCCCCGTTGAGGCGGTAGTTGGTGCGCGCGTTGAGCAGCACGCCGCGCGCGGCAAAGTTGTTGCTCGTGGTCGGGCTGGTCGATTGCTGGGTGATGCCGGGGGTGTTGCGCAAGGCATCGTCGAGGCCTTTGGCGCCCTGGTCATCCAGCATGGCGCGGGTGATCACCGCGACATTGGCCGGCGTATCGAGCGCGGATTGGTTGCGGAACGCGCCCACCTGCACCACCTGCGCGCGATAGGGCGCTTCTTGCCGCCCCGTTACCACGATCTCTTCGTCGAGCTGGCGTTCGGCTTGGGGGGCCTCGCCATCCGGCGCAGCAGGAGCGGGAGCAGCGGTGGCGGCAGCGACGCTTGCGGCAGCCGCCGACGCGAACAGAAACAGCATGATACAGGTCCCCTTGGCGAATCCCTCGGGTGGAATTCACGGCTGCCCTAATTGATATTGATATTGGTTTGCAATAATTGATCGCAATGAGACCGACGATTCGCCCACCCCGCACCATCGCCCTGCGCAAATGGCTGCAACGGCTACACAGCTGGCTGGGGCTCAGCCTTGGGCTGGTCCTGGCCGTGATGGGCGCGACAGGTGCCATGCTGTCTTTCCAGGACGACATCCAGGCACGGCTGATCGCGCCGCTGCCCCTGCGCGCGGGTGAGGCGGTGCTGGCCCCAGCGGTCTTGCTGCAACGCGCCGCACTAGCGCAGCCGGGCAAGGCGATCGCGCGGTTCGAGGTAGACAGCGATCCCACAGTGCCGGCGCGGATCAGCTATGTTGACAAGGCAGCCGGGGCCAAAGGGCGTGAAACCGTGCTGCTGGACCGCCGTGACGGGCGCATTCTGGGGCCGCTGCCGGCTACTGCGCTGTTCGATACGGTGGAGCGGGTGCACCGTTGGCTGGCGATGCCGGGCAATGGCAAGGGCTGGGGGCGGATCGTGACCGGCAGCGCGGCGATCGCGCTGATCGTGCTGGCGCTGGGTGGGCTCTATCTGCGCTGGCCGACCAAGCCGCGTGACTGGCGCGCGTGGTTGACCATTCCGCCGGGGCGAAAGGGCCGCTGGTGGTGGCGCGAGGTACACCTGCTGCTCGGCGGGCTGATGATGGCGGTCTATCTGCTCAGCGCGCTGACCGGGCTGTGGTGGTCGTTCGATTGGTATCGTGGTGGAGTTCAGCGCCTGTTGGGCGCAGAGCAGGCCGAGAAGGCTAAGGCGCGCGGCAAACCTGATTTCGCCCTGGCCTGGCAGGGGTTTGACGCAGCAACCGCAGGTCATTCCTATCGCCGGATCATGCTGATCGTGCCGGAAAAGGGTTCTGCCTTGCGCTTTCGCGCGCTGCCCGTGGCGGCGCGGCACAACCGGGCGGATGATGCCGTGACGATCGACGGGGCGACCGGCAAGGTTCTGGCCACCGATTTTGCCGCGCAACGGCCAAGCGGTGCTGTCATCGTCGCCAGCATGTTCGAAATCCACCGCGGCGCGTTCTTTGGCCTGCCCGGGCGGATCGCGCTGTTCGTGACCAGCCTTAGCCTGCCCTTCTTTGCGATCAGCGGCGTGTGGTTCTACCTCGCCCGTCGCCGCATGAAGCGGAAGGGGCGGGCACGCCGCGTCGCCTCAGTTCAGCCGATCGCAACGCTCTGAGGCCCTGCTGCCGCCAGACTTTCCACCAGGGCGTCGAACACGGCGCGATGGCGGGCGCTGGATCGTAAGTCTTCGTGCATGACGACCCACAGCGGCAGATCGAACGAAAACGCATCGGGCAGTACACGGATCAACGCGGCATCGCGCGCGGCCACGGCCACCTGGCAGATGCCAATGCCAAAGCCCGCGCGGATCGCGGCGAGTTGCACCAGTGCGTTGTCGATCCGCAGCGCGAAATCGCTGTGCTCCAGACCCGGCAAGGCGTCGAGCACCGCGCGGGACAGATCGCCAATGCTGTCGACCCCGATCAGGTCATGGCGTGCCAGATCGGCAATGACCTTGGGTTGGCCATGCCGAGCGAGATAGTCGGCATGGGCATAGAGCCCGAGTTCCAGCGCGCCGAGCTTGCGCGCGAGCAGGGCCTGTTGCGTCGGGGCGACCATGCGGATGGCGATATCGGCATGGCGTTGCAGCAGGTCACCGATCGCGTCACTTGCCACCAATTCGATGCTGAGTTCCCGGTAACGTTGGCGCAGCATGGTGAGCACGGGTGGCAGATGCTCGGCCGCCACCACCTCGCTGGCGGTAATCCGGACCGTTCCGGCAATCGCGTCTGCGCCGGCGGTTGCGGTGCGCAGCAGCGCGGCCGAGGTGGCCAGCATGGCTTCCGCATAGGGTTGCAGAGCAATGGCCCGATCGGTGGGCGAAAGGCCGCGTTGCGAGCGCAGGAACAAGGTGCCACCCACCGCCTGTTCCAGTGCCTCGATATGGCGGGCGACGCTGGGCTGGGTTAGCCCCAGGGCCCGCGCCGCCGCCGAGAGCGAGCCTTCGCGAAGCACGGCGGCGAAGGTGCGGTAGATATCCCAGCTTGGCTCTCGGTTCATCTATTTCCGTATAGCCGCTTGCCGCATTCAGTCAATTTCATGGATCGTGCTCTTCCGCCAATCCTGTCGCCGTCAACACAGGAGAGCGACATGGAACGGATTGCGCTGGTTTTGGGCGTGACGGGGGGCATCGGCGGCGCCGTGGCCCGGCGGCTGGTGGAACGCGGGTGGAGCGTGCGCGCACTGGTGCGGGCGCACAGCGCACACCGGGTGCCGCAGGGCGTAGCGGCGGTGATCGGCGATGCCATGGATCGGGCGGCGGTTGCGGCGGCGGCAGAGGGCGCAAGGGTTATCGTGCACGCCGTCAATCCGCCCGGCTACCGCAACTGGGACACCGTGGTCTTGCCGATGCTGGACAACACCATTGCCGCGGCGCGGGTCAACCGCGCGCAGATTTTGCTGCCGGGCACCATCTACAACTATGGCCCTGACAGCTTCACGCTGATCACTGAAACCGCGCCGCAGCATGCCGTCACGCGCAAGGGCGCGATCAGGGGTGAGATGGAGCGCCGGCTGCGCGCTGCGGCCGATGCTGGAGACGTTCGCGCGCTGATCGTGCGGGCCGGCGATTTCTTTGGCCCAGGCGCGGCCAACAGCTGGTTTGCCCAAGGCCTGATCACGCCGGGCGCCCGTCCGCGGATTATCCGCAATCCCGCCACGCGCGGCGTCGGGCATCTCTGGGGCTATCTTCCCGATGTGGCCGAAACCATGGTCCGCCTGGTGGAGCATGATCAGGTGCCGGCCTTTGCCAACTATCACATGGGTGGGCACTGGGACGGCACGGGCACCGCGATGGTCGAGGCCATTGCCGAGGCGTTGGGCGGGCCAAAGGTGCGGATTGCTCCGTTCCCGTGGTGGGCGCTGCGCCTGGCCGCTCCGTTTGCGCAGATGCCGCGCGAATTGATGGAGATGCGCTATCTTTGGCAGCAGCCGGTGCGGCTGGACAATACCCGGCTGATCGCGCTGCTGGGCGAAGAGCCGCACACGCCGCTTCCCCAAGCCGTGCGCGCCACGCTCGCCGCGCTGGGCTGCATGCCCTGATCCGCCACGGCAGCGTTGCCCCGATCAAGCGCCGGGGCAACGCCGGGATCAGAAGCTCTTGCTGATGCCCACGAAAATGCCGCGCCGCGCCCCGAACGAGGGCGCCCCGACACCCACGCCGGTCCCGTCGCGGATTTCATAGACGTGGTCGAACAGGTTCTGCACATCCACCCGCACGTCAAATCCGCTGTCGCCAAACTTGTGGCCGGCCGAAAGATTGAACGTAACATAGGATGGCAGCGAGGCGCCGTTGGGGACGGTGCTGCCATCGGCCAAGACCAGGTCGCTGCGCAGGCCAGAGCCCAGGATCGCGCTGGCGCTCACGCGCGAGCCGGCCAGGGCACCATCGCGCCAGTTGTAGGAGGCGCCCGCCGATCCCGACCAGGTCTGGTTGTGATCGAGGTAGATGTAATGATTGGCGATATAGGCAAGGTCGGCAGCGGCAAAGTTGTATTCGTTCGAGACGATATCGGTGCCCTGGGCCTTGGCATAGGCGATGTTGCCATAGGCGTTGAACCCGCCGTGGCTGTAGTTCAGCGTCAGCTCGGTGCCGAAGATGCGCCCACGCGCATAGTTGAACGGCGTAAGGATGATCGGCGCGCCGAACTGGCCTTCGTCAACCAGGTGGGTGGACCGGCGCAGATAGCCATCAAGGCCCAGCGTAAAGTCGCCGATCTTCTGCTCGAAACCCGCATCCCAATAGTTTTCGCGCTGGGCATAGGTGGTGTTGTTGGTCCGCACGTTGGGCGAGGCGGTGGTGTTGTAGACCTGTGCCAGGTTGCTGTCGGCAATGAGTTCGAATGGCGCCGGCGAAAAGTAGCGGGCATAGCCGGCATGCACTGTCAGCCCGTGGCCCGGCGTCCACACCATGTTTGCCCGCGGGGAAAGCTGCCGCTCGTTGCGCGGGCCGTCGTTTTCATCGAACCGTGCGCCATAGTTCAGCACGAAATGCGGCGTGATGTGCCATTCGTCTTGAAGATAGGCGCTATAGGTGCGCTGGGTGACGCCGATCGCGAACGGCAGCGAGATCGGCTGGGCATTGGCCAGGATCGCGCCTTGCTGCCATCCCTGGTCGGGCTGGGTGGGATCGAACGTATCGCCGGTGGTCGGGAACACGTTGGTGTTGGTGCTGCTGGTCGAACGGTCGTGCTCGAACAGCAGCCCGGCGCGCAGGGTGTGCTGTTCCGACAGCTTGTAGGCGCTATCGACCTGGAACGCGAAAGTCGTGTCCTTCTTGTTGGCATACTGCGCCTCACCATTGAACAGCAGTTCGCCGGTATAGTCTGGCCGGTAGGTGAGGGTCGCCACGCGGCCGATGGCCGAGGCCTGGAACGAGAACGGGCCGGCGGCATGCAGCCACGACAGCGCGCCAAAGCCGAAGGTCTGCAACTGCCGTTCGTTGAGGTTTTCGCTGTAGAAGCTCGTCTGCCCGTTGACCGACACCGGATTGCCATTGGCATCGGTCTGCCCGGCCACCAGCCCGGTGGGATTGGGGATCTGATAGGCCTGGTTGGTATAGCCGCCAGTCAACGCGATACGGTCGTTGGAACCCAGGATATGGTCGATATAGCCAAAGCCGTTGAACTGGTCGGTCTGATCGTGGATGGCGTGGCGGTTGCCGTTGACGTTTTCGATGCCCAGGTCGGAATGCTTGTAGTCGCCCGAGGCGAACCAACTGGTTGCGCCAGAACTGCCGGCGATCTGCACGCTGGGTTCGATTGTCCCCTGGCTGCCACCATAGACGCTGACCGTGGTGCCGTCCTTGAGGCCGGACTTGGTGGTGATATCGATGATCCCGCCGGTGCGCAGGCCATATTGCGCGGGCAGGGTGCCGGTCACCAGGCTTATCTTGTCGACCAGGCGGGGTGAGAGCATCTGGCCGAACACCGCGATGCTTTCGGGAATGATCACGCCGTTGATGCGGTATTGCACGCCGTTGTGTTCATCCCGCACATGGAACTGGCCGAACTGGTCCTGGCTGACGCCGGGCATTTGCAGGATGATATCCTGGATCGGCTGGTTGTCGGCGCCGGGCAGGTTCTGGATCGCCTTCTGGTCCAGCGTATAGGTCGAAGCGCCCAGGCTGGTCTTGATGCTTTCGCGCGCATCGTTGAGCCGCTGGGCGGTGACGACGATTTCGGACGGGGGCGCGGCGTCGCTTTCGGCAAAGGCGGCCGGGGCGGCAAAGGCGGCATAGAGACCGGTAGAGGCCAGAAAGCAGGTGCGAAGGGCCTGACGCGAAAGCATGGTTTCAATATCCCTGGAAAGGTCTCGTGTTCTTGCCAGGGTGGTTAGCGGGGGCGCTGCAAGGCGAACATGGCAGCCTTTCCCGATTTTCCCGGGAAAAATTCCCGATCGCGTTTGCAGGCCTTGCCATCGCGCGGATTGTGCTAGGCGGCGTGGACCATGTCTCTGCGTCTGCGCGTCATCCTGCTTATCACCCTGGTGCTGGCTTCCAGCCTGACGCTGTGCGCGCTGCTGGTGGGCTATCAGGTTCGCCAGGAACTGGCTGCCGAACTGCGCGCGGCGATGGCGGGCGCGCGGCAAACCGCCAGCGGCACGTTCGAAGATCTGCCTCGCTCCGATCATTCGCTCCGCGATCTGCGGCAACTCGTCCACGCCTTCGATGGCAATCGGCATGTGCGCATGGCGGTGGTCGATCGGCAGGGACAGGCCCTGCTCACCTCGCGTCCCAGTGGAGAGGCGCCACCGCCGGCCTGGTTTGGCCGTCTTGTGGAAGTGGAGGCGGCTGCAGTTGTCTTGCCCATTCCCGATGCGCCGGGACAGGGTCTGGCACCAGGCCTGCGCCTGGTCCTGACGCCCACGCCGCAGTCTGATGCGCGATCGGCCTGGAACGAGGCGTTCACCATGCTCAAGGTGATCGCCGGGGTTGCCCTGATCGGTGGCGTGCTGATCTGGCTGGCGGTGGGGGCGGGGCTGCGCCCGCTGGTCTTGCTGGGCGAACAGTTCGCCAAGGTGGGGCAGGGCGATTATGCCGCCGCCGTGCCAGAGGCGGGGCCACCGGAATTGCGCCTGTTGCAGCGCGGGTTCAATGCGATGACCGGGCAACTGGCAGCGACGATGCGGCGCAACCGCCAGTTGGGCGACCAGATCGTCCGCCTGCAAGAGGAAGAGCGCGCCGAAATCGCGCGGGACCTGCACGACGAGATCGGCCCGCGCCTGTTTGCCGTGGGCCTCGATGCCGCACTGCTGGCGCAGCTGTGTGAAGCGGGCAAGCCCGCAGAGGCGATCCGCCATGCCCAGGAAATCCAGCAGGCGGTGGTGCATATGCAGGGGCAGGTGCGAGACCTGCTCGGCTGGTTGCGGCCGGCGCGGCTTACCGAATTTGGCCTGGCGGCGGCGATCAAGGATCTCGTGGCGTTCTGGGCAGGACGGCGCGGGGACATAGCCTTCGCGCTCGATCTGCCCGAAACCGCACTGGATGAAAGCACGGCCGAGGTCGCCTACCGCGTGGTGCAGGAGGCCTTGAGCAATGCCATGCGCCATGCCCGGCCCGCCCGCATTGCCATCACGCTCGCACACGAAGCACCGGATCGCCTGACCGTGCGGATCGAAAACGACGGCGTACCGCAGACCGCGCCCGATGCATCGCGCAGTGGCGGGTTGGGCCTGCTGGGCATGCGCGAGCGGGTGGAAGCCCATGGGGGGCAACTGGCCTATGGACGCGAAGCCGCTGCGGCGGTGTGGCTGGTGCGTGCGCAACTGCCGTGCCAGATTCACGCAGTGCCGGCGGCAAACGGGCAGGAGCAGGCGTGATGAACATTCTGCTGGTTGATGATCACGCGATCGTGCGGGCGGGACTTGGCCGCATGCTGATGATGACGCCGGGCACACAGGTGTTCGAGGCGGCGACCGGGCGCGACGGGCTGGCAATCGCGCGGGCCAACACGCTCGACCTGGTGATCCTTGATCTCAACCTGCCGGAACTCGGCGGGATCGAACTGGTCGCTCGCCACCGCCAGATCGGCGCGACGCCGATCCTGGTGCTGTCGATGCACGCCGACCCACTTTATGTGGCGCGGGCGCTCAACGCCGGGGCGCAGGGCTATGTCAGCAAGAATGCGTCGCCCGATGAACTGCTGCTCGCCATTCGCAAGGTGGCGGCGGGGGAACGCTATGTCGAACAGGCAATCGCCCAGGAACTGGTGACCCAGGCCTATGTCCCGGCCACGACCCTGGCACAACTGGCGCCGCGCGACCTGGAAATCCTCCGCCACTTGGCCGCCGGGCGCAGCCTGAGCGAAATCGCCGATATCCTCGGGCTGGGATACAAGACGATCGCCAACAACTGCAGCCTGATCAAAAGCAAGCTGGGCGTGGTGCGCACCGCCGATCTGCTGCGCATCGCGCTGGAAGCCGGCCTGTCCTGAAGCTGCCAGAGCGTGGCACGGTTCATCGCCCTGGCCAGCTGGGAAAGAACAGCCGCTGGCGATTGGTCTTGAGGCGCCCGGGCTGGGTATACTCGCCCAGCCAGCCGTCGCTTTCGTCCAGGAACTTGGCTTCGGTCAGCGGCCTGCCTTCGGCAGCGAGGCGGTCGATCACCTGACGGGCATAGAAGTGGCGGAAGATCCGGTCGAATTCCGTCAGGTAAACGTCGGCCACATCGGTATCACCGCGGATCAGCAGCATGTTCTCGTCGTTGGCTTCCAGCGATGATGTCGAAAAGTTGGCCGATCCGGTGCAAACCAGCGGATTGTCTCCCAAGGGATCGATCAGCAGGAACTTGGTGTGGATGAAGAACACGTGCCCCTGCTTGCGGAACAACTCTTCCTTGAGGAACCACGCGTCGAGGCTTGAGGGTGGGAACACCTTCTTGCTCTTGGCATAGTCACCCAGGATGGACCCATAGGCCGCCACCACGTCACGGTCTTGCGCCATCTTGGCTTTCAGCAGCTTGTCCGGCTCATCCTCCAGCAGGATGAAGCGCACGAATGGCCGATCGATGCCGAACTGCGCGGCCAGCAGCTTGTTCACGCCGAAGGCGGCGGTGAACATGACCGTGCCGGTCGCGGCGGCAATCTGGTCGGCATACCAGGCAAGCATTACGTCGTTCTTGCGTGGGGAGAAGAACGTGGTGATGCCAGGCGGCGCCGTCAGCGCATCGAGATCGTCCTGTGGCGTCTTGGCCTGGGTCCAGGTGGAAAGTTCCGGCGTTGTCGGATCTTTCGACAACTCGGTCCAGTAATCGAGGTAGTCTTGCGCGACATCGCGGTTGCGCACGATATGGACCACGTTGGTCTGGCCGATGAAGCCCGAGGCGGTGAAATTTGCCGATCCGGCGAGCACTTCCACGGCTTCCCCGCCGCGCAGCCACACGATGAACTTGTTGTGCGGGATATTGCGGCGGCGCGTGCGCTTGATGAGCCGCAGGTTGGGCTGGTTGGCCAGGCCGAGCCGTTCGATCGCGTTCTTGGCGGTCGTTGTTGCGCTTGTCGGCACTTGTGTGTGGGTCTTTTCGTCAAGTTCGGTTCCCGCCTCGTGCACGATGCGCACGTCCACACCGCGCGCGGCCGCCGCGCGCAGCGCCTTGAGGATGGGGGTATAGGTGAATTCATAGGCCGCAACGCGCAGGGAATCCCCGTCTGCCGCCTTGGCGATGAAATCCAGCGCCGCCTGCAACGCCCCCCGCGAAAGCCACTGCACCTCGCGGTCGGCGGGATCGTCCTCGTCCTGCGGCTTCTGGTTGTGGAAGGTTTCGGCAAACGCCTGGGAGGCGACTGCACCAAAATTGAAATAGATGCCGTGGGCGCCGGCCGTCGGGTCAATCGTCGTTATCGTAATCTCGGCAGCATCGCCCAGTGTGACGGCCGCCACCGGTCCATACACCGGATGCACCCGATAGGTGATGTCCTGGCCGGGGGCGGCGTTGAAGTCTGACCAGATCAGGCTTTGGATCGGGTAGCGGTTGCTGGGATAGCTTTCGGCCGGATCGGGGTTTGGCTCCACGCTGGCAAAGACCTTGCGCCCTTGCAGCCAGACCGGTTCCCCGTTTTCCAGCCGGGCAATGGCAAAGCCCAGCAGTCCGTCGCGCGCCTGCTCGGCAATATCGATCGCCAGCAAAACCACGCGCGTGCCGGAAATGGCCCGCAGCCGAAGAAATCCCGTTTCCGTGGTGACCCGCATGCCCTGTCCCCCGCCCTATTCGCAGTCCACAGTAATATTCAGATCGCGAATCAGAATATCATGAATCTGGAAATATGGGGCAATAAATAGCGCCGGCGTGGAACGTATTGATCAATGCGTTGATTTTGACCGGAACGACTGGTCAGGTAATCGTCACCTTTTAATCACGGCCCCGCGCTGCTGACGCGCTTAGAGCCCGATCCGAAAGTTGTTGAGCGATACCAGTATGTTGTGATTCACGCCGTCCTTGCGAGAAGATGGTGTGACCAATGGCATGGACTGATAT
>NZ_QBUE01000018.1:0-91056 GCF_003058045.1 Novosphingobium sp. GV079 | reverse complement strand
TCCGCGCTGTAGCGCTTTCTCGTCGTCTTCATTCCAGTCCATTCCTCAGGTCAGGCTGAGCTTATCATCCTGTCCAGAAAAACGGCACCACCTCAGTCTATATGCGGATATGTGGACATAACAGTATTATGATAGACGAGGATGAAAGCAGCATCGAGCAACGCCGCATTGCGTATTCTGGCTATCGCGCCGTCGCGCTCTCGCAATGCGTAATCCGATTCGCTCATAGCCCGGCTTCAGTACGTTCGAGGATTTTGGACCAGTCTCTGATTGGGCGTGAAATCTAACGCGTTACTCAATCCATATGCTTCAAGCCCACCCGCAGGTAATCCCAGCCGGTGATCACGGTCAGCCCGGCCGCGCCCCACAGCGTGGCGAGGCCCACCGTATGCGGCACGTTGATGACGATGCCTTGGAGCGTAAGCGTCCACCACGGCGTGGCGCAGCCCAGGATCAGCGCGCCGAGCGAAATCATCTGAAACGTGGTCTTCCACTTGGCGAGCTTGGACACCGGCACCGAAACCTGGATGCCGCCCAGAAACTCGCGCAGGCCCGACACCGCGATCTCGCGCAGCAGAATCACCAGGCCGGCGATCACGTGCATGTCCCCGACATAGGGGCCGGTCAGCACGCCTTGTGCGGTCAGCACCAGGATCACGGCGGCCACCATGATCTTGTCGGCAATCGGATCGAGGAACACGCCCAGCTTGGACACCGTGCCCTGCGCCCGCGCCAGATAGCCGTCGAAATAATCGGTCACGCCCATCAGGCAGTACATGGCAAAACCCAGGGCATAGCCAGTGGGCCAGCCCGGCCACCACAGCAGGGCAACCAGCAAGGGCACGGCAACGATGCGCGAAAGGGTGAGGATGTTGGGCAGCGTGAGCATGTCTTTTCCGCAATAAGGCGGCCGGGGCCAACATGGAAACGGTTTGTGCACGAGGGGCCTGCCATCGTGTTCGGGCGGTGCCTTTGCCCCCGCCCACCTTGCCGTGTGCCCTGGGGCCACCCATGTAAGACGGGCTGCGGGTTAAATCTTGTGGCGCCCACCGCTTGCCCCTTGCCCACCCGGCGTGGCGCGCTAAGGCAGGCGGAACAGAGACCAGGGATGCCCGGCACCGCTTAGAATGACAACTACAACGCATCTCCTTCGCGCCCGTCGCTTCCTGCCATTGTTCGTCACCCAGTTGCTGGGCGCGTTCAACGACAATCTGTTCAAGAATGCCATGGTGCTGTTCGTGGTGTTCAACGTGTACAATTCGGAAAAAGCCGAAGCGCATTTTTCCGGCATGGCGACGGCCCTGTTCATCATTCCCTTTGTGGCGCTGTCTGCCCTGTCGGGCCAATTGGCCGACATGCGCGACAAGGCCCGCATCATCCGCATCGTCAAAACCTGCGAGATCGGGATCATGACCGTCGGCGCCACCGGCCTGCTGCTGGCGTGGAAGGGCTTCCATGTCGAAGGGCTGGCCATCCCGCTGATGCTGCTGGCGCTGTTCGCCATGGGCGTGCATTCCACCTTCTTCGGCCCGATCAAGTACGCCATCCTGCCCCAGCATCTTCATGCCGATGAAGTGCTGGCCGGCACTGGCCTGGTCGAAGCGGGCACCTACATGGCGATCCTGGCTGGCACGATCGTGGCTGGCTATATCTCTGCGCCGGCAGCGGCAGCGACAGTGGTCGCCACCGCGCTGATCGGCTTTTTCGCCGGCCGCAGCGTACCCCCCGCCCCGCCCGAGCAGCCGAACGAGCCGCTCGCCCTGCCGCTGCTGCGTCCGTTCCTGGCGCGCCCGCGCAATGTGGTGCGCGCGCTGGGCCTGGTGCCGGTGGTAGTGGCCGATCAGGTCGTCTCGCTCTATCGCCTGGTCCATTCCACCACACGCCATCCGCGGGTGTTCCTGGCCATTGCGGCGATCAGCTTCTTCTGGGCCGTGGGCGCGATCCTGTTCGTGCAGTTCCCGCCGCTGGCCAAGAACGTGCTGGGTTGCAGCAAGGAAGTGGCCAGCCTGTTCCTGGTGATCTTCTCGGTCGGCATCGCGATCGGCTCGGTCTCGATCAACCGCCTGCTAAAGGGCACGGTTTCGGCGCGCTATGCGCCGATCTGCGTGGTCGGAACCGCGCTGTTCGTCGTTGGCTTCCACTTCGTCTGCGCGGCCTGGCCGGTGCCAGAACAGCGCGGCCTGCTCAACCTGACGGCCTTCATCACCGCGCCGCTGGCCGTGCCGCTGATCGGCACGCTCTTGGGCATTGCCATCACCGGGGGCATGTTCATCGTGCCGCTCTATGCCTTTCTCACCACCGTGGTGGAAAAGTGCGAGGCAGCGCGCACGATTGCGGCCAACAACATCGTCAATTCCGGCGCGATGCTGGCCGGCTCGCTGCTGGCCATGGGCCTGACGGCGGCCGGCATGCGCATTGTCGACCAGTTGCTGCTGACGGGCATTCTCTGCCTGTTTTCGGCCTGGCTCGGCTGGCTGCTCTATCGCGCCGAAGTCGCCCACCTGGGCGCGCAGGAAACCCACACGTTTGACGAGATGGCGGGTTAGACAGCCCCCGCTGCTCGCCCCGGCGATCAGCTCATGAAAGCCATGATCGCCATGAAGCAGGCGCAGTAGGCCATCAGGAATTCCTTCACGTCCTGCACGGTGATGCGCTTCCAGTTCATCGGCTGGGAGCGCAGTGCGGCGCGCGCCATGGCCGCCTGCACTTCTGGCTCGAACACCGGCATCGGCAGCAGCACGCGGCGCGGCAGGGTGGCGCGGAACGGGTGGCCGGGTGCCTGGGCGCCAGGGCCATCGGGGTGGGGCGTGGATTCGAACATGGCTATCCGCTTTAACGCGAATTTAACCATGATGGCACCAGCGCGATCGCCGCCAATTCGGCAGCGTTCCGCCATGGGACAGTGCACTCAGATGAGACGCGCAAAACAAAGCGGGCCGCCCTGGGAAAAGGGCGGCCCGCCAGACCATTACAGGTCAGACCATTCAGGGACTGTCAGCAGCGTCGATCAGATATCGTCGCCCAGTGCGCCCTTGACCTTGCCAGCGGCCTGCTGGGTCTTGCCCTTGGCTTGCTGGGCCAGACCTTTGGCCTGCAGCTTGCTGTTGTCGGTCATCTTGCCAGCGGCTTCCTTGACATTGCCAACCGCTTCGTTGGCCAGACCCTTGGCGCGATCCTTGAGCTCACCCATGGTGTATCTCCTTGAAAAGGTGGGGTGGATGCGGCCGTGAGAGGGGGAAGCCGGCCGCATCCTTCGAAAGCAACTACGCCTTGGGCGCGGCTTTGGTTCCAACCTGTGAGACGAACGGTTGAGCGACCGGCCCAAAGGGCAGCATGGCCAACAATCAGCGGCGGGCGGCCGTGGTCAGACCGTACCGCCGGCCATCGCCAGGATATGATCCCATTCGGCGGGGCGCACTGCCGAGACCGACAGACGCGACAGGCGCAGCAATTCCATATCAGCCAGATCGGGCGTGGCCTTGATCGTCTTGAGGCTGACCGGGCGCACCAGCTTGGCCACGGGCTTGACCTTCACCGCTGCCCACTTGCCGTCGGGATCGGTAGGGTCGGTCAGGCCCGGCACGCTGATCGTTGCAATGCCAACTATTTCCTTGCCGATGTTGGAGTGATAGAAGAACGTAAGGTCGCCTTCCTTCATCGTCCGCAGGTTACGCGCCGCCAAATGGTTGCGCACGCCATCCCAGGTGCCCTCGCCTTCGCTGACCAGGTCGTCCCAGCTATATACGTCGGGTTCGGACTTCATCAGCCAAAGCTGGGTATCGGCACTGATCTGAATCATGGAAACCTTGCGGACTATGGGGATAGAGGCGCGCCCATACCGCATTTTCCCCCGGGGAGCCAAATGAACCTCGATACTCTGCCCGTCCTGTCCCTGGCTGCCGATCCGGCAGAACTTTCCCGCGATATCGGTGCCAGTTTCCAGCAATTCGGCTTTGCCATGGTCAAGGACCACGGCCTGGATACCGATCTGGTGGCGCGCGCCTGGGCGCAGACCCAGGCGTTCTTTGCCCTGCCCGATGCGCAAAAGCGCGACTATGCCATCCCCGGCATCGGCGGCGCGCGCGGCTACACGCCGTTCCGCACCGAAATCGCCAAGGGCGCCAAGGTCAGCGACCTGAAGGAATTCTGGCACGTCGGCCGCGACCTGCCGGTTGGTCACCCCCTCGCCGGGGCGATGCCGCCCAATGTCTGGCCGGCCGAGATCGCGGGTTTCCACGAAACCTTCACCACGCTTTACGCCGCTTTCGACCAGGTCGGCGCGCGCATCCTCTCGCGCATCGCGGTGTGGCTGGGGCTGGACGAACACTGGTTCGATCCGGCCATTGCCGATGGCAATTCGGTGCTGCGCCTGCTGCACTATCCGCCGGTGCCCGGCGCCCCGGACGGCGCGATCCGCGCCGGCGCGCACGAGGATATCAATCTCATCACCCTACTGCTCGGCGCCGAGGAAGCGGGCCTGGAACTGCTCGCCCGCGATGGCCGCTGGATCGAGGTTTCACCCCCGCCCGGCGCGCTGGTGGTCAACATCGGCGACATGCTGCAGCGCCTGACCAACCACGTCCTGCCATCGACCACCCACCGGGTGCGCAACCCCGATGGCGCGCGGGCCGGCTACAGCCGCTATTCGATGCCATTCTTCCTGCACCTGCGCAGCGATTTTCCGTTCCACACCTTGCCGCAGTGCATCACGGCGGAAAATCCCGATCGCTATCCCGTGTCGATCACGGCTGACGATTACCTGCAGGAACGCCTGCGCGAGATCGGCCTGAAAATGTAAACGCGGGCGGAACCGGCAGGCCATGGGCGGATTGCAGGCACGGGACCTGTTGCACCGCACAAAAAGGAGCGCCCATGCGCCTGCCGCTCATTCCGCCGTCACAGCTGACCGACGAACAGAAGCCGCTTTACGAGGCGATGCGTGAAGGCATTGCCAGCAACTTCAACGCTTTCAAGGTGATCGACGAATCCGGCGCCCTGATGGGGCCGTGGAACCCCTGGCTGCACTCCCCGCAAATCGGCAAGGCGATCTGGGATCTGACCCTGGCGCTGACGGCCAAGGCCACCGTGCCCGATCGCGTGCGCCAGATCGTGATCCTGACCGTGGGCGCGCGCTATGATGCCGCCTATGAAATCTATGCCCACGTCGCCGTGGCGGAAAAGGAAGGGATGAGCGCGCAGCGCCTCGCCACCCTCACCGCCGATCTCAAGCCGGCCGACCTGGCCGAGGACGAAAGCGTGGCGTTCGACCTCGCCTATGCCCTCTCGCGCGGGGGCGTGCTGCCCGAGCCGGTCTATGCCCTGGCCAAGCAGACGTTCGGCCAGGCTGGCGTGGAGGAACTGATCTTCCTGGTCGGCCTCTATGCCCTGGTGTCGGTCACGCTCAACGGCTTCAACGTGCCGGTGCCCGAACGCGAATGACCTGACCCCCGAAACGCAAAAAGCCCCGCGTGCTGCGGGGCTTTTTGGAAGGGAACTGGTGGAGCCGAGGGGGATCGAACCCCTGACCTCTACAATGCCATTGTAGCGCTCTCCCAGCTGAGCTACGGCCCCACACGTTCCAGGCATTTGATCGTCCACGAGGAACGAAGCACCCTGGAAAACCAGGGTTTTTCGCAGACTGGTGGAGCCGAGGGGGATCGAACCCCTGACCTCTACAATGCCATTGTAGCGCTCTCCCAGCTGAGCTACGGCCCCGAAAGTCTGCCAGAATGCCCTGGGAGGCACCCTGCCCTGCGGTCACACCAGAAGGTGATCATCGCCGGGAGCCGCGCCTCTAAGGGAGAGGGTGGCGGCTGGCAAGAGGCTTTTTTGCGCCTCTCGCCAATTTTACCGGCCTGCCGGAAAATGTCCTGTGGACATCCCCCGGCCCGGCCGGAAACCCTTAGTTATCGTCGTCCTCGCCCTCGTGGGCGCCCACGCCGAGATCATCGTCGCCACCCAGGTCGACGTCGTTGTCGGGCGAATCGCCGTCCTCGTCGATGTCCAGATCCTCTTCGGCGAGATCGACGTCGGCGTCGGCCTCGACCTTCTCCTTCTGGATCTCTTCATAGGGGATCGGCTGCTTGGACTTGAGCACCGGCTCAGGGTGCCAGGAATACTTGCATTCCACGCACGTGACCGGGTCGGCATTGCCGAGGTCGTAAAAGCGGGTGCCGCACTTCGGACAGCTATGCTTGGCGCCCCATTCAGGCTTGACCATGAATAATCCTCGAAAAGCTCGCCCGCTGCCGATGCGGCGCGGACCGGAACCAAAAAAACGTCTTGGGGGCGCGTTACCCGGAAATCAAGCGTGCGCACGACAGACTGCGGCGCGCGCCTTGCCATAGAGGCCGCGCGCTGTCAAAAGCCGCGCGTTTTTGCCGCCCTTTTGCCATTCTGGAAAGACCGAACCCGTGAGCAGCCATTCCGATCCCGCCCTGATGCGCCCCCGCCGCTTTTCTGCCCAGGGGCCTCTCAAGGGCCGGATTCGCGTGCCGGGTGACAAGTCTATCAGCCATCGCTCGATCATGCTGGGCGCGCTGGCCGTGGGTGAAACCCGCGTGACGGGCCTGCTCGAAGGCGAAGACGTGCTCTCCACCGCCGCGGCCATGCGCGCCATGGGCGCCACGATCGAACGCCAGGCCAATGGCGATTGGCTGGTCGCGGGCGTGGGCGTGGGTGGGCTGCTGCAACCGACCGGCGCGCTCGACATGGGCAATTCGGGCACCTCTACCCGCCTCCTCATGGGCCTGGTCGCCAGCCACCCGATCACCGCCTGCTTCGTGGGTGATGGCAGCCTGTCCAAGCGGCCGATGGGCCGGGTGATCGATCCGCTCAGCCAGGTGGGCGCGCGCTTCACCGCCTATCCCGGCGGGCGCCTGCCGCTGATCGTGGAAGGCGCGGCCACGCCGGTGCCGCTGAGCTATCGCCTGCCGGTCGCCTCGGCCCAGGTGAAAAGCGCGATGCTGCTCGCCGGGCTCAACACGCCGGGCGTGACCACGGTGATCGAACCGGTGCCCACGCGCGACCATTCCGAGCGCATGCTCAAGGGCTTTGGCGCCGATCTCTCGGTCGAGATCGCCAGCGATGGCGCGCGGGTCATCCGCTTGGTGGGTGAGGCCGAGCTCAAGCCGCAGGCGATCACCGTGCCGGGCGATCCCTCGTCGGCCGCGTTCTTCGTGGTGGCGGCGCTGATCGTGCCGGGGTCTGACCTGGTGATCGAGAATGTCGGCCTCAACCCCACCCGCGCCGCGCTGTTCGACGTGCTGCGCCTGATGGGCGGCAGCATCGAGGAAATCGATCGCCGCGACGTGGGCGGAGAGCCGGTGGCCGATCTGCGCGTGCGCGCCTCTGCCCTCACCGGCATCGATGTCGATCCCGCCGTCGTGCCCAGCATGGTCGATGAATTCCCGGTACTGTTCGTGGCCGCAGCCCATGCCCAAGGCCGCACGATCACGCGTGGGCTGGAAGAGCTGCGTGTGAAGGAATCCGACCGCATCACAGTCATGCGCGTGGCGCTGGAACTGGCCGGCGCGCGCGTCACCGAAACCGAAGACGGCATGATCATCGATGGCACCGGCGGCGCCCCGCTGCCAGGCACGCCGGCTGATGCCAGCGTGGCCACGCATCTGGATCACCGCATTGCCATGTCGATGGCGGTGGCGGGCCTGGCCAGCGCCGATGGCGTGGGCATCGACGATACCCGCCCGATCGCCACGAGCTTCCCGGTGTTCGAACAGTTGATCGCCACGGCCACCGCCGCATGACGCTATCGCCGCTTTTCGCCAATATCTGCGGCTTCATCGGCATGGCCTGCATCATCCTGGCCTATGGCTACACCACCCGCGAGGGCGCGCATGGCCGACGGCCCAATCCGTTCGTGCAGCACGGCACCAATCTGGCCGGTGCCGTGCTGCTGACCGTGTCGCTGATGGTCAACCTCAACCCCGCCTCGCTCGTGCTGGAAGGGTTCTGGTCGGCCATTGCGCTGTGGGGCCTGGGCAAGGCACTGCACGACAGAAGGAACAAGGCGCGATGATCATCGCCATCGATGGCCCCACTGCATCGGGCAAGGGCACGATCGCCCGCGCGCTGGCCGCCCATTTCGGGCTGCCGCACCTCGATACCGGGCTGCTCTATCGCGCGGTCGGCCGCCAGGTGGCGCTGCAGGGTGGCAACCCCGATGATCCGGCCGATGCCTTGGCCGCCACGGCCTTTCCCGAAAGCCTGCTGGCCGATCCCGATCTGCGCTCGGAAGCGACCGGAGGCCTGGCCAGCCGCGTCTCGATCCACCCGGCGGTGCGCGCCGCCTTGCTGGAGCGGCAGCAGGCCTTTGCCAACCAGCCGAGCGGCGCCGTGCTCGATGGGCGCGATATTGCCACGGTCATCGCCCCCCATGCCGATGCCAAGCTTTACGTGACCGCCAGCGTCGCCTCGCGCGCGCTGCGCCGCTGGGCGGAAATGACCGGCCAGGGCCGCACCGTCTCCCGCGAAGAGATCGAGGCAGACCTTGCCGCGCGCGACGCCCGCGATGCCGGCCGTGCCACGGCGCCGCTGCGCCAGGCGCCGGGCGCCGCCTTGCTCGACACCTCGGCCCTGGGGCGCGAAGCTGCCGTTGCGGCCGCCATTGCGCTGGTGGAAAAGCAGCTCGCCGCGCGCTGATCCTTGCGCAGTTAGCAAGGGAATCTGCGCGGGCGGCTGAAACCTGCCCAACATTCGCCGTTCTTCCGGTCAAAGGCATTTGGCCAGTGGAGAAGACCATGTTTCGCAAGCAGGAATTGGATGCAACCGGCCCGCGTGAAGGCGGCCCCGGCATGCCGCCCACGCCCGGCGCGAACAGCGCAGAGGCGCGCCGTTTCCCCCGCATCGGCGTGGAACTGCCCGTGCGCGTCAAGCATGGGCTGGTGCGGGCCACCGTCATGCTCAAGGATCTGACGCCCTATGGCGCGCGGATCGAGGGACTCGAAAAGCAGCGCATCGGTGAGCCGATCATGCTGATGCTGCCTGGCCTCAAGCCCAAGCTGGCGTTCATCGCCTGGTCCGAACCGATGACCTCGGGCCTGGAATTCGACCACCCGCTGCATGAAGACGTGTTCGCCACGCTGATCAGCGATTTTGCCGTGGGCCACCACCGCCGCATGGCGCTGGGCCGCCCGGCCAAGCCGAGCATCCGCGACGCTGCCTGACCTTTGGCACGCACAGCCCTGGTGCCTGCCCTGCCTGATGCCTGCCCTGATTGCCGCGCAAGACTGGCAATTGGGCGCAGCGCGCGGCTTGGCCATGGACGCGGGCGCGCGGCGGGGTTACGGGGCTGGCCATGCGCCCTGCCCCGCCGCCCGCTGACCTGAACGCCCCGTCTTGATGCAGCAACGCCTCCATCATCTCGATGCGGCGCGCGCGGTCCTGCTCTTGCTGGGCATTCCCTTTCACGTCGGCACCACCGCCACGATGATCCTGTCGCCGGGCTTTCCCGCGTGGATGGCCAATCCGGTACTGGGGGTGGGCCTGTCGTTCATCCATTCCTTCCGCATGTCAGCCTTTTTCATCCTGGCCGGCTATTTCTCCGGCATGGCCAGCGCCCGGCGCGGGCGCCGGTCATGGCTGGGGGATCGGATGATGCGCGTGGCGCTGCCCCTGGTGGCCAGCATCGCCAGCCTGGCGGTGATCCAGTATCATCTCAAGGTCATGCTCTCGGCCGCCTGGGCGCCGGGGCTCTATGGATGGCCACTGGCGTTCGAACACCTGTGGTTCCTGATCGTGCTGCTGGGGTTCGTCTTCACCTATGCCCTGCGCCCGCGCCGTGCCTTCGTGCCCGATGGCGTGTGGCGGCCGCTGCTGGGCTTGGATCGCGGCACCTGGCCGATCCCGCTGCTGGCGCTGGCCGCCTGGGGCGCGGGGCTTGCCTGGGGCGCACAGGTGCTGGGCCTGCAAGACAACGAGGCGGTGTTCGAGCAGGAACTGCTGCTGCGCTATGGCCAATATCTCCCCGCGTTCGCGATCGGCGCGCTGGGCTGGCGGCTCAAGCTGGGCAACCGGCTGTTCGCATTCGAGGGGCGTTGGCCCTGGTTCGCGGCGCCGCCATTGATGCTGGGGCATTTCCTGCTCGACCCGCTGGTGCGCCCGCATCTGGGCTGGGAAGGCGATCCCGCGCCCGCCCTGCGCATCATGGATGGCGCGCTGGCCTGCGCGTTGACCTATGCCATGTCACTGATTGTGTTCCGCCTCTTGGCCCATCTGTTCGATCGGCCCAGCCGCGCTGTCTCGTTCCTGGTGGACGGGGCAATGGCGATCTATCTGTTCCACATGATCGTGGCGATGCTGGTGATCCTGGGGCTGGCGCAGCTGGGCGCGGCAGACTGGCCCTTTCCCACCATGCAGTGGGCGGCGGTGTCGGCGCTGGTGCTGGGCCTGTCGATCCTGGTGTTCCTGGTGGTGCGGCGCATTCCGCTGCTCGCCGTGGTCTTTGGCGGGCAGCGCGTGGCCCCACGCACGCGCGGCGATGCCCCCGCCAAAACCAGCTGAATGGCTTGCATTCCGGCCCAGAAGGGCTAAGGGCCACCTCTCTTGCGCGCGAATCGCCGCAGGAAGCACGAAGAAAGCCGGAGGGGCCCCGCAATCCCGCGGACAAGCCAGCGATCGGTTAGACTAGATAAAGGACGCGAAGCATGCCGCTTTACGAGCATGTGTTTCTGGCGCGCCAGGATCTGAGCCAGGCTCAGGTCGATGCGCTTGCCGCTACCGCCACCGAAATCGTGGAATCGAACCAGGGCAAGGTCACCAAGACCGAAACCTGGGGCCTGCGCTCGCTGGCCTACAAGATCCAGAAGAACCGCAAAGCGCACTTCGTGATGCTCAACATCGAAGCCCCCGCGGGCGTCGTGGCCGAGCTGGAACGCCAGACCGCGATCAACGAAGACGTCATCCGCTACATGACCGTGCGCGTGGAAGAACACGAAGCCGGCCCGTCGGTGATGATGCGCAAGAACGACCGCGAACGCAGCCGTCGTCGCGAACGCGAAGGGGAATAAGCCATGGCTCGTCCGTTTTTCCGCCGTCGCAAGAGCTGCCCGTTCTCGGGCAAGAACGCTCCGAAGATCGACTACAAGGATGTGCGCCTGCTTCAGGGTTTCATGTCCGAACGTGGCAAGATCGTCCCGTCGCGCATCACCGCCGTTTCGGCGAAGAAGCAGCGTGAGCTGAGCCAGGCGATCAAGCGCGCCCGGCACATCGGCCTCCTGCCCTACATCGTGAAGTAAGGAGCGCCAGCCATGCAGATCATCCTGCTCGAGCGCATCGAAAAGCTCGGCCACATCGGCGATGAAGTTTCCGTCAAGGACGGTTACGCCCGCAATTTCCTTCTTCCCAACAAGAAGGCCCTGCGCGCCAACGAAGCCAACCGCAAGGTCTTCGAAGCCAACCGCGCCCGCATCGAAGCTGAAAACGCGGCGCGCCGCGAAGAAGCCAAGGGCGAAGCCGGCTCGGTCGAAGGCAAGGAAGTGGTGCTCATCCGCGCTTCGTCCAACTCTGGCCAGCTCTATGGTTCGGTCTCGGTGCGCGACATCGTCGATGCCCTGGTTGCCGATGGCGCCAAGGTTTCCAAGTCGATGATCGTGCTCGAACGCCCGATCAAAACCATCGGCCTGTTCGACGTGCGCGTTTCGCTGCACCCCGAAGTGTCGGTCAACGTCAAGGTGAACGTCGCCCGTTCGCCTGACGAAGCCGAACTGCAGTCGAAGGGTGTCGACGTGATCGACGCCATGTTCGAAGGCGACACCGGCGGTTTCACCGAAGAATACGATCCCAATGCCGAACCGGGCGAAATCCCGACCGACCTGCTCGACGAGGGCGAGGCGCAAGCCTGATCCCGTCGTTGCCGGCATTGGCAGCAAACAGAAAAGGCGCTCCCTCACCGGGGCGCCTTTTTTGCTGGGCGACATGCCGACCTGCCACGGCCAGCTGCCGCTGCCCTTGCGCTGTCATCGTGCTGCGCTACATCGAAGGCATGAACGCAAGCGACATTTTCACCGCCACCTCTCCTGCTGCCATCATTGCCGAACTCGCCGCCCGCCATGAAGCGGCCTGCGCCCGGCTGCGCGGCGATATCACCCGCTATATCGCCGATGGCACCCTGCCCGATCCGGCCGTGCGCCAGAACGGGGCCTATTGCTATCCCGAGCTGCGCCTGCACTTTGCCGGGGTCAGCCATGGCACCGCCGCCGGCCGCGCCTTTGGCCGCCTGACACGGCCGGGCAGCTATGCCACCACCATCACCCGCCCCGCGCTGTTTGCCGATTATCTGGAAGAGCAGCTGGGCCTGCTGATGGTGGACTATGAAGTGACGCTGGAAGTGGCGACTTCGGCCCAGGAAATCCCCTTCCCCTATGTGGTCGATGGCAGCCTGGGTTTTGGCTCGGTCTCGCCCAACGACCTCGCCAAGCATTTCCCCACCACCGACCTCGCCCATATCGGCGACGAGATCGCCGATGCGCTCGATGCCAGCCTCGATGGCGGAGCGGGCGCAGCGCCGCTGGCGCTGTTCGACGGCCTGCGCACCGATTTCAGCCTGGCCCGCCTAGCGCATTACACCGGCACCAACCCGGCCGATTTCCAGCGCTATATCCTGTTTACCAACTATCATCGCTATGTTGACGAGTTCGTCGATTGGGCTGGCCGCCAGCTGGGCCAGGATGAATTCGTCGCACTGACCGGTGCGGGTGGCCTGGCGCTCGATGCGGCCACGCCCCACGCCCGCGAGCGCCTGTCTGATACCGCCTGGCGCCGCCACCAGATGCCGGCCTATCACCTGATCCGCCCGGATCGCTCGGGCATCACCCTGGTCAACATCGGCGTCGGCCCGTCCAACGCCAAGACGATCTGCGACCACCTGGCCGTGCTGCGCCCCGAAGCCTGGCTGATGATCGGCCACTGCGGCGGCCTGCGCCCCACACAGAAGATCGGCGACTATGTGCTGGCCCATGCCTACCTGCGCGATGATCACGTGCTGGACGACGTGTTGCCGCCCGAAATTCCGGTGCCGGCCATCGCCGAAGTCCAGGTAGCGCTGGCCCAGGCCGCCGAAGTGGTCAGCGGCAGCGGCGGGGCAGACCTCAAGACGCGCATGCGCACCGGCACGATCGTGACGACTGACGATCGCAACTGGGAACTGCGCTATGCCCATTCCGCCCGCCGCCTCAGCCTGAGCCGCGCCGTGGGGATCGACATGGAAAGCGCCACGATCGCCGCACAAGGCTATCGCTTCCGCGTGCCCTATGGCACGCTGCTGTGCGTGTCGGACAAGCCGCTGCACGGCGAGATCAAGCTGCCCGGCCAGGCCAACCGCTTTTACGAAGAAGCGATTGCCGCCCACCTGGAAATCGGTACCACCGCCTGCGCCCTGCTTCGCGCCGAGGGCGACCGCCTGCACAGCCGCAAGCTGCGCGCGTTCAACGAGCCGCCGTTCCGGTGATGGCCTGCGAATAGATCGCAGCGCCCTGTTTCCCAGCCATCGTCACCCCGGACTTGATCCGGGGTCCCGCTTCTTTGGCTAAACCAAAGCAAGCGGAATAAAGCTGGACCCCGGATCAAGTCCGGGGTGACGTAGGGGAGTGTGCGCAGGGGCGAGCCGCCCGCCGAGTTCAGCGCGCCGCGCTGGCCAGCTGCGGATGGCCGGATGCAGGAAACACCTCGCTGCCGATCGAATCGAGCGCCATGCGATAGGATTTGACCACCATCGCGAACACCGAGGTATCGATCCCGCTGCCGGTGATCACGTCCCATGACACGGTGACAGACTTGTCTGCCGCCACCGAGACCGCGCCAAAGCGGTTGGCGTTGACGAAAGCCACGGCCTTTTCCGCGTCAAACGGGCGTTCCGGGTGAAAGCTGCTGGAAAACTGCAGCGACTGGCAGGCGCCGTGCGTCACCTCGTTGCAGTCATAGAACACCACTTGCGAACGCCAGCCGCCAATATCGGCCGTCACCAGCGGATCGCCCGAGGAATCCTGTCCCAGCGTGGCGGCATAGCCCTGCGCCTTGAGCGCGGTGACCACGCTGGCGGGCGTCATGGCCGAAACGGTTTCCGCCTGGGCGCTGGGCGCGGTGGCGAGCAGGATGCCGCCAACAACAGCGCAAGCAATGGCGGGAAGTTTGATTTCCATCCCCAGCATCCTCAACATGTGTGTTCTGTTTTGTTGAGCAAAGCGTCTCATACCTGCCGGGGCGTGGCAAGCGCGTAAATTCACCCTGTGAAATCCATGGCTTGCGCTGCACCGGACGCAAAAAGAGGCCGGATTCACCCAAGAATCCGGCCTCTCGCCTGGCTTTATGCGCCGTGTTGCGACGCGGGATTTACCAGCCGCAGTCCGCGCCCGCGTTCTGCTTCTTCAGCCACGCGGTGAGCGGCGCGAAATAGCGCAGCATGGCCCCGCCGCTCATCTCGCGCGTGCCGGTGAACACCTGCAGCGCATCGGGCCAGGGCTTGGACGCGCCCATCTTGAGCATGGCATCGAGCTTGGCCCCGACCTTGGGATTGCCATAGAAGCTGCAACGGTGCAGCGGGCCCTTCCAGCCGGCTTCCTTGCACGCCGCTTCATAGAACTGGAACTGCAGGATGCGCGCCAAGAAATAGCGGGTGTAGGGCACGCCCGCCGGCACGTGGTACTTGGCGCCCGGATCAAACGCATCGGCCCCGCGCGGCCCCGGCGGCACCACGCCCTGGTAGGACAGGCGCATCTCGTTCCACGCCTTTTCATAATCGGCCGGCGCGATCTGGCCCGAGAACACGCCCCAGCGCCAGCGATCGATCAGCAGGCCGAACGGCAGGAACGCCACCTTGTCCATCGCCTGGCGCAGCAGCAGGCCGATATCCTTGTCAGGGCCGGGCACCTTGGACGGATCGAGCAGGCCAAGCTTCACCAGGTAATCGGGCGTGATCGACAGCGCCATGGTATCGCCGATCGCCTCGTGGAAGCCGTCGTTGGCGCCTTCCATGTACCAGCGTGAAGGCTGCTGGTTGTAGGCGCGCTGATAGAAATTGTGGCCGAGTTCGTGGTGGATGGTCACGAAATCCGAGGCATCGACCTTGATGCACATCTTGATGCGCAGGTCATCGACATTGTCGAGATCCCAGGCCGAGGCATGGCACACCACATCGCGGTCACGCGGCTTGGTGAACTGCGAGCGCTGCCAGAACGTGGCGGGCAGCGGCTGGAAGCCCAGCGAGGTGTAGAAGCCCTCCCCGGTCTTGACCATCTTGAGCGGGTCATAGCCCTTGTCCTTGAGCAGGCCGGTCAGGTCATAGCCGATGTCGCCTGCACCCTGCGGGGCGACCACATCGTAAATGCCGCCCCATTCCTGCGCCCACATATTGCCCAGCAGATCGGCGCGGATCGGGCCTTTCTTGGGCTGCACCGCGTCACCATACTTGGCGTTGAGCTTGCCGCGCACATAGCAGTGCAACTGCTGGTAGAGCGGACGCACTTCGCCCCAGACCTTTTCGGTCATCGCGGCGAACTGGTCCGGCGTCATATCATAGTTCGCGCGCCACAGCGCGCCGGTGTCAGGATAGCCCAGCTCGCGCGCACCGGCGTTGGCGATCTCGACCATCTTGGCATAGTCAGCCTTCATCGGCGTGCCGACGCTGTCGTGCCACGACAGCCACATTTCCTTGAGTTCATCAGGGTTGCGATCGGTGGCCATGGCCTCTTCGATATCGCTGCCGTTGATCGGTTGCCCGCGCAGGGTGCCGTGGCCCTTGCCGTAAAGGCCCTGGATGCGCGCCTGCAACGCGGCGAACTGCTCGGCCGCGCCGGGGGTCGATGGCGCCGGGCTGGTGATCTGCGTGCGGATCATCGTCAGCTTGCGCAGGGTTTCGGACGACAGGCCCGGAACCTTGGCAAATTCGGCGGCCTGCTTGGCCTGCGCCACCTGCAGCTTGCTCATCGTCGCGCCGGCATCGGCGGTGATCTGGGCGGTATCGTCGGTGATATAGGTCTCATAGACCCATTCGGCGCGGCCCGAGGTGACCGTCTGATCGGCATAGGCCTTGTCAGCCTGGGCCAGCCAGGCATCGACCGTGGCCGGGGTGGCAGCAGACGGCGCCGCTGTGGTGGGTGCGGCGGCAAGCGCCGCAGGCGCGGTCAGCGTGGCCGCCACCAGCGCGAGGGTGGAAACAAGGGACTTCATCTTGGGGGCACTCCCTGAACCGGTCCGCCACGCGCGCGGCGTGGCCATTGCCGGTGGGGTGCCGCCCAAACGGGCCCAGGTCAAGCCGAGGCAGTCAAAAATGAAACCAGTTCCGCGCCCAGTTCGGGCCGGGTGACACAGCCCATGTGCGTGCCGGGAATGGTGGCGCGGCGCGCATTGGGCAGCGCCGCGGCGAGATGGTCGGCCGAACCGTTGTCGTTGTCCTGATCGCCGCACAAGACCAGCGTGGGCATGGTGATCGCGGCCAGCGCCTGGGGATCGGTATCCTCCATCGCGCCCAGCAACTGGCGCACGGCGGCACGATCGATCCCGCTGCTCTTGAGGAACTGCTGCGAAAGATAGGCCGGATCGCCATGGCGGATCGTGCCGAAGCGATCGATCACGTCGCGAAAGAAGGCCAGGCGCTGGTTCCAGCCGGCCAGCCCTTCCAGCCCCATCCCGGCCAGCACCAGCCGGCGCGGTGTCAGCCGTTGCAACGGCGGCGCGGCGATCACGCTGCGCGCCGCCGTGCGGGCGCCGAGCGAAAAGCCGACAAGATCAAAATCGACCAGGCCCAGGTGCGTTACCAGCGCCTGGGCATCGCGCGCCAGGACATCAGACGGATAGGCTTCTGCCGCGTGCGGCGCCGCGCTTTGCCCATGGGCGCGCAGATCGGGCATCAGGCAGCGAAAACCGGCGGCAGCCAGTTGCGCCGCCGTGCCGAACTTGATCCAGTTGATCTCGGCCGAAGAAAACAGCCCGTGCAGCAGGATGACCGGGCGCCCGGCGCCCATTTCATGCAGCGCTAGGCGAGCGCCATCGAAACCGTCAAAAAACGTGGTGGTCTTTTCCATCAGGTCAGCAACTTGATCCCGGATACGAACAGAACGGCGGCCAGCGCCGGGCGCAGGATACGATCGGGCGCGCGGGTGGACAACAGGCTGCCGATGATCACCCCGGGGATAGAGCCAAGCAGCAGCGCCACGAGCAGCACCAGATTGACGTCGCCGATGATCCAGTGGCCAAAGCCGGCCACCATGGTCAGCGGCACGGCATGGGCGATATCGGTGCCGACGATGCGCGAAATCCGCAAAGTGGGATAGAGCATGAGCAACGCGGTCACGCCGATCGCCCCTGCCCCCACTGACGAGATCGAGACCAGCACGCCCAGCACGACGCCGAGCAACACGGTCGCCCAGACTGGCTTGGCCTCGTCAGCGGTGCCCAGGCCCACCTGCGTTGCGTCGACATGGCGGACCATGGCCACGATCCGCTTTTGAAACAGCGTGGCGATCGAGGTGAGGATCAACATTACCCCGAGAACCAGCAGGATGGTGTGGCTGGTGTGCCCGCCCACCTTGCCCGCCCACGACAGCACGACCAGCGCGGCAATCGCTGCGGGCACGCTGCCTGCGGCCAGGCGCGCCATGATTGGCCAATCGATCGTGTTGCGCTTGCCGTGCACGGTGGAGCCGACCACCTTGGTCAGCGAGGCAAACAGCAGATCGGTGCCCACCGCCGTGCCGGGGTTGATCCCGAAGATCAGCACCAGGATCGGGGTCATCAGCGACCCGCCGCCAACACCCGTCAGGCCCACGAGAATGCCAACCAGCAGGCCGGCAACCGCGTGAAGGGCATCGAAGTGTGCGAACATTGTCCCTCCGGCGACGTGCAAAGACCAACCTGGCCCTTGACGGCGGCCATACTGGCGTGGGGTGCGCTTCGGCAATGCCTATAGCGCCAATCTCTAGTTTCGGGGTTGGCATTCTTTCTTTTGCGCAGGCCCAGCGCAACCCCGCATCACTCGCTTTGCCGCACAGCAGGCACACCTCTGCGCCAAACCGCATCGCGTTGACGATGAACCGAAAGCGCGGCGGAACGCAAACGCGCCGCTTGCGGTTCCCCCTGCCAACACGGCCGCACACGGCCATCCCATAGTGGAGATCGTTCGATGACCAAGACCAAGCTCGTCGCGCCGCTGCTGGCGGCCACTGCCATGATCGCCGGTTTCTCGGCCCCCGCCCATGCCACCGGCAAGGCCGAACGCGCCCGCCAGGCGATTGCCGCCGCGCAGGCCAAGATCGATACCGCCGAACAGCTCGGCACCGCCGAATTCCGCCCGGGCGAAACCGCGCAGGCCAAGGCAGCGCTGGCCCACGCCCAGGAAAATCTGTCGGCCGGCCACAAGCCGGAAGCGATCGATGACGCCATCCACGCCTCGGCCCTTGCCGATACGGCGATTGGCATGATGCAGAAGCACAAGGCCGAGATGGCCGCGCGCCAGTCGGCTGCAGCCGTCGCCAACGCGCAGGCCCAGGCCGATGCCGCGCAGCAGCAGGCCGATGCCGCCAACGCCCGCGCCGATGTCGCCACCGCTGCCGCGCAGTCCTCAGCCGCTGACGCCGCCGCTGCCCGTCAGGCCGCTGCCGTGGCGCTGACCACGCCGCAGCCCGCGCCGGCCACGGTGGAAACCACTGTCACCACGCAGGGCGCAGCCCGCGCGCCGGTGAAGAAGGTCACGGTTCGCAAGGTGGCCCGCCGGACCACGCATACTCCGGTGCGCACGGCTTCCGCCGCCAGCACGGTGATCACCACCACCCGCGTCACGCAGTAATCTGCGCAAGCGCAAACAAAAGGCCCCGGTATCCAGCGCGGATACCGGGGCCTTTTTGCTGTCGCTTTTCTTTCCGTCACCCCGGGCTTTGACCCGGGGTCCCGCTTTTTCAATCAACCCAGCGCGGGCAGCGGGACCCCGGATCAAGTCCGGGGTGACGATGATATTCCTCGATTGGCGGCCTCAAGCCGTCCAATCAGTCGGCACATCACCCCTTCTTGAGGTGGCGACGGCCCAGCAGTTCGGCAATCTGCACGGCGTTGAGCGCCGCGCCCTTGCGCAGGTTGTCAGACACGCACCACAGCGACAGGCCGTTGTCGACGGTGGAGTCTTCGCGCACGCGCGAAACGTAGGTGGCATAATCGCCCACGCATTCCACCGGCGTGACATAGCCGCCGTCCTCGCGCTTATCGACCAGCATCACACCCGGCGCCTCGCGCAGCAGGTCCTGGGCTTCGACGGCCGAGATTTCGTCCTCGAATTCCAGGTTGATCGCTTCGGAGTGACCGATGAACACCGGCACACGCACGCAGGTTGCCGTGACCTTGACCTTGGGATCGAGGATCTTCTTGGTTTCGGCCACCATCTTCCACTCTTCCTTGGTCGAACCATCATCCAGGAAGCTGTCGATGTGCGGGATCACGTTGAAAGCGATCTGCTTGGTGAACTTCTTGGGTTCGACCTGATCGCCCACGAAGATCGCGCGGCTCTGCTCGAACAGTTCGTCCATGCCTTCCTTGCCGGCGCCCGACACAGACTGGTAGGTGGCCACGACCACGCGCTTGATCTTGGCCTTGTCGTGCAGCGGCTTGAGCGCCACCACCATCTGCGCGGTGGAGCAGTTGGGGTTGGCGATGATGTTGCGCGCCTTGTACCCGTCGATCGCGTCGGGGTTCACTTCGGGCACGATCAGCGGCACGTCCGGGTCCATGCGATAGAGCGACGAGTTGTCGATCACCACGCAGCCCTGCGATGCGGCCTTGGGCGCATAGATCTTGGTCGGCGCCGAGCCTGCGGCAAACAGCGCGATATCCCAGCCCGTGAAGTCGAAATGCTCGACGTTCTGCACTTTCAGCTTCTTGCCGGTTTCACCGAAATCGATCTCGCTGCCCTGCGAGCGCGAAGAGGCCAGCACGGCGATCTCGTCGATCGGGAATTCGCGCTCGGCCAGGATGTTGAGCATCTCACGGCCAACATTGCCCGTCGCACCCACCACTACAACCCGATAACCCATGATACCTGTCACTCCCTTGCGGGCGCCTTGCGCGCGCCCGTTCCTTAGCGGCTGGTTCCAACCAGCCAAGCGAAAGGGGCTTTTGCCCCCCAAACGTCTTATTTGCCGCTGCCCGCGCCGTTGCGGTCGAGAAAGCGGAACATCGTCTCGTAGAGATGCTGGCTCACCTTGGGCCCGCTGATGCGGTGGGTGTAGCCGGGATAGAGCATCATCTCGAACGGAATGGCCTCGCCCTGCATCTTGGCGATCAGCGCGGTGCTGTTCTCGAACACCACGTTGTCGTCGGCCATGCCGTGGACCAGCAGCAGCGGATCGCGAATCTGCCCGGTTTGCTCCAGCGCGCCGGCGGCCTTGTAAACCTCGGGCACCTGCTTGGGATTGCCGAGATAACGCTCGGTATAGGCGGTATCGTAAAGCTCCCACTTGGTGACCGGCGCCACGGCGATGCCCGCAGCCCAGACGCCAGGATGCGCTTCGAGCATCTTGACCGTCATGTAGCCGCCATAGGACCAGCCAAACGTGCTGACGCGCGCGGGATCGACATAGGGCTGGGTCTTGAGCCACTGCGCACCCGCCAGTTGGTCTTCCACCTCGACCGTGCCCATCGCGTGCCAGATCTTGCTGCCGAAATCGACGCCACGGTTTTCCGAGCCGCGGTTGTCCAGCGCGAAATAGATGTAGCCCTTGGCCACGATCGCCTGCGCCAGCGCACCCTGCCAGCCCTTGTGCACCACGTTCGCGGTGGGGCCGCCATAGTGATAGGTAAACACCGGATAGCGCTTGCCCGGCACCATCGGCGGGGTGATCATCATGTAGTGCAACGGCGTGCCGTCTGCCGCCGCGATCGTGCCGAACGTCGCCGGGCGATGCGCGGCAAGATAGGGCGCATAGGCGTGGGCCGCGTCCACCTTGTTTTCCTCGATCCACGCCAGCCGCTTGCCATGGGCATCGGCCAGATAGGATTGCGGCGGCTGCGCATCGGCGCTGCGCGTGACGATCAGGGCCTGGCCCTTGCCGTCCATGCTCGCCTTGTTGTCGAACGCCAGGTCGGTCAACCGCGCGATCTTGTCGGGCGCGGTGAGTGACAGGGCATAGACCTGGCCAGCCAGCACATCGTCGCGCGTGCCGGCGAAATAGACGCGACCGGTCTTCTGGTCCACGCCAACCAGGTCGGTGACGACCCAGTCCCCCTTGGTCAGCTGCTGCCAGCGGCCATCCTTGAAGCGGCGATAGAGATGGCCAAAGCCATCGCGTTCCGACCACCAGATCAGGCTACCATCATCGAGGAAGCGATAGTTGCTCGACAGGTTGATCCAGCTCTTCTCGCGCGCCTGTTCGGTGAACAGCACGTGCGAAGCACCGGTCGCCGGGTCCACCGCCAGCATATCGAGCCGGGTCTGCGCGCGGTCCAGCCGCTGGACATAGAGCGTCTTGCCATCGCTCGCCCAATCGACGCGGCCGAGATAGATGTCCTTGTCCGCCCCCAGGTCCACCTGAACGCGATGGCCGCCATCGGCATCCATCAGCCACAGCGAGACATCGGCATTGGCGCCGCCCGCCGCGGGATAGCGCTGGTCATAAGTGCGCGTGCCATCGGCGCCGATCGCCGCACGCGTCACCACGCCCACGGCCGCCTCGTCAAAGCGTTCCACGGCCAGGCGCTTTTCATCGGGCGCCCACCAGAACCCGCTCATGCGGTTGAGTTCTTCCTGGGCAACGAACTCCGCCTCGCCCCAGTGGACGGTTTCGGCGCTTTCCTCTGGCGTGATCGCGCGCGGCGGCGCCTTGCCATTGGCCGGCGCGATCCACAGCCGGCGATCGCGCACGAACGCCAGGGTATCGCCCTGCGGCCCCAGGCGCGGGTTCAACTCGCCCCCGGTGGTGCCGGCAATCTTGCGCACCTTGCCATCAAGGCCAGCGAGCAGCAGATCGCCATCGAGCGGCACCAGCACGGTCTTGCTGTCGCTCGCCCAGTCATAGCTGACGATACCCTTGAGATCGCCGATGCGCTGGCGCTCGCGCTGCATCTTTTCCGCCTCGCTCAACACCCGGCCCGACGACAGCTTGAGCGAATCGACCAGCATCGACCACTTGCCGGCCTTGCGATCGAAGCCCCACAGGTCGAACCGCTCGCGATCGTCGGCACGGTTCTTGAGCAGGGTGAGATAGCGCCCATCGGGCGACAGTTGCACGCCGCGCGGGGTTGGCCCGTTGAGCGAGGGGCTGGCAAACACGCGTTCGAGCGTCAGCACGGGGGCGGCGCTGGGCGCGGTCACCGGGGCTGTTCCAGCAGGGGCGGCATGGGCAAGAACAGGGGCGCAGACCAGCGCCGTGGCAAGCAGGTGAAGGCGGAATTGCATGGCAAGGGGATGTTCCCGATAAGCAAAAAAGGCGCCCTGGCGGATATGCCAGGACGCCTTTTTCACGGTCATTTCCGTGTCGCGGCGGCGGCTTCTCAGCCTTCCTGGCCGGGGCGCGTGTCACGGCGCTCGGCAATACGGGCGCTTTTGCCGGTGCGGCCGCGAAGGTAGTACAGCTTCGCACGACGCACCACGCCCCGACGGACGACGGTAATCGAATCGATGTTGGGCGAGTAGAGCGGGAACACGCGTTCCACGCCTTCGCCGAACGAGATCTTGCGAACGGTGAAGTTGGAGCCCATGCCGCGGTTCGAACGCGCGATCACCACGCCTTCATAGGCCTGAACGCGGGTACGGTCGCCTTCGACCACGCGCACGCCAACGCGCACGGTGTCGCCAGCGCGGAATTCGGGGATGGTCTTCGACGCCTTGAATTCGGCGATCGCTTCAGCTTCAATCTGCTGAATCAGGTTCATTTTTCAAACGTCCTGCACTTTTTTGCCGCGCGCCAGAGGCAGACTGGACCCGAACGCCGACGTGGCGCTCCCAAAGATCCGGCCTGCGTAACCGTGTGTCATCCTCGGACTGGCGTTGCCGCCATTCCGCGATCTTCGCATGATCCCCCGATCGCAGCACTTGCGGGATCGTGCGCCCTTCCCATTCCTGGGGGCGGGTATAGTGGGGATATTCGAGCAGCCCGTTTTCGAACGACTCTTCATGCCCACTAGAAGCCGCGCCCATTACGCCGGGAAGCAGGCGAATGCAAGCATCGAGCAGCATCAGCGCGGCACATTCGCCGCCCGACAGGATGATGTCTCCCACCGAGACTTCCTCCACCTGGCGGCCCTCGAATATACGCTCGTCAAAACCCTCGAACCGGCCGCAGACGACAATGACGCCGGGCCCAGCCGCCAGCTCGCGCACGCGGGCCTGGGTCAACGGCTTGCCGCGCGGCGTCATCGCGATGACGGGAATGTCCTCCCCGGCCCGGGGAGGGGGACCAGCCGCAGGCTGGTGGAGGGGATTGGCGTCCTCAAGCGGCGTTTCAGGCTTAGAGTCCCCTCCACCACCGGCTGCGCCGGCGGTCCCCCTCCCCGTATCGGGGAGGATCTTCTGCAGCATCACCCCCCGCGCATGATCGATTGCCTTGGCCAGCACATCCACGCGCAGCACCATCCCTGCCCCGCCACCGGCCGGCGTATCGTCCACCGTGCGGTGCTTGTCGGCGGCAAAGTCCCTGATCTGCACGGGATCGAGCGTCCACTTCCCCTCCCCCAGCGCGCGCCCGGCCAGGCTCACGCCCAGCGGCCCGGGAAACATCTCGGGGTAAAGCGTGAGAACGGCAGCGTGGAAGGTCATCTACAAAAAAGTCCTGCTCAATCCTCCCCGACACGGGGAGGGGGACCAGCCGCAGGCTGGTGGAGGGGCCTTGGCGTGCGGGAGCGGCCTTGGCAACCGTGCTTCAATCCGCCCAGTTCTCGATCTTCAACCCCGGCACATCGGCAAAGTCGCGCTCATTGCGCGTCACCAGTATCAGTCCGCGTTCCAGCGCCTGTACGCCGATCAACCGATCGAAACTTTTGCGCCGAACGCCGATGGCGCGCACCACATCGCCATAACGACGGGCACAGGCACGGTCGAAATCGAGCGTTTCCAGGCTAGCCACGAAAATATCGATCTTCTTTGCGTCCCGCCCAGGATCGGCAGACGTGCGTATACCGGCCATCAGTTCGGCGACCGATATCGTGGAAACGAACAGCTTGCCGAAATTCTCGCCCATGCGCGCGGCAAGTGACTCGCTGCGCCCGGCGAGAAAATCGATGCATGCATTGGTATCGAGCAGGTACATCAGGCCGCTGCCGGATGGTGCGGCGTGTCGGGCCAGTCATAGTCGCCCTGGTCGGTGTCGCCGCGCCCCTGCGCCATGAAGGCTTCAGACACGCTGCCAAACAGCCGCAGAAAGGCCTCGCGCGATTGCGCTTTCCGCCAGGCGGTCATGCTGCCATCGGCATGGGGAACCACGATCAGTTCCTCGCCCGCCTCGATGCCAAGCCCTTTCGGCAGGCGCAGGGCCACCGAATTGCCGGACTTGAAACTTCGGACAGTGAATTGCTCGGTCACGGCAACCTCCGTATATCCGGGAGGTATATACTATTCCGCGTAGAGAGCGTCAATCAACAGGCGGTCCGCGTTCCATTCGGGCACCGCTTCGGCGCGCATCGGCACCATGAAGCGCTTGCCATCGGGCCGCTCGATATCGAGCACGTCACCCGCGCCATAATTGTCCACGCCCACGCAGGTGCCCAGCACGGCGCCGTCGGTGGAATGAGCCGGCAGGCCGATCAGATCGGCATGGTAATATTCGCCGTCGGCGAGCGGCGGCAGGGCCGAACGCGGGACGGTCAGTGCCGTGCTGCGCAGGCCTTCTGCCGCATTGCGCGTGGTGACTTCGGCAAAGCGGGCGATTGCCCCGCCCTTGCCGTCGTCGCGCAGCTTTTCAAGGGTCAGCGTGCCGCCGTTGAACGCCTTGTAGGCTTTCAACGCCGCCACGCCTTCACCAAACAGCTTGAGGCGCACCTCGCCGGCCACGCCATGCGCGCCGGCGATGGCCGCAAGCGTGACCGGACGATCGTGCGTCATGCCGCTTGCCTAAGCTCAGGCTTCGGTGGCTTCGGCAGCCGGTTCGGCGCTGGCAGCAGCGGCCGCTTCAGCAGCAGCAGCGGCCTTTTCAGCGCGATCTTCAGCGCGTTCCTTGGCCTTCTTGCCGGGTTCGCCAGCCTGCGGGTTGTTGGTGGGGGCACGTTCCTTGATGCCGGCCTTGTCGAGCAGACGGGCAACGCGGTCGGTCGGCTGGGCGCCAACGCCGAGCCAGTAGCGCACGCGGTCTTCGACCAGGCGCACGCGGTCTTCGGCGTCCTTGGCGAGCAGCGGGTTGTAGGTGCCCACCTGCTCCAGATACTTGCCATCGCGCGGGGCGCGGCTGTTCGAAGCAACGATCTTGTAATAGGGGCGCTTCTTGGAACCGCCACGCGACAGACGCAGAGAAACAGACATTCGACTACCTTTCAAACAAACTGAAAAATCAGGATAAAATCATTTCTTCTTGAGCAGGTCAGCCAGATTTGACGGCAAGCCGCCACTGCCCATGCCGGGCAGGCCGGGAAGGCCGCCACCGCCGCCCATACCGCCAAGGCCGCCGCCCATGCCGCCGCCGAGCCCACCGGGGCCGGCCTGCTGATCAAGGCCCGGCATCGCGGCGCCAAGGCCACCCTTGCCGAACAGCGCGCCCAGGCCCTTGAGGCCGCCCATCTTCTTGATCTGCTTCATGGCCTTGGCCATTTCCATGTGCATCTTCAGAAGCTTGTTGACGTCCTGCACCGTGGTGCCGGACCCCTTGGCGACGCGGATCTTGCGCTTGGCGTTCAAGAGTTCGGGCTTGGTGCGCTCCTTGGCCGTCATCGAACCGATGATCGCATCCATGTGCAGCAGCACCTTGTCGTCCATGCCCGACTGCGCCATCGCCGCCTTGGCCTTCTTCATGCCCGGCATCAGGCCCGCGAGCGCGCCCAGGCCGCCCATGCGCTGCATCTGCTGCAACTGCATGCGCAGATCGTTCATGTCGAACTGGCCCTTGGCCATGCGCGCGGCGAGCTTTTCAGCTTCGTCCTGCTTGATCGTCGCCGCCGCCTTTTCGACGATCGAGACGATATCGCCCATGCCCAGGATGCGGCCGGCAACACGTTCGGGCTGGAACGGTTCGATCGCGTCGAGCTTTTCGCCGGTGGCGGCAAACTTGATCGGCTTGCCGGTAACCGCGCGCATCGACAGCGCCGCACCGCCGCGGGCATCGCCATCCATGCGGGTCAGCACCACGCCGGTCAGGTCAACCTCGCCAGCGAACGCCTGCGCCACGTTGACCGCGTCCTGGCCGGTCAGCGAGTCGACGACGAGCAGGGTTTCCTTGGGCACGGAGATGGCAGCGACTGCCTTCATCTCGTCCATCAGCGCCTGGTCGACGTGGAGACGGCCAGCGGTATCGAGCAGCAGCACGTCCACGGCCTGAAGCTTCGCGGAATGCAGTGCGCGCGTGGCGATTTCCACCGGCGACTGGCCCGGCACGATCGGCAGCGTGGCAACGCCGGCCTGCTCGCCCAGCACGCGCAGCTGTTCCTGCGCGGCGGGGCGATTGACGTCGAGCGACGCCATCATCACCTTCTTGCCGCGCTTTTCCTTGAGCAGCTTGCCGATCTTGGCCGTGCTGGTGGTCTTGCCCGAACCCTGCAGGCCGACCATCATGATCACCACCGGCGGGGCGGCTGCCAGATCGAGATCGGCGGCCTCGCTGCCCAGCATTTCAACCAGCGCGTCGTTGACGATCTTGACGACCTGCTGGCCCGGCGTGACCGACTTCAGGACCGACTGGCCAACGGCTTCTTCGGTAACGCGATCGATGAAGCGGCGCACCACCGGCAAGGCCACGTCGGCCTCCAGCAGGGCGATGCGCACTTCGCGCATGGCGGCGCGAACATCGTCCTCGGAAAGCGCGCCGCGCCCGCGCAGGCGGTCGAATACACCGCCAAGCCGGTCGGAAAGACTGTCGAACACGCGCTGCTCCATTGCCAAAACGGGCGCCGCCAGCCGATAACGCGAAAAACGCCGGCGGGCGAAACCTCGCCGACCAGCGTGCGCCATCCAACAGGGGGCGTACAAAACGACTCTGCGCAAGCGCCGGCAAATCCCGGCTCTGGCAGAGCGGTGCCCTTACCCGCGCCCTTGCCCGATTGCAACCCTGCGCCGCGCCCTCCTGCGGCAAAAATGCCGGCCAAGCGGGGGCTTTGGGCCCCTTAACCAATCTTTCAACAGCCTGCACGTAGTTTCCCGCAGGTGGGTAACAGGGCATGCATGCAAGCTGCCCCCCCGGGGGAAACGAGCAGGTAACGGTATGGCAAGTGCGGCAATGGAAAGCGGCCAACCCGCATCAGCGGCACCAACCGGCATCGCCCGTGCCGAGCGCGATGTCGTCGCCCTGGGCATCATCACCGCAGCGATCATCCTGTTCGTGGGGTCCGGTTCGGCAGTGCTCACCCGCGCCTTGCGCCATGTGCTGTTCGGCGGGGCGAGTGTCGATTCGGTGCTGGCCAATGCGCTCTTGCTCAATATCGCGCTGATCATCTTTGGCTGGCGCCGCTATGTAGAACTGACCGGCGAAGTGCGCGAGCGGCGCCGGGCCGAGGAAACAGCGCGTACCCTGGCCTTTACCGATCCGCTGACCGGCTGCCTTAATCGCCGCAGCCTGGATGGTGCGATCGAAGCCCTGGTGGCCGAGGCCCGCGCCCATGGCGACGCCGTGGCGCTGTTCATGCTCGACCTCGACAAGTTCAAGCGCGCCAACGATCTGCATGGCCACCAGACCGGCGACGCGGTGCTGGTGGCAACGGCCGATCGCCTGCGCGCCACGCTGCCGCCGGGCGCGATCATCGCCCGCATCGGAGGCGACGAATTCACCTGCGCCATGCGGTTTGACCCGGCGCGCGCGGCGATGGTCGAGCAACTGGCCGAAAAGCTCAATGCCACGCTGGGCGAGCCGGTGCGCCTGCCTGATTGCGAGGTGGATATTTCCGGGTCGATCGGCCTGGCGCGCAGCGATGGCGCCACCATGCCACCCCAGGCTGACGACGCGACGATCGCTGCCCGCCTGCAACACCACGCCGATCTCGCCATGTACCAGGCCAAGAGCGGCGGCCGCAATCGCTTCTGCTGGTTCGACCCGACGATGGAAAAGGAACTGCGGTTCCGCGCCGAGCTGGAAACCGGCATCCGCGAAGGCATCGCGCGCGGCGAATTCGTGCCCTATTACGAAAAGCAGATCGACATCGACACCGGCCGGCTTTCCGGTTTCGAGATGCTGGCCCGCTGGCAATCGCCGCGCCATGGCCTGATCGCACCCGATGTGTTCATCCCCGTGGCCGAGGAAATCGGCGTGATCGCCGAACTTTCGGAATCGCTGATCCGCCAGGCGCTGGTCGATGCCCGCGAATGGGATCCCTCGCTCACGCTGTCGGTCAATGTCTCGCCCTTGCAACTGCGTGATCCCTGGTTTGCACAGCGCCTGCTCAAGCTGTTGGTCGAGGCCAATTTCCCCCCGCACCGGCTGGACGTGGAAATCACCGAAACCTGCCTGCACGAAAACCTGCCGCTGGTCCGCTCGTTGGTCGCCAGCCTCAAGAACCAGGGCATCCGCTTGAGCCTTGATGATTTCGGCACTGGCTACAGCTCGATCGCGCAGCTGCGCTCGCTGCCGTTTGACCGCATCAAGATCGACCGCAGCTTTGTCTCCACGCTCGATAGCTGCAAGGACAGCGCCACGATCGTGGCCGCGATCACCTCGCTCGGCCAGGGGCTGGACCTGCCGCTGACCGCCGAAGGGATCGAAACCGAAGGCGTGCTCGAAGAGCTGCGCAAGCTGGGCTCGTTCAAGGGCCAGGGCTTTCTCTATGGCCATCCGCAGGATGCCCAGACGGTGCGCGCCGCACTGGCCGCAGACGATCTGCTGATCGGCAACGCCACCCCGGCCGATGCAGCCGCGCAAGAGCCGGCAACGCCAGGCCAGAACCGCGCCGCGCTCGGCTGAACCCGGTCTGACAAGCGGCGCAACCATTGCGCCGCCGCCCTTTGCCGCCTAGATCGCGCCCATGCGTATTCCGTTCATCAAGATGCATGGCCTGGGCAACGATTTCGTGGTGATCGACGCGCGCGAAACCGCGCTGCCGGTCTCGCCTGCGCGCGCGGCCGCGCTGGCCGATCGCCACACCGGCATCGGCTGCGACCAGTTCATCGTGCTGGAACCGTCGGACCAGGCCGACGTCAAGATGCGCATCTTCAATCCCGATGGCAGCGAAGTGGGCGCCTGCGGCAACGCCAGCCGCGCCGTGGGCCTGCTGCTGGGCGGTGAACGAGCGGGCCGCACCCGGATCGAAACCGGCGGCGGCCTGATCGAGGCGCAGGCAACAGATGCCGGCATCGCGGTGGACATGGGCGCCCCCCGGTTCGACTGGAATGCCATTCCGCTCGCCTATGCCATGGATACCCTGGCCATGCCGCTGGCCTGGGAAGACCTGGAAAACCCCGTGGCCGTCAACGTGGGCAACCCCCACGCGGTGTTCTTCGTGCCCGATGCCGCCGCAGTGGACCTGGCCCGGCTCGGCCCGATCATCGAGCATGACCCGGTCTTTCCCGAACGCGTCAACGTCAACGTGGCCAGCCTGGTCGGCCCCGATCACCTCTCGCTGCGGGTGTGGGAGCGTGGCGCCGGGCTGACCCGCGCCTGCGGCACCGGCGCCTGCGCCACGGCAGTGGCGGCGATGCGCCGCAAGCTGGTGGGACGGAGCGTGACGGTCGATCTGCCCGGCGGCGCGTTGCGGATCGATTGGCCCGAAGGCGGCCATATCGTCATGACCGGCCCTGCCACCACCAGCTTTGAAGGCGCATTCGACGACGCGCTCTACCCGCTCTGAGGCCGGCCTTGGCCCAAGCAGCCTCTGCGCCTGACGTGGCAACCGGTTCTGTGCTGGCCGATCCGGCTGGCGTGGTGACGCTGGGCTGCCGCATGAACCTGTCGGAAAGCGAGGCGATCCGCCATCTGCTGGCCGCCGCGCCGACGCCCACGGTGGTGGTCAATTCCTGCGCCGTCACGGCAGAGGCGGTGCGCCAGTCGCGCCGCGCGGTGCGCCGCCTGCGCCGCGATCATCCCGGGGCACGCCTGCTCGTTACTGGCTGCGCCGCCACGATCGATCCCGCCGGCTTTGCTGCCATGGCAGAGGTGGATGGCGTGGTGCCCAACGCAGCCAAGCTCGATCCCGCCCGCTGGCAGGTGCCTGCCCCGGCCGTGCCGGTCGCCGCATCCGAGCGGCATACCCGCGCGTTCGTGGCGGTGCAGAACGGCTGCGACCACGCCTGCACGTTCTGCATCATTCCGGCCGGGCGTGGGGCCAGCCGGTCGGCGCCTGTGGCGCAGGTGCTGCATACCCTGGCCGGCCATCTGGCCCACGGCGTGGCCGAAGTGGTGCTGACCGGCGTTGACCTGACAAGCTGGGGCGCAGACTTGCCAGAACCGGCGCGCCTGGGCGATCTGGTGGCGGCGATCCTGCGCGCGTTCCCTGCCCTGCCCCGGCTGCGGCTATCTTCGGTCGACGGGGTGGAAATCGATCCGCTGCTGCTCGACCTCTTGTGCCACGAGCCGCGCGTGATGCCGCACGTGCATCTGTCGCTGCAATCGGGCGCAGACCTGGTGCTCAAGCGGATGAAGCGCCGCCACAGCCGTGCCCGGGCGCTGGCCCTGATCGAAACCCTGCGGCAGCATCGCCCCGACATGGCGATAGGTGCCGATCTGATCGCCGGCTTTCCCACCGAAGACGCCGCCATGCATGCCGAGAACCTGAGCATCGTGGCGCAGGCCGGCATCGTCCACGGCCATGTCTTTCCCTATTCCCCCCGCCCCGGCACGCCCGCCGCGCGCATGCCGCAAGTGCCGCCGCCGGTGGTGCGCGAACGCGCCGCGCAACTGCGTGCCGCCGTGGCGCAAACCCGTGCGGCCTGGCTGCAAGGCCTGGTCGGCCGCCCTGCACAAGTGCTTGCCGAACGCGACGGCACCGGCCATGGCCCGGATTTCGCGCCCTATCGCCTGCCTGCCGGCACTGCGCCGGGCAGCCTGGTGACGCTGACACCTGAAAGAATCGAAGAAGGAATGCTGGCATGAGTAGCGACAGCTGGTCGGATCGCCTGGTAGGCGGGCTGCGCAAGACCTCGGAGCGGCTGGCCGGCAACCTGGCGGGCTTTGGCGGCGCCACGCGCCTGAGCGAGGCCCAGCTCGACGAGATCGAGGACGCGCTGATCATGTCCGACCTGGGCCCGCGCGCAGCGGCGCGCATCCGCGCCAAACTGGCCGGAGCCCGGTTCGAGCAGGGGCTCGATGATGCCACCCTGCGCGGCGCCGTGGCCGATGAAATCGCCGCGATCCTGCGCGGCGTGGCCAAGCCGCTCGATATCGTGGCCTTTCCACGCCCGCAGGTGATCCTGGTGATCGGCGTCAATGGTTCGGGCAAGACCACGACCATCGCCAAGCTGGCGCACCTGTTCCAGGAACTGGACTATTCAGTGATGCTGGCCGCAGGCGACACGTTCCGCGCCGCCGCGATCGGCCAGCTCAAGGTCTGGGCCGATCGGCTGGGCGTGCCGATCATCACCGGGCCCGAAGGCGGCGATCCCGCCTCGATCGTGTTCGACGCGGTCAAGGCAGCCACCGATGTTGGCACCGACGTGCTGATCGTCGACACCGCCGGCCGCCTGCAGAACAAGCGCGAGCTGATGGACGAGCTGGCCAAGGTGCGCCGCGTGCTCGGCCGCCTCAACCCTGAGGCGCCGCACGACGTGGTGCTGGTGCTCGATGCTACCAACGGCCAGAACGCGCTGTCGCAGATCGAAATTTTCAAGGATGTGGCCGGCGTATCGGGCCTGATCATGACCAAGCTGGATGGCACGGCGCGCGGCGGCGTGCTGGTGGCGGCCGCCGAACAGTATGGCCTGCCGATCCACGCCATCGGCGTTGGCGAAACCATCGACGACCTTCGGCCGTTCGATCCCGATCTCGTTGCCAAGGTGATTGCAGGGGTGTTTCAATGAGCGCGGATCAGGCCCAGCCCAAATCGCAGCCCAAATCATCCTGGGTGAACCTGGCGGTCGACTATGGGCCGCTGCTGGTGTTCTTCCTGGCCTATCGCCATTTCAGCCCGGACAAGAGCAGCGATGCCGGCGTGGGCGCAGTGGTGGCGATCACCAAGAGCACCGTGGTGTTCATGATCGCCACGGTGGCCGCGCTGATCGCGTCGAAATGGCGCCTGGGCAAGGTTTCGCCCATGCTGTGGCTGTCGACCACGCTGATCCTGGGCTTTGGCACCCTTACCGTGTTCCTCGGCGATCCGTTCTGGATCCAGATCAAGCCCACGGTGATCTACCTGCTGTTTGCCGCTGGCCTGTTCATCGGCCTGGCGCGCGGCAAGGCGGTGCTGCGCATGCTGCTGCAAAGCGCGTTCGACGGGCTGGATGAAACCGGCTGGCGCAAGCTGTCGCGCAACTGGGCGTGGTTCTTCCTGTTCCTGGCCTTGCTCAACGAAGTGCTGCGCCATACCCTGACCTTTGATGGCTGGCTGACGGCCAAGCTGTGGGGCGTGAGCGCGCTGTCGTTCCTGTTCACCTTTGCCCAGATCCCGATGCTGCTGCGCCATGGCCTGGGCAGCGAACAGGGCGTGGAAGAGGCCGAGACCAACACGCCACACGATTGATCGCACCGCGTGGGGGAACGCCAAGCCGCGTTCGGCGTTGGCCTTGGCAAACCACCACGAACGGGAGTGACCGTCACATGCGCCGTATTTTCCTTGCCCTTCCCGCCCTGATGCTGGCCGGCGCCAGCCTTGCCGCCTGCTCGGAAAAGACCCAGGACAAGACGGCCGCCGCTGCCGACTCGGCCGCCAACGATGCGCAGAACGCCGCAAAGGATGCCGGCCGCGCCGCTGACAAGGCTGCCGATAGCGTGGGTGCAGCCGCCGACAAGGCGCTCGACAATGCCAGCCGGGCCGCTGACAAGGCCGCCGACGACGCTGGCCGCAAGATCGACAAGGCGGCCGACAAGGCCGGCACCGCCGCCGACAAGTTTGGCAATCGCGTGAAGCAGGGCGCCGACGAAGCGTCCGACACGCTCAAGCACTGATCTTGAACGCAGGCTCCGTGCCCCCGGCTCAGCCGGCCAGCAAGCCTCCCAGGCAAGCGGTCAACTGAGCGGGGGCATAGGGTTTGTGCATGATCTGTACATCGGCGAACTCTGCCTCCACCGCGCCATAACCGGTGGCGATGACGAAGGGGATGCCCCGCTCGCGCAAGGCGCGCGCCACTGGTGCCCCGGGTTGCCCATTGAGGTTCCAGTCCAGCACCGCTGCATCGAGGAATTCTGTCGCAGCCGCCGCGATGCCCTCTGCCTGCGTCCCCACCGGACCGATCACCTGCGCGCCCTCGTCCTCCAGCACATCGGCCAGCATGGCAGCGACGATGAACTCGTCCTCCACCACCAATATGCGGCGACCAGACAGCGATTGGGCGCGGTCGGTCATGCAGGGTCCTTCGTCGCGTCTGACCAGATCGGGGCAATGGCAGGCGCTTCAAAATGCTGGGCCGGCAACACCAGGCGCACAACAACGCCATCAGGCGCGTGATCGATCTGCGCCTCTCCCGAAAGCTGCCGGGTGATGGCATCGCGGATCAGGCGTGAACCAAAGCCACTGCGCGCGGGCGGCGCCACCGGCGGTCCGCCCTGCTCCCGCCATTCCAGCGCCACCGCGCCATCATCGCCCACGTCCCAGGCAATTGTCACCGTGCCTTCGGCGTTAGACAGCGCGCCATACTTGATAGCGTTGGTGGCCAGCTCGTGCAGCACCATGACCAGCGACACCGTGGCCGCCGCGCCCACCGTCACATCAGGCCCGCCAAGGCTCAAGCGTTGGGCGCCACCATCGCCCTGTACACTGCCTGCGCAGATCGTCAGCCCCTGCCGCACCACATCGGCCAGCGGCGCGCCGGCCCACTGACCACGGCTGAGGATGGTATGCGCTGCTGCCAGGGCATGCAGGCGGGCGGTAAAGTTCTCCACGGCTGCCGCGGCGGGTTGCTCGATCCCGCGAAACGATTGCCAGGCCATGGCCTGCACCACCATCAGCGAGTTCTTGACGCGGTGGTTAAGCTCTTCGATCAGCAGGCGCAGCCGGTCTTCCAGGATCTTGCGCTCGGTAATGTCGATCCCGGTCGATTGCATCACCTGCCAGCGGCCCTGGGCATCGAATTCCAGCGCATGGTTGCGCCACAGCGTCCACCGCACGCTGCCATCGGCCGCCTCCAGGCGGTTCTCGATGGTGCGTGACGGGTTTTCCGGGGTCAGCAACGCCATCTCGCGCTGGATCGTGGCGTGCTCGCTGGTGGGGATGAACTTCCACACGTTGCGCCCGGTCAGCGCGGCGCGCGGGCTTTCCATCATACGGGCATAGGCGGTGTTGGCAAACAGGATCGTGCCATCGGCGGTGAACCGGCACAGCATATCCAGCTGGGTATCGAGAATATCGCGGAGGATATCAGCTTCAGTCACGCGCAGGGCGCCCCAAGATTGCGCAGCTTAGAGAGCATGGCATGCCAAGCCGCGGCGGCAAGCCCTGCACGGCGCCGCTTTCGATCAAATCCGCAGCTGGCTGCCAAGTTCGACCACACGGTTCGTCGGCAAGCGGAAGAATTCCATGGCGCTCGCCGCATTGCGCAGCATCCAGGCAAACAGCTTTTCCCGCCACAGCGCCATGCCCGGCTTGTCCGACGGAATCAGCGTCTGGCGCGAGAGGAAGAAGCTGGTCTTCATCATGTCGAACGGTTCGCCGCAGGTGGTGATGGTCTTGAGCGCGGCGGGCACGTCGGTCTCTTCCAGGAAGCCGAAGCGCAGCGTCAGGCGATAGAAGCCGTTGCCGAAATCCTTGACCGCTGACCGCTGGGCCAGATCGACATAGGGTTCGTCCTGGATCTGCACCGTCAGGATCACCACCCGGTTGTGCAGCACCTTATTGTGCTTGATGTTGTGCAACAGCGCCGAGGGCACGCCGTTGGAGGCCGAGGCCATGAAGATCGCCGTACCGGCCACCCGCGCCGCGCTGGAATGGGCAGACTTGGTGAACACTTCCAGCGGGATCGACCCCTCGGCCATCCCGGCGCGCATCAGGGCGCGCCCACGCGACCAGGTGGTCAGCAGCGTAAAGATGGTGATGCCCATGGCCAGCGGCACCCAGCCGCCATCGGGGATCTTGGTCAGGTTGGCGCCCAGGTAGCCAAGGTCGATCGCCATGAACAGCGCCAGCAGGCCCGTGGCCAGCACCGGCCGCCAGTGCCACAGCTTGATCAGCACCACGCCCAGCAGCACGTTGTCGATCATCATCGCGCCGGTCACGGCAATGCCATAGGCGGCCGTGAGGTTGGAGGAATGGCGGAACATCAGCACCAGCAGGATGACTGCCACCATCAGCGCGGAATTGATCACCGGGATATAGATCTGCCCGGCCGACGTGCTGGTGTGGCGGATCGTCATGCGCGGGATGAAACCCAGCTGGATCGCCTGCTGGGTGACCGAGAACGCGCCCGAGATCACCGCCTGGCTGGCGATGACCGCCGCCAGGCTGGCAATGATCAGCAGCGGCCACTGGAACCAGTCAGGCGCCAGGAAATAGAACGGGCTGACCAGCGCGGCAGAGCCTTCACGCATCAGCAACGAGGCCTGGCCCAGATAGTTGAGCACCAGCGCCGGCAGCACCAGCGCCAGCCACGACACGCGGATCGGGTTGCGTCCGAAATGGCCCATGTCGGCATAAAGCGCTTCGGCCCCGGTCACCGCCAGAACGGCAGCGCCCATGGCCAGGAAACCGCGAAACGGATCGGCGGCAAACATGGCCACGGCGTGATGCGGAGACAGCGCGCCGATCACCTCGGGCAGCAGGGCAATGCTCATGGCGCCCAGCACCGCGATCGTGGCGAAATAGACCAGCATGATCGGGCCAAAGAACGTGGCGACGCGCTCGGTGCCCCGGCTCTGGATCAGGAACAGGGCGATCAGGATGGCCACCACCATCGGCACCACCCAGCTTTGCATGCTGGGCTGATAGACCGAAAGCCCCTCGATCGCGCCCATCACCGACACCGCCGGGGTGATCATCGAATCGCCATAGAACAGCGCGGTGGCAAAGACGCCCAGCAGAACGATGCCACGGCCCCAGCGCTTGCCGGCGGTGTGCTGGTTGATCAGCGCCAAAAGCGCCAGGCTGCCGCCCTCGCCCTTGTTGTCGGCACGCATGATCACCGAGACGTATTTCAGCGTCACGATGATCATCATCGACCAGAACATCAGGCTGACGATGCCATAGATATGCGTCTGGTCGAGCGGCAGGCGATGATGCCCGGCAAAGGTATCGCGCAAGGCGTAGAGCGGGCTGGTGCCGATATCGCCGAAGACCACGCCGACAGCGCCGACCGCCATCTTGATTAGGCTGGCCTGTCCACGGCCCTGGCCATGCGCATGACCATGGCCCGCAACGGGCGAGGCAGTATTGACCGTGGACGGATTCCCTGCGGTTCCGGCGTTACCCACGGCATCACCCACGGCATTGTTCATGGCGAGACTGCCCCCGGCCGCTTCGGCCCCATTGCACTGTCCGGCCCGCGATAGAGCCGAATCGGGGCGGCGCTTAGCACCGGCGCCCAACCTGAAGCAATGGTGACCAAACCGCCATCTGTGGCAAGCGGTTCCCGATATTTCACCGAGCGGCGGGCTTGGGTGCGGGGGTTGCTGCACCAGACGGGGCCTTGGCGGCTTGCGCCTGTCCCGATGCCTCAGGCTGTGCCGGCGGGATGGGCATGCCACTGGCCGCCATCATCTGGTCCAGCCGCGTCAGCCGCATCGCCAGATCCTGGCGATAGGGCGCATCGGCCGGCGAGCGGGCGAGCAGATCGGCCCACAGCGCCCGGGCATCGGCAAGGCGCCCCGATTGCGCCATGGCCAGGCCCATGAAGAACGGCGGGCCGGGGTGATTGGGATCGATCATCGCCGCGCGGCGGAACGCATATTGCGCGGCCGGGGTGATCAGGCCCTCGCTATGGCCAACCAGGGCATTGCCGAGCGCCACCTCGATATCGGCATCGTCGGGGTTTTCCTGCGCGGCCTTGGCCAAGACATCGGCCGCGGCGCGATATTGCCCTTGCCGGGTCAGGCCATCGGCCAGGATCAGCCAGCTGCGCCCCTTGCCAAAGGCACTGCCCATGGCCTGGCGCTCCTTGAGCAGAGCCGCATCGGCCACTGCGGCGTTTTCCACAGCCGGGGTGGGTGCGCCAGCCTCGGCCGGATGCCCCTGCAGGGCATAGCCCGCCAGGCCGAACAGCAGCGCAGCGCCGGTCACTTCCCATCCGGCGCGCGGCAGCCGCCCCACCAGCACGAGCGCGGCAAACACGATGGCCGCAACGCCCAGAACGATCACCCAGGTCATGGCTTGTCCTTGCGCAGGGCCGCATCGGCCCGTTTTCCACGGCGGAAACGGCCCCGCAGCAGCAGGGCGGCAAAGCCCAGAAACACCACCGGCGCGGCAAACAGCGGCCAGGTCAACGGCTTCACCTGCGGCGTATAGCTGACATAATCGCCATAGCGATCGATCAGCCACTGCCGGATCGCCTCGGGATCTTCGCCGGCGGCGATGCGGGTGCGTACCTCGTTGCGCATATCGCCAGCCATCGAGGCATCGGAATCGGCGATCGACTGGCTCTGGCACTTGAGACAGCGCAGCGTTTCCATCAGCGCCTGCGCCTTGGCCTCCTGCGCCGGATCGGGCAGCTGGCGATAGGCATAGGGCGCGGGCGGCAGGCTGTCTTGCGCGGCCAGCGGCGCCAGTGGCAGCAGCAGCGCCAGCGTAGCCGCAGAAATGAAACGAGCCCGTTTCATTGTTCGGCTTCCTTGAGCTTGGCCAGGATCACCGGCACGTCTTCGGGCATGATCGCGCCGATATGCTGGTGGCGGATCACGCCATGGGCATCGACCACGAAGGTTTCCGGCACGCCCGACGAGCCGATGCCGATCTGCACCTTGCTGAGATCATCCTGGCCGATGCGGGCGAAGGGATTGCCATTGGCGGCCAGGAACCGCGCCAGATCATCCTTGCGATCGCGGATCGCCACGCCGTCGATCTCTGCCCCGGCCTTGGCCAGTTGCGCCAGTTGCGGCGATTCGACTGCGCAAGGGCCGCACCACGAAGCAAAGATGTTGAGCAGGCGCGGCTTGCCACCCACGAACTGGGCATTGCTCAGGCCCGGCCGGTCATCGCTGGCCGGCGGCAGGGCAAAGGCCGGGATGGGCTTGCCGATGAACGTGCTGGCCACCTCGCGGTTGTCTGGCCGCACCAGGCCATAGACCACCAGCGCCAGGAAACCGCCGAACAGCACCAGCGGCAACCACAGCGCCAGGCCTGGCCGGCGCGCGGGGGAAGCGGGCTGCGTGCTCATCGTCCCTGCCTTTCCCGGCGGAACGCGATTTTGTCGACCGCGACCAGCCGCTTTACATCGCGCGCCACCCGGCCGACCAGCGCCAGGAAGCCGCCCAGGCCCACCAGCAGGCCGCCCAGCCAGATCAGCGGCACGAACGGCTTCCACCAGAAGCGCATCTGCCAGCGACCATCCTGGCCCTCTTCCCCCAGAACCACATAAAGCTGGCCGTTCCAGCGGGTTTTCAGGGCAGATTCGGTGCGCGTGCCCGGCGGATTGGCAAAGACCCGCGCCTGGGGCAGCAGCACCGTGGCGTCGCCGCCATCATAGCGGGCCGAAACCGTGGCCTGCAGCGCGGTCCAATTGGGCCCCGCCACCGGATCGATGCGATCGAGCGTGAGGGCATAGGGGCCGACCTGGCGGGTTTCACCCGGATTGAGCGCGGCGAGTGTTTCGGTGGAAAACGCGCTTTCGCTGGCCATGCCCAGGGCCGCCACGGCAATGCCGAGGTGGGCGATGACCATGCCCCAGATCGGCAGCGGCGTGCGGCGCAGGTTGCGCCCTCGCAGCGGCAGCAGGCTGGCGATGGCCAGCCCCGCGCCCAGCGCCAGGCCCAGCGCCGGCAGCACCCTCACCCCGGCGACGAACGCCGCGCCACCGGCGGCGATGGCCACCAGCGCAGGCACGGCGAGGACTGGCGCGATGCGCCCGCCGCGATCATCCTTCCAGCGCAGCAGCGGCCCCACGGCCATGACCACGATCATGGGAAAGGCAAAGATCGCCGAAACCGGATTGAAATAGGGCGGACCCACCGAAACCTTGACGCCGAACGCCTCGGTCAGCAGCGGATAGAGCGTGCCGAGCAGAACGATGCCGAGGATGCCGCACAGCATCACGTTGTTGAACACCAAGGCCGCCTCGCGGCTGACGAAAGCAAAGCGCGCGCCTTCGGTTACCGTGCTGGCGCGCAAGGCGAACAGCAGCAGCGCACCGCCGATGTAGATCGCCAGCAGCGCCAGGATGAAGCTGCCCCGCGCCGGATCGACGGCAAAGGCGTGGACCGACGTGAGAATGCCCGAGCGCACCAGGAACGTGCCGACCATCGACATCGAAAAGGCGATCACGCCAAGCATCACCGTCCAGGCGCGAAGGGCATTGCGCGCCGCCAGCACCGAAACCGAATGGAGCAGCGCCGTCGCGGCAAGCCAGGGCATGAGCGAGGCGTTTTCGACCGGATCCCAGAACCACCAGCCGCCCCAGCCCAGCGTGTAATAGGCCCAATAGGAGCCTGCGGTGATGCCGATGGTCAGGAATATCCACGCGCCCAGCACCCAGGGCCGCATGGCGCGGGCAAAGGCGGGGCCGACATCGCGGGTGATCAACGCGCCAACGGCAAAGCTGAACGCGATCGAAAGCCCGACATAGCCGACGTAGAGCGTGGGCGGATGGAACGCGAGGCCGATATCCTGCAGCAACGGGTTGAGCCCGGCGCCTTCTGGCGCGGGCTGCGGCAGGCGGGCAAACGGATTGGAGGCGAGCAGCAGGAACGCGTAGAAGCCGAGGCTGACGAAAGCCTGCGCCGCAAGCGTCGCCATCAGCGTCTTTTCCGGCAGGCGCCGTTCCACCAGCGCCACGAAGCCACCCGCCAGGCTCATGATCGTGACCCACAGCAGCATCGAGCCTTCGTGGTTGCCCCAGGTGCCGGCAATCTTGAAGATCAGTGGCTTGGCCGAGTGGCTGTTTTCCGCCACCAGCTTGACCGAGAGATCGGTGGTGACGAACAGGGTGATCAGCGCGGCAAAGGCCAGCGCCACCAGAATGCCCTGCATCACCGCCACCGGACGCACCACGCCCAGCATCGCCGCGCCTTGCGGCCGCAGCGCCAGGGCGCCCGCCACGAGTTGCAGCACGGCCAGCGCCGCCGCCATCCACAGGATGGCAAGACCGAGTTCCGCGATCATTTCGTTTCCGCCACCACGGCCTTGGCCTGCCCTTCTGTCATGTCCTTCATCTCGCGCGGGACATATTTCTCGTCATGCTTGGCCAGCAGATTGTCGGCCACGAAGGTTTTTCCCTCCATGCGGCCTTCGGCGACCACGCCCGATCCTTCGACGAACAGATCCGGCGTGATCCCGGCATAGCGCACCGGCACGGTGGCCTTGCCATCGCCGACCACGAACGTGATCGTCACGCCATCGGGCATCGTCTTGATCGAGCCGCGCTGCACCATGCCGCCCAGCCGCACGGCGCGGCCCTGTTCGGGCGGATGGGCCATCAGGTCGCTCGGCACATAGAAATAGCTGGCCTGCTTGGACAGCGCCCAGGCGGCGAGCAGCCCGGCCCCGATCAGCGCCGCCAGCGCGATCACCAGCAGGACCAACCGTTGATGCTTGGCCTTGATCGCGCTCATGCCTCGTTCTTTCGTGCCTTGGCGCGGGTTCCGCCGCGCACCGCGTCGCGCCGGGCCTCTGCCCGCCGCATCGACCACAGCGTGATGCCAACCAGCAGCAGCGTGCCCACCACCCCGATGGTGAGGGCCGCCGCCACAAAGTGCCATTGATCAAGTCGTTCATGCATGATGCGGGTTTCCGTGGAGCAGCAGCGCGCGGTGCAACATCAGGCCATGGCCTTGCGGCGCAGGCGCGCCTCCGCCTGGATATCGGCAAGAAGCGTGCGCATGCGCGCCAGCACGACACCGCCAAAAATGCAGGAAAAGCCCAGTGCGCCGATCAGCAGCGGCCACAGGAACGTGCCATCGATGGCCGATTTGCCCATCGTGATCGAGGCGGGCTGGTGCAGGCTGTTCCACCAAACCACCGAACGGTTGATGATCGGGATATTGATCGCGCCGACCATGCCGAAGATGGCGGTAACACGGCTGGCCCCGCTGCCGGCGGCAGCATCGCGCTGCGCCGCGCCAGCCAGCGCGATATAGCCGAAATAGAGGAACAGCAGAATGAGATAGCTGGTCAAGCGGCCATCCCACACCCACCATGTGCCCCAGGTGGGCCGTGCCCAGATCGATCCGGTGATCAGGCACATGGCCGTGAATGCTGCGCCCGGCACCGCGGCCGCGCGCGCCGCGATGGCCGCCAACGGGTGGCGCCAGACCAGTTCCACCAGGCTCGACACCGCGATCGTGGTCCATCCGGCCATGCCCAGCCACGCGCAGGGCACATGGATGAACAGGATGCGCACGGTCTGCCCCATCAGGCGGTCAGGCGGCACCATCAGCAGGCCCCAGGCCAGCGCGCCAAAGGCCAGGACCAGGCCAACCCCCAGCAACAGCGGCATGAGCCAGCGGGCAAGCCGCAGGAATCGGGCGGGGTTCGCAAAACCGTGCATGTTTTTGAACTTGGGATCCTTCTCCACCGGGCATGGCCCGGCCCGCATGCTGTGCCATTGCGCCAGATCAAGGGCAAGCAAAACAGCGGCGCGAAGGCCTTGAACCTTGGGATGAAACGGGCGCGCCAATGCCGCGCTGGGACCCCCGCAGGGAATGTCTTGTCATGTCGGGAGAAATGGGGCGATCGAGGGGGTTCGAACCCCCGACCTCCGGTACCACAAACCGGCGCTCTAACCAACTGAGCTACGATCGCCACGGCGGCGCCCTGGGGCGTTGTTCCGCGTTCCGAGCGAAGCGGCCAATGCGTGCTCCGTTCGGGTGGCCGCCCTTGCAACAATCCTGCCGCCTTGAAAAGGGAAAACTTGCATCGGGGGATAACTTTTTCAGCGATCGGCCGCCTCGCCCCAGCTGCGCCCGACGATCCGTGGCGGGGTGGTGCCGGCATCGATCAGCAGCTGTTCCTCCACGGCTTGCGAATCGATCGTGGCGACCAGCCGCACCCGTAACCAGCGATTGACCAGCACGATTTCCCCGGTCGCCAGCCCCTGCCCCGCGCCCAGCGCAGAGGCCAGATCGCGATAGCCGCCGGGTGGCGCCTGGGCGATGATCTGCTCGGCCCGCGCCACGCTCAGCGCATCGGGCGCGAACATTGCCAGAAGGCGCCCCTGCCCCGGCGCCAGACTACCCAGCGCGATGGGCGAGTTGCCCACCTCGGGCAAGGCACAGAGCCAAGGCACGAGCCGGGCATAGAGCGGGCCGGTCATGCCGCGCACCGCGCGCAGTTCACCCACCGCCACGAGCGGGCGGCCTGCGGTGCGATAGGGCGTGGCCAGGCGGGCATAGTCGGCATCTTCTGCGCCATCGGGCAAGGACAGCGCGTCGCTATCGATCCAATCGGCCATGGCCGCAGCCAATGGCGCGGCCTGGCTGCTGCCGATACCGAGCGAGGCCATCAGCGCGCGCAGTTCGAGCAGGCCCGCCGGGCGCACGCGCAGCGTGCCATCGGGCGCCGCATCAACCAGGGCGTTGACGTTGAAGCAGTTGCCACCCGGCGCCAGTTGCCAGGCAATCTGCCCGCGCGGCACGGCCCAACCGCCACGCTCCGCCCGGTGAAGCGCGCCGCCGGGCTGGGCAAGCCTGGCGAGCAACCGCACTTCCCCTTCGGCCAGGGCGCGGCGGGCGGCTGCCTGCGCCTGCGCATTGCCCGCCAGCCGCGTGGCCAGACCCAGCCGATCGAGCATCAGGCCGGCCAGCACGGCCATGATCGCCACCAGCAGCAGCACACCGAGCAGCGCCGCGCCGCGTTCGTGCGGCGGGGGCTGTGCCACGCTCACGGCTGCCCCAACGGCGAGACGAGGCGCAAAGGGCCCGCCAGGCCCGAAGGCGCGATGACCAGTTCGGCGGCCACGGGGAAATCGGGCCTTGTCCATTGGCCCTGATGCCATTGCCCCGCCGCGTCGCGCAGCCGCAGGCGCGGCGGCGTGGTGAGCGGCAGCACGGCCAGATCGATATCCGCCGCAGCGCCCGCCAGCTGGGGATAGCTGCGCCGCACCAGCGCCTGGCCGGTCCAGCGGTATTCCAGGCGCTCCAGCGGCGGCCGGGGCAATCCATTGGGGTTGGCCCAGCCATCGCGCACCAGGGCCAGCAGCACGCCATCGCCCCCGGTAGCCAGGCCAAGGCGTGGCTCGGCCTGGCTCAGATCGGCCTGCCACAGCGCAACCATGCGGCGCAGTTGCCCAGCCGCAGCATCGTGGTGGCGCAGCGTGCGTTCGCTGCTGGCCGTGCCGCGCAGCAAGGCCAGCGCCGCTGTGGCGATCAGGGCGAAGACCGCCAGGGCAACCAGCATCTCGACCAGACTGAAGCCCCGCTCGCCGGGCGGCAGAACGGTCATGGCGCGGCGCGCGCGGCCCGCGCCACGGCCACCTCTTGCGGAGCATCGAGCGCGCGCACCGAGATTTGCGCCACCAGCACCGCACCATCGCGGCGCACCACCCGCTGCCAGGCCAGGCGCCGACCGCCGTTGACGAGGATGCCGCCCGCGATGCCAGGCGCGCCACCGCCCGGGTCTGCACGCCATTGCGTCGCCTGGTTGCCTGCCTCAACCTCGCGCAGGAAGCGCCGGTCGAGCGTGGCACTGCCAGCCAGGCTTGCCGCCTCCAGCCGCAGCAGCGCCAGCGCAGCGATCGCGAATACCGCCAGCGCGACCATGACCTCGAGCAGGGAAAAGCCGGCCTCGCTGGGCGGCACGGCCTGGGCATGTGGCGCCGTCATCACGGCCTCGCTCCGCCAACCGCCACGACGCCATCGCGGGCAACATGCACCTTGGCCGTGCCAGTGCCGGCCGAAAGCGTCATGGAAAGCGGCGCATTGGCCATGCCCATCGTATCGAACACCAGATGCCGCGCACTGCCCTGTCCCGCCGATGGTGCCAGGGCGACCCCGGCCGGCCAGGCCTGGCGGCGCAAGCGGCGATCAGCCGGATCGACCCAGGCGCCATCGCGGCGCTGGGCAAAGGCATAGCCGGTCGCATCTAGCGTGACCGCCACCGGCCGGCCCGCGATCACCGCCATGTCGCGCGCGGCGGCCAGCCGCACGGCCAGGCGCTGTGCAGCGATCGCGGGCGCGGCCGTAGTGGACGGCAGATTGAGAATCACGGCCGTGGCGGCCAATCCGGCGATTGCCAGGGCCACCATCAGTTCCACCAGAGAAAAGCCTGCCTCCGCCGCAGGCAGCAGCGCCCGGTTCATGCGGTGGAATTGCGCCCAGGGCGCGGCCCAGGCAAGCAAGGCCGGCGCCGCTTTGGAGCCAAGCCAATCCGCTTTCGAGGCAACCCGGCCGGGACACCGGGAGCGTCAGGCAGCCAAGGTCAGCCCTCGGCCTCGTCCCGCTGCCCGCGAATCAGTGGCAACGCGGCATGGAGCGCATCGAGTGTGGCCGTGTCGAACAGCTCGGAAAAGCGCGTCTCGTGCCGCTCGATCCGGGCCAGGGCATCGGCCACTACCGCCGCCCCGGTGTCCGTGACGCGCAGCGCATGGCTGCGCCCATCGGCGCGTTCGCGATCGATCAGGTCACGATCCATCAGCCGTGAGATGATCGGCACCATGTTGGCGCGCTTGATCCCCAGCACCTGCCCCACTTCGGTTTGCGAGCAGCCGGGGTTTTCGCCGATCACCAGCAGCGCGGTCACTTCCGCCGGGCGCATTTCAAGATCGGCCAGTTCGCGTGCCAGATCAGCCATCATCACGGCCGAGGCACGGCGCAACTGATAACCGAGCAGGCGATCGAGCGAGGTGGCCGGCAAACCGGAGGCAGAGGGCGTTGGTTGCATGTTGTTACCTTATGGCTCCCCCCGGCCATGGCAAGCACCCTTGGCCATGGATTTCACCAGCCGCAGACACGGCGGGTGCGGCAGATACGAAAAAGGGCGGCCGAAGCCGCCCCTGGTTCGCGCGCGCACGGGCAAGGCACGTGGCCCTGCCCGATCGCGGCCGCTCACTTCTTGAGAGTGAGACCACCGAAGCGCTTGTTGAACTGGGCCACGCGGCCACCCTGGTCCAGCAGACGCTGGTTGCCACCGGTCCAGGCCGGGTGCGAGGTGGGATCGATGTCGAGAGCCAGCGTGTCGCCTTCCTTGCCCCAGGTGGAGCGGGTTTCGAACACGGTGCCGTCGGTCATCTGCACCTTGATGAAGTGGTAGTCGGGGTGGATGTTGGCCTTCATGGGACTGCTCCGATGTGCCGCCGGTTCCGACCGGCAGCTGGGAAACGAGAGATGTAAACTCGAAAGCGGCGCCCCTAATCGAAAGGGCGCCGCTTGTCGAGTCATGTACCGTAAGCGCTGACTGACTCAGCTATCGGCGATCATTGCGGTAAAGCTGCACTCGGTGGCGATCTTGTCACCCAGCATGGCCTTGCCGGCAAACTTGCACACCCGCGAACGCATCTGCGTGAATTCCACGTGCAGGTCGAGCAAGCAACCCGGCTCTACCGGCGTGCGGAACTTCGCGTTTTCGATCGCCATAAAATAGACAAGCTTGCCCGAGCCGGCCAAACCCAGCGTCTCCACCGCGAGGACGCCGGCCGCCTGGGCCAGCGCCTCGATCTGGAGCACGCCGGGCATGATCGGCCGGCCGGGGAAATGACCCTGGAAGAACTGCTCGTTCATGGTCACGGCCTTGATCGCGTGGATGCGTTCACCCACCACGAGCGAGGCCACGCGATCGACCAGCAGCAAGGGATAGCGATGCGGCAGCGCCGCCATCACCTTGGTCACGTCGAACGAAAGCGGCGCGGCCGTTTCGGCCTGGACTTCCTGCGTCATTGGATCCCCGTATGCCTTGCCTTAGCGGCCTTCCGGCGCCTTGGCGCCCGAAGCGGCGGGCGCAGCGCCCTGCTGGGCCTGCTGCTGCGCCATCGCTTCACGCTGGGCGCGCGGCATCCAGCCAGCCGGCGGCACGAGCTGCGCGGTGGGGATCAGGGCGTTGAGTTCGGTCAGGATGTCCTGGCTGATGTTCGAGGCCGGATCGCCCTTCACCACGGCCTGCACGTCGAGCACGATGGTGGCGCGACGCTTGGCCATCGCGCGCTGCGTGGCTTCGTCCAGCTTGTCGGAGATCTGCTCGATCACATACTGTTCAGCCAGGTTCAGCGGAGCGAGGATCTGCTGGATCTCGCGCTTGCCGTCTTCCTGGATCTGCTGGATCTGGCCCACTTCGGCTTCGAGCGCAGCGCGATCGGCCTTGGGGTTCTTCTGATCAGCCTGGAACTTGTCGGCCAGCGGCTTGAGCTGGGCGTTGATCTGGTCGCTGCGGGTCTTGGCCTGGTCGATCTGCGCCTTGTAGGTGACCGGACGCTGCTGCATCGCGGTCTGATAGGCCGACGACGAACCGACAATCGCCTGCGGATTGGCATAGGCGATGCCGTTGGCAACCGGAGCGGTCGACGCAGCCGCAGGAGCGGCGGCCATGGCTGCGGGGGCAGCCGAGATCATCAGGCCCGCGATCAGGGCCGAGGCAATGCGGAGTTTCATCAGAACTGGGTTCCCACGTTGAAAGTGATGGGCTGGGTGTCGTCGCCGTCGACCTTCTTCAAGACCTTGGCGAAGTCGATGCGGAACGGGCCGAAAGGCGAGTTCCAGTTAACGCCGACGCCGATCGAAACGCGCGGCTGCGGCGAGTTGCCAACGAAGACTTCGTCGTACTTCTGGTATGTGCTGTTGGCCGTGCCGTCGGTGGCATTGGCTGCGGTCGTGATCTTGCCGGTCAGCGCGTCGGTATAGAGCACCACCCCCGTGCTGGTGGCCGGGCGACGTACGCCCCACACCGCACCAGCGTCCATGAAGATCGACGGACGCAGGCCCATTTCGCGGGCACCGGCGCCAAGCGGAATTTCAAGCTCGGCATGGCCGATATAGTAGTAGCGGCCGCCCAGCGCGTCGTCCGCCCACGAATTGCGGTCGGTGGTGATCGCGCCGAACGAGCCATCGGCGTTGCGCGAGTAATACTTGCGCAGCACGCGCGGGCCCACGCCGCGAATGTCGAAGCCGCGCATCTGCGGCTGGCCGAGGAAGAAGCGGTCGGTCAGGCGCACGTCGTCCACGGTGGGATCCGACGAACGGCTGGCGAGCGGCTCGATCGCGCCACCTTCGCCGCGCAGGCTGAACACGAAGCCCTTGCCCACCGGCCAGTAGTGCGCGGCGTTGGCAGTGATGCGGGCATACTTGACCGAGCCACCCAGCCCGGCGATGTCGCCGCTCAGCAGCCACGAGGTGCCCTTGGTCGGACGCAGGCGGTTGTCGAGCGTGTCGTAGACCACCGAGGTGCCGAAGATCGAGCTGGTGCGGTGGCCAATAGCATCGCACAGGTAACGACCGGCCAGCAGCGGGCTGCAGGTGCCGTTGAGGTAATAGGTCGCCTCGTCCAGCGTCACGTCATCGATGTTGAACGTGTAGCGGCCAATCAGCGACATGTACTCGGTCAGCGGCACGCCGGCGCGGATCTGGAAGCCGGTCGTGGTCTGCTTGTACGTCGTGTTGCGGTTGGAATTGAGGTAGTTGAAGCTGTTGTAATCGCGGCGATAGACGTCAACGCCCATCGAGATGTTGCGATCGAACAGATAGGGCTCAGTAAAGCTCAGCTGGACGCTGCGCGAATAGTAGGAATAATCAACCGAGAGGCCCAGCGTCTGGCCGCGACCACGGAAGTTGTTCTGGCGGATCGAGGCTTGGAAGATGAAGCTTTCCAGGCTGGAGAAACCGGCCGAAAGCTGCAGTTCGCCGGTGGGCTTTTCTTCCACGTTGGCTTCGAGCGCGATGCGATCGGGCGTGGTGCCCGGCTTCTGCTCAACCTCGAACTTTTCCTGGAAATAGCCGAGCGACTTGATGCGGTTGGACGAGCGCTTGATCTGGTAGGAATTGAACGCGTCACCTTCCGCGAGGCGGAATTCGCGACGGATCACCTTGTCCTGGGTCAGCGTGTTGCCGTTGACATCGACACGTTCGACATAGACGCGCGGCGCGTCAGCGATGCGGAACGTGATGCCCATGGTGAGGTCATCCTTGTTCCGCGCGAAATCGGGCTGCACGTTGGCAAAGGCATAGCCCAGGCTGCCGGCCGTCTCGCTCAGACTGTCGACGGTGTCTTCGACCAGCTTGGCGTTGTACCAGTCACCCGCCTTCATCGGCAGCTTCTTGACCAGGCTGTCGCCGTCGATCTCGCGCAGCTGGCTATCCACCTTCACGTCGCCGAACTTGTAGCGCTTCCCTTCCTCCACCACGTACGTGATGATGAAGTCCTTCTTGTCCGGCGTCAGTTCGGCCACGGCCGAGACCACGCGGAAATCGGCATAGCCCTTGGTCAGGTAGAACTGGCGCAGCTTCTGCTGGTCGAACGCGAGGCGATCGGGATCGTAGCTGGTGCCCGACGAGAACAGGCGGAACGCGCGGGCCTGCTTGGTGACCATCTCGGTGCGCAGTTCGGTATCGGAAAACTGCTGGTTGCCGATGATGTTGATCTGGCGAACCTTGGACTTGGGCCCTTCGGTGATCTCGAACACGATATCGACGCGGTTCTGGTCGAGCATGACCATCTTGGGCTCGACCGAGGCGGCGAATCGGCCCTGCCGCTTGTACAGCTCGATGATGCGCGACACGTCGGCGCGCACCTTGGACCGCGTGAAGATCTGACGCGCCGAGAGCTTGATCTCGGGCAGGATCTTGTCTTCCTTGAGGCGCTTGTTGCCTTCCAGGATGATGCGGTTGACGACCGGGTTTTCCTTGACCTGGATGGTCACCGCGCCCGCGTTGTTGCGCACCTGCACGTCGGCAAACAGTTCAGTGGCGAACAGGTCCTTGAGCACCTGGTCGGCCGCGGCCTGGGTATAGCGATCGCCTTCGCGCAGGCGGATGTAGGAGCGAATCGTATCGGGCTCGAGGCGCTGGGCGCCGTCGATGGTGATCGAACGCACCAGTTGCACCGGTTCGGCCGGCGCAGCCACGGCGGGCGCGGCCGGAGCGTTGGCCGGGGCAATGGCAGATGCCGGAGCAGACGCGGCCTTTGCCTTGGGCGCGCTCTGCGCCAGGGCCGGATTGCCCAGCGTGGTCGAGGCAAGCAGCGCCACCGCGAGAGTCGAAACCCGCGCCGTTGCCGGGTTCGATGCCCGCGCTGCGGCGGGGGCGGTCAGGCTCGCGTACCGTTCATTCATCACCAAGCGCCATCCCGTCTGAATTCGTAATGTTCCGCCACGATGGCGGTTGCCGGATTTTCGGCACCGCAGCCCTGTGCCCGATGCCGCTGTGCCAATCAAGCAAGCATGGTGCAAGGCACCGCATTCACCCCGCATATTGTGGAAAATAATGCGCCTTCGGCCTGCCGAGCCCCCTGCCCGGCCGCTGGCCGATCATCCTGCGCCCATGCGGCGCCAACCAAACCGGTCAGCCGCCGAAAACCTTTGCTCCAAACAGGCCATGCGCACCGAACAGGTCGAGCGAGGCAACATCGTTGACCGTGACGATCAGCATCAGGGCCACCACCAGCGCCAGGCCGGTGCGAAACGCCCATTCCTGGCCGCGCGCACTGACCGGCCGGCGGCGCACCGCCTCTGCCAGGTAGAAGGCCAGATGCCCCCCGTCGAGCACGGGAATTGGCAAGAGATTGATGAATCCCAGATTAATCGAAATCAGCGCGACGAAGAACACGAACGGCTGCCAGCCCGAGACCAGCTGCTCGCCAGAGAACTTGGCGATCTTGATCGGGCCGCCCAGTTCCTTCACCTCGCGCCGGCCGGTTGCGATCTGCACGATGCCGGTGACCATGGTATCGACAATGCCGCGCATCTGTCGTGCGCCATCGGCCACTGCCGCCAGAGGGCCGACACGGACCAGTTCGACACTGGCCGGGCCCACCCCGATGAAGCCGATTTTCTGAACGTTGCCAAAGCGATCGGAATCCGCGCGGGTGCCGGCAACCACGGGCAGCGTCTGGCGCTTGCCACCGCGCTCCACCACCAGGTCAAGCGGCTCGCCAGGGTGCTGCGCCACGGTCATCTTGACGTCGAGGAAAGTATCGATCGCGCTTCCGCGCATCGCCACGACGCGATCGCCCACCCGCACGCCAGCCTTTTCCGCCACCGAGCCGGGCTGCACCACGCCGATCACGGGCGGCACCACGAGCTTGCCATAGGCCATGGTAAAGCCCGACAGGATCACCAGCGCAACCAGCAGGTTGGTAACCGGGCCCGCCAGCACGATCAGCGCGCGCTGCCACAGCGCCTTGGCCTGGAACGTGCGGTTGCGCTCTGCCGCCGGCAATGCCAGCCATTCCGACGTCGGCTTGCTCGTCGGGCTCATGTCTCCGGCGAACTGGACATAACCACCCAGCGGCAGCAGCGAGAGCTTCCAGCGCGTGCCGCGCTTGTCGGTCCAGCCGATCAGTTCACGGCCAAACCCGATCGAAAAGACATCGGCCTTTACCCCGCACCAGCGACCAACCAGATAGTGACCCAGTTCGTGAAGGAAGACGAGTGGCCCCAGCACGAGCACGAAGCCCAGAAAACTGATCAATAGGCCGGGGGTCTGCATCAACGAACGGGCTCCATATGCGCATGTGTGCGCAAGCGGGCTTCGTGGTCAACCGCAATCACATCTGCCAGGCAGGCAGGCGGCGGCGGCAGGCCACGATCCAGCACAGCCTGTACACATGCCACGATTTGCGTGAACCCGATCTTACCAGCCAGGAACGCAGCCACCGCGATTTCATTCGCGGCATTGAGCACGGCCGGCGCAGCGCCGCCGGCCATCACCGCCTCGCGCGCCAGGCGCGTGGCGGGAAAGCGCGATTCGTCGGGCTGACGAAACGTGAGTTCGCCAATCTGCGCCAGATCGAGCGGCGCACAGGGCGTGTCCATCCGCGCCGGCCAGGCCAGGCACGAGGCGATCGGCACGCGCATATCTGAAGGACCAAGCTGCGCCAGGGTGGAGCCATCGCGATATTCGACCATCGAATGCACGATCGACTGCGGATGGACCAGGATGCGCAGCCGCTCAACCCCCACGGGGAACAGGTGAAACGCCTCGATGAACTCGAGCCCCTTGTTCATCATCGTGGCCGAATCGACGCTGATCTTGGCACCCATCGACCAGTTGGGGTGCTTCACCGCCTGGGCCGGGGTGGCATGGGGCAGGCGATCGGCCGCCCAATCGCGGAACGGGCCGCCACTGGCCGTCAGCGTGATCATCCGCACATGCTCGGGCGCATTGCCCGCAAGGCACTGGAAGATCGCGTTGTGCTCCGAATCGACCGGCAGCAACGTGGCGCCGCTGCGCGCCACGGCCGCAGTCATCACCTCGCCCGCAGAAACCAGCGCTTCCTTGTTGGCCAAGGCCACGGTGCGGCCACATTCGATCGCCGCCATGGTAGGCGCCAGGCCGGCACAGCCAACGATCGCGGCGACAGTAATGTCGGCGCCGCGCGCGGCCGCCTCGACCAGGGCGTCGGGGCCGGCGGCCACGGCGATATCGGTGCCAGCAAGCGCCGCACGCAGCTCCGCCAGGCGGGCAGGATCACCGACCACGGCCAGGCGCGCGGAAAATTCGCGGGCGAGCGCGGCCAGTTCGGCCACCTGGGCATGGGCGGTCAGCGCCTCGACGCGGAAGGCAGCGGGATTGCGGCGCACCAGATCGAGCGTCGACGTGCCGATCGAACCGGTCGCGCCCAGGATGGTGATGGAACGTTGCGCGGTCATGCCGGTGCCCCCAGCGCCCAGGCGGTGCCGACGATGATGGCCACCGGCAACAGCCCGTCAACGCGATCGAAAAAGCCGCCGTGGCCCGGGATGAGGCGCGAGGAATCCTTGACCCCCGCCCGCCGCTTGAGCCACGATTCGTAGAAATCGCCCGCCTGCGCCGCCACTGCCAACACGGCACCGGCCAAGGCTGCCACACCCAGGTTGGCGATGTGCAACGCCTCTGCCAGGCTCGGGCCGGTGGGGCCAAGGCCGCTGATCAGCCAGGCGCCGCCCAGCGTGAACAGCCCAGTCCACAGCCCAGCGGCGGCCATGCCACCGGCCAGGCCCGACCAGGTTTTCGACGGGCTAATGCGCGGCGCAATCTTGGGGCCGCCGAGCGCACGGCCGGTGAAATAGGCGCCCGTATCGGTGCAGATCACCAGGCCCATGACCGCCACCAGCAAGGGCGTGGGCATCACGATCAGCGCCAGGGCGCCCCAGCCGATATAGACCGCGCCGGTAATGACCCCGGCGACCATGCGCGCCGGATCGGGCGCGATGCGTGCCACCAGGCGAACATATTCGCCAAATACGACCAGGCCGACAGCCGCGATGAAGGCATCGAGCGCCACCCCGCCGCGCCACACGGCCAGGCCAGCCACGCCCAGCATGACCACGGCCGAAGCCAGGCGCACGGGCAGGTCGGAACGCTTGGCCGGTTGCGGTTGTGCGGCCACGGCGGGATCAACGTCCGCCAAAGCGCCGCTCCCGCTCGGCAAACTGATCAAGCGCGGCGCGCAAGTGATCGGGGGTGAAATCGGGCCACAACACCGGGGTAAACACCATTTCGGCATAGGCGGCCTGCCACAGCAGGAAATTCGACAGCCGCACCTCGCCCGAAGTGCGGATCAGCAGGTCGAGCGGCGGCAGGTCTGCCGTATCAAGCTCGGCCGCGATGGTTTCGGGCGTGATCTCGCCCTTGGCGGCAGCGCGGGCAGCGGCGCGGGCAATTTCCTGCTGCGAGCCATAGTTGAGCGCGATTGCCAGCGTGAGCCGGGTATTGCCGGCGGTGCGCGCCACGGCATCATCGATCAGTTGCACCAGATCGGGCGCCAGCGCGCGATATTCGCCGATGATCTTGAGCCGCACGCCATTGCGGTCGATCTCGTCGATATCGCTGCGGATGAACGCGCGCAGCAGGCCCATGAGATCGGAAATCTCGTCGGCCGGGCGCTTCCAGTTCTCTGAGCTGAAGGCATAGAGCGTCAGCGCCTCGAGCCCCAGGTCGCCCGCGGCGCGCACGGCCGCGCGCACGGCTTCCACGCCGCGCTTGTGGCCAAACGCACGGGGCATGAACCGCTTCTTGGCCCAGCGCCCGTTGCCATCCATGATGATGGCAACGTGGCGGGCCAAGGGGGCGCCATCGCCCCCGTCGCGAACCTGCGGCACGGGAACCGGCGCGGCGCTCACTTGCCCAGGATTTCCTTTTCCTTATGGGCGGCAGCGTCGTCCACGGCCTTGATCGTCTCGTCGGTCAGCTTCTGGACTTCGGTTTCCAGGCGCTTGCGCTCGTCTTCCGAGATTTCCTTCTTGGCCTCGTCAGCCTTCAAGGCTTCCATGCCATCGCGGCGCACGTTGCGCACGGCAATGCGGGCGCCTTCGGCATACTTGCTGGCCAGCTTGGCCAGTTCCTTGCGGCGTTCCTCGGTCAGGTCCGGGATCGGCAGGCGCAGGTTGTTGCCGTCGTTGATGGGGTTAAGGCCAAGGCCGGCAGACCGGATCGCCTTTTCCACCGGGCCGACGTTGGACTTGTCCCACACCTGCACCGAAAGCAGGCGCGGTTCGGGTGCAGACACGGTGGCCAGCTGGTTCAAGGGCATGTGGCTGCCATAGACTTCGACCGTGATCGGATCGAGCAGCGCGGTGTTGGCACGGCCAGTGCGCAGGCCGGCGAGATCGCCCTTGAGCGATTCGACAGCGCCCTTCATGCGGCGCTCAAGATCGCCTTTGTCATACTTTGCCATGGATCAGGCTTCCTTCCGAACGATGGTCTGCGTGCCCTCTCCGGCCAGCACGCGGGCAAGATTGCCCTGCTCGCGGATCGAGAACACGACGATGGGAATATTGTTGTCGCGGCACAGCGCCACGGCCGAGGCGTCCATCACCTGCAGGTTGTGCGCCAGCACGGTGTCATAGTCGATGGTGTCAAAGCGCTTGGCCGCCGCATCCTTCTTGGGATCGGCATTATAGACGCCATCGACGCTGGTGCCCTTGAACAGCGCATCACACTGCATTTCGGCCGCACGCAGCGCTGCGCCGGAATCGGTGGTGAAATAGGGCGCGCCCACGCCGGCGGCAAAGATCACCACGCGGCCCTTGGCGAGATGGCGTTCGGCGCGGCGGCGGATGACGGGTTCGCACACCTGGTCCATCTGCACGGCCGATTGCACGCGGGTGTCGACGCCCAGCTTTTCGAGGGCGGACTGCATCGCCAGTGCGTTCATCACCGTGGCCAGCATGCCCATGTAATCGGCCTGGGCGCGGTCCATGCCCTTGGCAGCGCCAGCCATCCCGCGAAAGATGTTGCCGCCGCCAATAACCAGGCAGATTTCGAGGCCGGTTTCCTTGGCAGCCTTCACTTCGGCGGCGAGCGCGGCGACGAAATCGGTATCGATGCCGAACTGCTGGTTGCCCATGAGCACTTCGCCAGAAAGCTTGAGCAGGATGCGCTTGAACTTTGCAGGGGTGGTCATGGGGCGTCCGGGTCTCGCAAAAAAGGATCGGGATGAAGGCGGGTTGGCACGCAACCGGCGGCCCCTCCACCCCTGGTTCGCGCCCTTATACGCAGCGCACGGGCCGTGCCAAGGGCGCCGCTGCGCTTTTCGCAAACGCAAACGTCCCCGCTGCAACAGGAACCCGGCGCATTGCCGCATGGGCAAGGCCAGGCCCCGGTTGCGCGGGGACGCGAAAAGCGATGCTTACTTGATGCCGGCAGCGGCCGCCACTTCGGCGGCGAAGTCGGTCTCTTCCTTTTCGATGCCTTCGCCCAGCTGGAAGCGGACGTAGTCAACGAGGGCGATCTTGGTGCCTGCAGCCTTGCCAGCCGCTTCGACGACCTGGGCGATCGGGGTCTTGTTGTCCATCACGAACAGCTGCGACAGCAGGGCGTTTTCCTTGGCATACTTGGCCACGGCGCCATCGACCATCTTGGCCTGCACTTCGGCGGGCTTGCCGCTTTCAGCTGCCTTTTCAGCCGCGATCTTGCGTTCGCGGGCGATCAGCTCGGCGTCGAGGTCTTCGGCATTGAGCGCCAGCGGGAAAGCAGCGGCGATGTGCATCGCGATCTGCTTGCCGAGCGGCTCGAGCACGTCGGCGCCAGCTTCGGATTCGAGCGCGACGAGCACGCCGATCTTGCCGAGGTTGGTGGCAGCGGCGTTGTGCATGTAGGGCACGACGATGCCGTTCGACACAGCGACGTGCTTGATGCGGCGCAGCTGCTGGTTTTCACCGATGGTGGCAACGTTGTTGGTCAGCTTGTCGGCCACGGTGCCGCCGTCCGGATAGGCAGCAGCCTTGAGAGCTTCCACGTCGGCCGCGCCGGTTTCCAGCGCCACTTCGGTCGACTTGCGCACGAAGTCCTGGAACTGGTCGTTCTTGGCGACGAAGTCGGTTTCCGAGTTCACTTCGACGGCGACGCCCTTGGTGCCCGAAACGGCCACGCCCACGAGGCCTTCGGCGGCGGTGCGGCTCGACTTCTTGGCGGCGGCGGCAAGGCCCTTGGCGCGCAGCGCGTCAACCGCGGCTTCGAAATCGCCGGCAGCTTCGTCGAGCGCCTTCTTGCAGTCCATCATGCCGGCGCCAGTGCGCTCGCGCAGGTTCTTCACGTCAGCGGCGGTGTAAGCCATCGCGTTTGTCCTTTGTCTGAAACGGTGCGGCCGCGGCTGCACGCGCCGCGGCCCTACTTCATGAAACGGGACAATTCGGTGACGGCGCCGATCGCGGCGCCGCCCCCGTCATGTCAGCCTGCAATCAGCCTTCGACGGCTTCTTCGGCAACCGGCTCGTCCAGCGCGCCCAGGTCCACGCCCGAAGCATATGCAGCGTCACGGCCGCCCTTGGTGGCAGCGGCGGCCACGGCTTCGCAATAGAGGCGGATGGCGCGGCTGGCGTCGTCGTTCGCCGGGATCGGGAACGCGATGCCTTCGGGCGAAACGTTGGAGTCGAGGATCGCCACGACTGGGATACCCAGCACGTTGGCTTCCTTGATCGCCAGTTCTTCCTTGTTGGCGTCGATCACGAACATCACGTCGGGGATGCCGCCCATGTCGCGGATACCGCCGAGCGACAATTCGAACTTGTCACGCTCGCGGGTGAGCTGGAGCACTTCCTTCTTGGTGAGACCGGCGGTGTCACCCGAAAGCTGTTCCTCCAGCGCCTTGAAGCGCTTGATCGAGCCCGAGATGGTCTTCCAGTTGGTGAGCATGCCGCCCAGCCAGCGGTGGTTGACATAGTGCTGGCCCGAAGCGCGGGCGGCCTGGGCGATCGGTTCCTGCGCCTGGCGCTTGGTGCCGACGAACAGCACCTTGCCGCCGGCCTGCACGGTGGCCGAGATGAACTCGAGCGCGCGCGACATCAGCGGAACAGTCTGCGACAGGTCGAGGATGTGGATGCCGTTGCGGGCGCCGAAGATGTACGGCTTCATCCGCGGGTTCCAGCGGTGGGTCTGGTGGCCGAAGTGGGCACCGGCCTCGATCAGTTGCTGCATGGTGACGACGGGAGCCGCCATAATCATTTCCTTCCGGTTTCACCTCTGGAGCGCTGGAACCGCGCGGAGAACCCGCAGCTGGCACCGGTATGTGCGCGCCCCATGTGGACTGGCCCTGCTGTCATGATGGCGGCGGACATGCCGCGAATCACCGCTGGGCTGCGGCGCCCATAGCGCGCGTAAACCGGCAATGCCACCGGAAATGCCCTTAGCAGTGATTCGCGGGGATAACCTGCCCGACGCAGGCAAAACACGTCCTGGCGCGGCTGTTCCACGCCCGAATCACCGCGCCGCGAACACTGTTTCATCGATTTTCGACATAAGCACAAACACTTAGCACGAGCGCAGATGTGCTTGAAATTCCAGTTGACGCACCGGAACAAAAGTGGAACATTTGGAACATCGACGGGCCAAACAGGAACCGTTCAGGAACGATCGAGTTATCCACAACACAAGCGCTTGCTGTCAAGCCTTGGGCACAGGACGCCCTGCTTGGCACCTGCCCTCTTGTCTTCGGAAAGGCATCGCCATGCTCGCCATTCTCGCTTCGCTCGTCATTGCCGGCGCCGGCGTTGCAGCCCTGGTTGCCGTTGCGGCCACCTTGCACGGCCAGCTTGGCGCCATTCGTCAGTTGCTGGCCGATGCCCGCGCGCTGGAACAAGCCGATGCGCTGGACCTCGATCGCGCTTTCCTGGCGCGGCTGATCGACAGCCCGCTGGCCACCGCCGCGCCGGCGACCCCGGCGCTGCCGCCGCTGGTGCGCAGCACGGTGCGCCGCCCCTCGCCGCGCCCGGCCGCTGGCGTGGTTACGAAAGCGACACGGCGCGCTGCCGCTTGAGCCGGGCATAGCGCACCACACCCACTGGAATCAGTGCAAGATAGAGCGCACAAATTCCCACCAGCGTCAGCCAGGGTTCCGTCAGCAGCGCCGCAAAGACCAACCCGGTCAGTGCGATCAGCTCCAGGCGGATGGTCTTGCGCGGGCGGAACGATGACCAGCCCGGCGTCGCCATGTTGGAAATCATCATGAACGCCATGAGCGCCGCCCAGATCGCCACGAAGATCGGCTGACGAAACTCGTCGCGGCCGCTCGCCACCCACAGGTAAAGCGGCAGAAACGACAGGCCGGCGCCGGCCGGGGCGGGAACGCCAGTAAGAAAGCCGGCGGACTTGTGCGGCTGCTCTTCCATGTCGATGCGGGCGTTGAAGCGGGCGAGGCGCAAGGCGCAGCATACCGCCAGCGCCAGCGCCGCAAACCAGCCAAAGCGCGGCATCTGCTGCAACGACCAGAGGTAGAGGATCAGCGCCGGGGCCACGCCAAACGAGATGGCATCGGACAGGCTGTCCAACTCTGCGCCAAAGCGCGACTGCGCCTTCATCAGACGCGCCACGCGGCCGTCGATGCCGTCGAGCATGCCGGCGAGAATGACCGCCAGCACCGCGCCGCGGAAATCACCACCAATGGCAAAGCGAATACCGGTCAGCCCGCAGCATAGCGCAGCAGAGGTAATGGCATTGGGCACCAGCGCGCGCAGTGTAAGCCCGCGCGGCAGCCGGTGGCGGCCAAAGTCTTCACCCGAAAATGCCTCTTCGTCCTCTGCCGGCAAGGTCACTGGCTGATACCCTCGATCAGCGGTGCATCGCCGATTTCGGCCAGGATGGTTTCGCCAGCCACCACGCGCTGGCCGATCAGCACCTTGGGTTCCGTGCCGACGGGCAGATAAACGTCAACGCGGCTGCCAAAGCGAATGAGGCCAACCCGCTGGCCAACGGCCACGATGTCTCCGCTCTTGACGAACGGCACGATGCGCCGCGCCACCAAGCCAGCGATCTGCGTAAAGCCGATCTTCACGCCGTCGCTGCGCTCCACCAGGAAGTGCTGGCGCTCGTTTTCCTCACTCGCCTTGTCGAGATCGGCATTGAGGAACTTGCCCGGAATATAGACCACGCGGCGGATCGTGCCGCCGATCGGGGTGCGATTCACGTGCACGTCGAACACCGACATGAAGATCGACACGCGGGTCACCGGCGTCGGGTCCATGGCGGCAAGGCCGCTGCCATCGTCGGCCGAAAGCTCGCGCGGCGGGGCCACCTTCTGGATCAGCGTGATCAGGCCATCGGCCGGCGCCACCACAAAGCGATCGTCACGCGGGGTCACGCGCACCGGATCGCGGAAGAACGCGAGCACGCCAAGGGTCAGGAACACGAACGGCCAGGCCACGATGCTGCCGCCGAAAATGGCCGCGATCAGCGCGATGCCACCGGCAATAGCGCCGAACTTGCGTCCTTCGGGATGGATGGAGGGCCAGGACCAACCGGCATTGCCGCGTCCGCGATTGTCAAAAATGTCACCAGGCATGCCGCCGGTCTAGGCGCTGGCGCGTCGCGCGGCAAGCGTATGGCGCACACCAGTGCCACCAACCGCTGTCAGGGATCGACCAGCGCCGTGCCAACTACATGCAAAGCCTTGTTGTATAAGGAATCTGCACAACAGGGTGGCATCGCGCCGGGCGGGAAATTGGGCTTTTGTGGTGGGGCAACCGCAAAAGGAACCACGCAATGATCCCCCTTCACAACCCGTTCTGGCCCTGCTGGCTGATCAGCTTGGCAGCGACCTGCACGATCACGATTGCCCGGCTGGGGCTGCGCCTTTCGCCCGCCGGCCGGCATGAGCTGGTATGGCGCGAATGCCTCGCCCTGCCGGTATTTCCCACGGTGGCAGCCTGTTATGCCGGCCTGCACCAATGGCCGCCGGCCGCAGCAGCGCTGCTGGCAATGGCGCTGGCCCTGCCCGGCTATCCCCGGCTGGCACGGGCCATGGCGCGCTACATCTTGCGGAAATAGGCCACGACGCGGCCCAGCACGTGCAGTTCCCCATCATAGGCGGTGATTGGGGAAATGGCAGGATTGTCGGCCATCAGCAGCCAACCGCCATCCTTGCTGGGCCGCAGCCGCTTGACGCAGCCCAGCCCGCAATAGCTGACCGCCCAGACCTGATCGGCCAGGCGCGGCACGGCCTGGCTGGTATCGATCAGCAGCAGATCGTTATCGAGGATGGTGGGGATCATGCTGTCCCCGGAACCGCGCGCAATGATCAGGCTTTCCGCCGGGGCACGGGTATAGAGATCGAGCCATTCGCGCGGAAACATGCGCTGCACATCGGCGATAGGCTGGTCGATATAGGCGGCGCCCAGGCCGATCGCCAGATCGACCTCGCGCACGGCAACCAGGCCCATGGCTCCGGCAACTACCGAAACCGACGGCGCACGGCGACCATCGTTGGCGGGGTCATCGGTTTCACCGGTGAGATATTCCACGCTCGTTTCGAGAGCGCGGGCTATGGCGTGGATATGGCGCGACCCTTGCGCCCCCTTGCGGATGAGGTGGTTCACGCTCGGCTGTGAAATGCCGACGCGGCGCGCCAGTTCCGCCTGCGACAGGCCCAACGCGCTGATTCGCGCGGCAATGCGATCACCCAGTGTCATGGATAGCGGTTTATAGATTAAACTATAAATCGGCAATTCATTTATCTATTGCGTAGACGATAGATTGGTGCATTATAGATTTATCGATACAGACGGAGATCCACCATGCCATCCCCCACCACGGGGCAGCCGCGCACCGGGCGCCTGCATTGCCCCCATTGCCACCAACCGGGTCAACGGCGATCGAGCCGGCCGGTTACCGACACCCACCGCGAGATCTATTACCAGTGCACCAATGTGGTTTGCGGCCATACCTGGAAAGCCAGCGAGACTTACGACTATGGCCTGGTGCCCAGCGCGACGCCAAACCCGCAGGTGACGCTGCCGCAACGACCGGGGCGGCCGTGAGGCTGGGATTTTTTGTGGGGGCAGCCCTGGCGAGCGGGCTGGAATACTGGTGGTGGACAGGGCTAGATTCGAACTAGCGTACGCTTGCGCGGGCAGATTTACAGTCTGCTGCCTTTAACCACTCGGCCACCTGTCCACACCAGATTTGCCGGTGCGAGGAGCGCCTTTTCCAAGGCTTTCCTGCATTTGAATGGGCCGTTTCGCTGCAAGCGATCCGGTCCGTCCGGCCGAGTGAGAGGCCCTTTGGCGAACCATCGCTTGCCTGTCAATGGGGGGGCTGGCTAAGGGCGATGCAGTTTTCGATTTTTATGCACAGGTGTTCGCAATGCCCCGCCACGATGATGACCAAGACAAGCGCCACGACAGTGGCAAGAAGAGCCGCTCATTGCGCGGCCGGGCCGGGCGCAACCAGGGTGGGCGCGGATCGGGCCGTGGCAGCACCGGCACGGTGCGGCTGTGGGGCCGCCATGCCGTGGAAGCGGCACTGACCAACCCCAACCGCACCGCCAAGAAGCTGTGGGGCACGCGCGAGGCGATCCAGGAAATGCTGAACGACCATGACGCCGAACTGCCGCGCGATCTGCCGGTGGAATATGCCCAGGCGGTGGATCTGGGGCGCCTGGTGGCGCGTGATGCGCCGCACCAGGGCCTGGTGCTGGAATGCCTGCCGCTGGACGATGTGGCGCTGGACGATGTGCTGGAAGAGGCCGAGGGCCGCACCCTGGTGCTGCTCGATCAGGTCACCGATCCGCACAACGTGGGCGCCATCCTGCGCAGCTGTGCCGCATTCGACGTGGCCGCGCTGATCACCCAGGATCGCCATGCCCCGCCCGAATCGGGCACTTTGGCCAAATCGGCATCGGGCGCGCTGGAATCGGTGCCGTGGGTGCGGGTGGTCAACCTGGCACGCGCGCTCGAATCGATTTCCGAGGCCGGCTATTGGCGAATCGGCCTGGACGGCGAAGGCGAGGCGGAATTTCCCCATGCCCTGCCCGCCGGCCCGGTGGCGCTGGTACTGGGCGCCGAGGGCGAAGGCATGCGGCACAACGTGATGCAGCATTGCGATGCCATTGCCCGCCTGCCGATCAGCGGCGCGATCGAAAGCCTCAATGTCTCCAACGCGGCCGCCATCGCCCTCTATGCCGCCGCCACGCGCCCGAGCGTGGACGACTGAACCGCCTTTGTGCGGAACACGGGAATTCTTTTTCCACAAAAAAGGCCGCGTCGGCATGCGACGCGGCCTCTTTTTTTGCCTTGCGGCGCGATGGGGTCAGTTCACCGCGTCCTTGAGCCCCTTGCCGGCCTTGAACTTGGGCTGGGCCGAAGCCTTGATGGCCATCGGTTCGCCGGTGCGGGGGTTGCGGCCGGTCGACGCCTTGCGCTTGGCAACCGAGAACGTGCCGAAGCCGACCAGGCGCACTTCCTCACCCTTGGCCAGCGCGCCGGAAATCGATTCGAACACGGCTTCGACAGCCTTGATGGCATCGCCCTTGGACAGGCCGCTGACATCGGCGACGGCGCTGATCAGATCGTTCTTGTTCATGTGCGGAAACCCCCTACCAATCTACTGGACAGCAAATGTTGGAAAATCGTGATTTCGGGTGCGGCGGAAAAGAGCCGAGAAAAAAAGCGCTGTCAAAGGCAAAAGCACGCAAAACCCGCAATTTATCCCCGATGGCAACCGACTTTGCGGGCAGGCAAAAGCCGCGCGCAACGATGTTGCGCGCGGCTCCCGTCAAACTACGGTAGAAACTGCGCTCAGTGCGCGGTGCGTGCCGCTGCCGGGCTGCCGCCCAGGGGGGCCGCCGCCGGCTGCGTGGCAAGGTCGTCGGCTTCGGTCCATTCGATCGCTTCCACCGGGGCAACCAGCGCCCGCGCCAGAACCTCGTCGACATGCGACACCGGCACGATCTCCAGCCCTTCGCGGATATTGGCGGGGATTTCCGCCAGATCCTTGCGGTTTTCCTCGGGTATCAGGACCGTCTTGATGCCACCGCGCAGCGCGGCGAGCAGCTTTTCCTTCAATCCCCCGATCGCCAGCACACGGCCGCGTAGCGTCACTTCCCCGGTCATCGCCACATCGGCACGCACCGGAACACCGGTCAGCGTCGAAACCATCGCGGTGACCATGCCGATGCCCGCGCTCGGCCCGTCCTTGGGCACGGCGCCTTCGGGCAGGTGGATATGCAGATCCTTGCGCTGGAAGATCGACGGCTTGATGCCATAGGCAGGGCTGCGCGCCTTGACGAAGCTGAACGCCATCTGGACGCTTTCGCTCATCACTTCGCCCAGTTTGCCGGTGGTGCGCACCGCGCCCTTGCCGGGCACCGTCACGCTTTCGATCGTCAGCAATTCGCCGCCCACTTCTGTCCAGGCCAGGCCCGTTACCGCGCCGACCTGGTTTTCCTCGTCAGAGACGCCGTGGCGGAATTTACGCACGCCGGCGAACTCGGCAAGGTTTTCAGGCGTGATCGTCACGCTCTTTTCCTTGCCTTCCAGAATCTTCCGCAACGATTTGCGCGCGAGCCGGGCCACTTCGCGCTCCAGCGTGCGCACGCCGGCTTCGCGGGTGTAATAGCGGATCAGATCGCGCAGCGCGTCCTGCGTGAGCGTGAACTCGCCCTTGCGCAGGCCGTGTGCTTCCACCTGCTTGCTCACCAGGTGCCGCTCGGCGATTTCGACCTTCTCATCCTCGGTATAACCTTCGAGGCGGATGATCTCCATGCGATCGAGCAGCGGCTGCGGCAGGTTGAGGCTGTTGGCCGTGCACACGAACATCACGTCGGACAGGTCGATGTCCAGCTCCAGATAATGATCCTGGAACTTGGCGTTCTGTTCGGGGTCGAGCACTTCGAGCAGGGCCGAAGCGGGATCGCCCCGGAAATCCTGGCCCAGCTTGTCGATCTCGTCGAGCAGGAACAGCGGGTTGGATGCACCAGCCTTGCGCAGGTTGGTGACGATCTTGCCCGGTAGCGAGCCGATGTAGGTGCGGCGGTGGCCACGGATTTCGGCCTCGTCGCGCACGCCGCCCAGCGACTGGCGGATGAACTGCCGGCCGGTGGCCTTGGCGATCGACTTGCCCAGCGAGGTCTTGCCCACGCCCGGCGGGCCAACGAGGCACAGGATCGGACCCTTGAGCTTGTTGGTGCGCGCCTGCACGGCCAGGTATTCGACGATGCGATCCTTGACCTTGTCCAGCGCGTAGTGATCGGCATCGAGCACCGCCTGGGCGCCCGGGATATCCTTCTTGAGCTTGGACCGCTTGCCCCACGGCAGGCCCAGCAGCACATCGAGATAGTTGCGGATCACGGTGGCTTCCGCGCTCATCGGCTGCATGGTCTTGAGCTTTTTCAGCTCGGCATTGGCCTTGGCGCGGGCTTCCTTCGACAGCTTGAGACTGTCGATCTTGTCCTGCAGTTCCTGGATCTCGTTGGCTTCCTCACCGTCGCCGCCGCCCAGTTCCGACTGGATCGCCTTGAGCTGCTCGTTGAGGTAGTATTCGCGCTGGGTCTTTTCCATCTGGCGCTTGACGCGGCCACGGATCTTGCGCTCCACCTGGAGCACGCCCAGCTCGCCTTCCATGAAGGAAAGCACCATTTCCAGACGCTTGAGAGCGTCGCTTTCCGAAAGCACGGCCTGCTTGTCGGCCACCTTGGCCGCCAGGTTGGCAGCCACGGCATCGGCCAGCTTGCCAGCGTCTTCGATATCGCCCAGCTGCTGCCCGGCATCCTGCGGCAGCTTCTTGGAAAGCTTGGCATATTCGGCGAACTGATCGACCACCGAGCGCATCATCGCCGACACTTCGGTGCCCGAGACACTGCCCGGCTCGATCGGCTCGACCTCGGCCATCAGCATGTCGCCGTGGCTGGAGCTTTCCGCGTTGAGCGTCTTGAGCTCGGCACGCTGGTTGCCTTCCACCAGCACGCGCACGGTGCCATCGGGCAGCTTGAGCAGCTGGAGCACCGTGGCGATCACGCCGGTTTCATAGAGATCATCGCGATCGGGATCGTCGCAGCCGGGGTCGAGCTGGGCCAGCAGGAAGATGTCCTTGGACCCGGCCATGGCCGTTTCCAGGGCGGCAACCGACTTTTCGCGGCCGACAAACAGCGGCACGACCATACCGGGGAACACCACGATATCGCGCAAGGGCAGCAGGGGATACAAAGTCATAAGTGCAAATGTCCGTCCCACCTGCCGCACATGAACCCAAACCGGCAGGGCTTGAGGCAGATATGGGGTGCAAGGCGCCGCCCCGCAATGCCCAAGCGCCAAGACGGTTGGGGATTGCCGGTTTTCAGCCTTTTTGCGCGGGACTTGGCCTGTGGGGCGGCGGTGCGCCGATCAGGGGGGGGTGGTGGCTGGTGCCGCTGCCGGGGTAGCGGCTGGCGCGGGCGCGGGCAGCACGATCGGGGGCAGCACCTGGCCATCCGGGGCGTGCGCCGGCCCGGTGGTCGCTGGCCCGGTGGGCGCTGGCGCCGGTGCTGCGGGATTCACCACAGCGGGTGGCGTCTGCGCATCGGGGGGCGGGGCGGCCTTTTCCTTGTGCTTGTGCCCCTTGAGCTCGTCGATCTGCTCCTGGCGGGCGGCGAGATAGCCTTCCTTGGCGGCGAGATAGGGATCGCCAGCCTTGCGCATCGCCTGGATGCGGCGGTCATCGTCAAGACGATCGTTGAGCGAACGCACCACGAAGCTGCCGGTGACATAGGCAGGGCTGCGCAGCGGGCCGCCGACAATCGCCGGCAGGAACGCACGATCGAGGCCCAGGCCGATCACGTCGCGCAGGGTGGTGGGCCCAACCAGCGGAACGAACAGGAACGGCCCTGGCCCCACGCCATAATAGGCGAGGGTATAGCCAAAGCCGTTGCGGCGATAAGGCAGCTTGAACGGCTTGGCCACGGCCACATCGAGCAGGCCGCCCACCCCGATGGTGGAATTGATGGCGAACCGGCCCAAGGTTTCAGCAGCCTTGCCCGGCTTCAACTGCAACAGGAAATTCAGCGCGATCACCGGCTCGGTCAGGTTGGTGAAGAAATGCCGGAAGCCAGTGCGAATGGGCGCGGGCACGATCGAGCCATAGGCCTTGGCGGCCGGCCCGATCACCGCGCGATCAACCGCCTGGGTGGCGGCAAAGGTCACCTTGTTGAGGGCGATGACCGGGTCGCCAGGCGGCGGGCCGCGCCGCGCGTTGACGACAATGGCGCCTTCGTCAGCGGGCTGCGTCTCGGCAGCGGTATCGTTGGCGGCAACCGGCGTGACCGTGGGCAGCACGATGACGGGAAGAATCTGGCCATCGGGTGCGCGGGCGGGCGCTTGTTCGGGGGCAGAAGGTACGGCCGACGCGGTGGCAGGAGCGGCAGGCGCGGTCACGGCAGAGGCAGATGCGGCAGGGCTGCCCGCAACCGGCTGCGGCGGCGCGCCATCATCTATCGGCGTGGTCCCGGCCAACGCAGCGGCAAGCAATACGATCATCATGTCCCCGTAGTCGGTCTCACCATGACTGGGCGCTGAACGAAAGATCGATCAGGCGCGCAGCCATGGGAAAACAACGGTAATCTTGAAAGGTTGCGCCGCCGCTCAGAACGGCAGCTTGAAGCCCGGCGGAATACCCGCCGCCATCTGCACCTTCTGCATTTCTTCGGCAGCGGCGGCATCGGCCTTGGCCCGCGCATCGTTGAACGCGGCTGCCACCAGGTCTTCGAGAATGCCCTTGTCGGCCGGAACGAGCAGGCTGTCATCGATCGACACGCCGATCACGCGGCCCTTGGCCGAAGCCTTGATGGTGACCAGGCCACCGCCAGCAGCGCCCTCCACCTCGATCGCGTCGAGGCGGCCTTGAGCATCCTCCATCTGCTTCTGGATGGTTTCGGCGGCCTTCTGTGCCGCCTGGATCATTTCTTCCATGGACTTCATGCTTGTCTGCTCCGCGCAGGCGACCACGGCCGGCGTTCAGCCGTGGCGGGGTTGGATTCGTCGAGAATTTCAGCGCCGGGAAAGGCTTCGAGTGCAGCGCGCACCAGCGGATCGGCACGCATCGCGGCCTCGGCCTCGGCTTCCAAGGCGGCCTTGGCTTCCACCAGGCTGGGCTGCGCGCCCTGGGCCGCTTCGCCATCGAGCCGTTCCACCAGCCAAGCCTGGCCGGTGATATTCTGTAGCGCTTTCTTGATATCGGGCGTGGGATCGCCCGGCAGGCCCGGCGCCAGCTGATAGCGCAGCGTGCCCATGCGCAATTCGATCAGGCGGACCGACAGGCGCATGGTGGCGCCGGTGAGCGGCGAAACCTCTTCCACCTGCTCCACCAAGGCTTGCCAATCCATGGCGATACCCGTGGCAGGCGCCGACGGCATCGCTGCAACCGGGGCGCCATCGGACGTGGGCTGCGCGGCCATGCTCGCGGCCAGGGCGGGCCCTTGCGCCAGCATTTCTTCCAGCTTGCGCACCAGGCCGCCGGGATCGGGCATGTCGGCCGCGTGCAGCACGCGCAGCAGCGCCATCTGCGCCGCCACCAGCGGATCGGGCGCGGTCTTCACCTCGTCATGGCCCTTAAGCAGCAACTGCCACAGGCGGTGCAACTGCCCGGGCGCCAGATCGCCGGCCCAGCCCTGCAGCGCCGCAGCCTCTTCGGCCGAGCGCGCCTCGCCCTCTGGCCCGCTGATCTGGGTGACGGTGACCTTGTGCACCAGATCAAGCTGCGCGCGCAGCATGGCGACCGGCTCGATCCCCAAGGCATATTGATGCGCCACTTCAGCGAGCAGCGCGGCGCCATCACCCTTGAGCATGGCGGCAAACAGGCGGCGTTGCAGCGTCTTGTCGGCCAGGCCGAGCATGTCCTGCACTTGCGCGGCCGAAACCGTGATCACCGAGCCATCGCCGCTGCCCGCCAGATCGGCATGGCTGATCGCCTGATCGAGGATCGAAAGCCCGTCGCGCGCCGAGCCTTCGGCGGCGGCGGCGACCATGGCCAGGGCCTCGGCCTCGGCCTCGACCCCTTCAGCCTTGCAGACATGGCCGAAATGATCGGCCAGCAGCGCGGTCGGGATGCGCCGCAGATCGAACCGCTGGCAGCGCGAGAGCACCGTGACCGGCAGCTTGTCCACCTCTGTCGTGGCGAACAGGAACTTCACATGCGCTGGCGGTTCTTCCAGCGTCTTGAGCAGCGCGTTGAACGCGTTGCGCGAGAGCATGTGCACTTCGTCGATGATGTAGATCTTGTAGCGGGCCGAGACGGCGGCATAGCGCACCGCCTCGATGATCTCGCGCACGTCATCCACGCCGGTGTGGCTGGCCGCGTCCATCTCGATCACGTCGATATGGCGGCCTTCGGCAATGGCCTGGCACGGTTCGCACTGGCCGCACGGGTCGATCGTCGGGCCGCCCTGCCCGTCCGGGCCGATGCAGTTGAGCGCCTTGGCGATAAGGCGCGCGGTGCTGGTCTTGCCCACCCCGCGCACGCCGGTCATCAAGAAGGCATGGGCCAGCCGGTCACGCCGGATCGCGTTGGCCAGGGTTTGCACCATGGCTTCCTGGCCGATCAGCGCGGAAAAGGTTTGCGGGCGATACTTGCGCGCCAGCACGCGATAGGGCTGTGCCGGCGCAGCGGCCGGTGCCGGCTTAGCGGCAGGCGCTTGCACAGGCTGGGGCGCAACGGGCGCAGGCTTGGCCACGAGCGCGGGATCGCCGAACATCGCGCCCTGTCCAGCCGCTTCGAGTTCGGCCGCGCTGGGCGCAGCCTCTTGCGGCGGGGCATCGGGGGTTTCGGGTTCGTGCCCAAACATGTCGGTTGAATCGGCCATCGCGCCCCTAGGTAGGCGCAAAGGCTGCAAATGTCGAACGGAGGCGAGGCGGTTTCCCGCAAGCTTGCGCCGCGATTTTGATTTGATACCAATTTGCCATGCCCACGATCCTGCCCGGCCGCCGCACCGCCCAGACCAACACGCCGCTGGTCGTGTTCCTGATCGGCATGCGCATCAACCGCTTCCGCGCCGTGCGAGAATGGCTGCCCGTGTCGCGCGCCATGAGGCCGATGCTGGCCGAGCTTTCCGCCGCGCCCGACAGCGGCTTTCTGGGGTATGAGCCCATGCTGCGCGGGCTGCGCACGATCATGCTGGTGCAATACTGGCGCGATTTCGACAGCCTGGAAGCCTATGCCCGCAGCCGCGACCGCACGCATTGGCCAGCCTGGGTCGCGTTCAACAAGGCAGCGCGCCAGAAGCGGGGCGGCGTAGGCATTTTTCACGAAACCTATGCCGTGCAAGCCGGCGGCAGCGAAACCATCTATGTGGATATGCCCGCCTTCGGGCTGGGCAAGGCGATGGGCCTGGTGCCGGCAACGGAAGGGCGCGAGGCTGCGCGCGAGCGGATGAAGGCATCCGGGCAGCAGACCTGATCGGATCGACCGGGCGGCGGCGCGTTACAATGTGGGGCTAAGAAGGAGCCGGGCGACCCGCCGCAATCCGTTGTGGCTGCTTCCTTCCGGACCTGACCAGGTTGGCGAACGCAAACGTCCGCCCGACTCCCGGCCCGCCCTATGGCGCCGGCGCGCGCCGATTGCAAGCGCCGGCTTGATCAATCAGCGGAAATTGTCAGCGTAGCTTTGCAGCTTGAGCCGGCGCGGCGGCGTGGGCGTGACATGCACGGCAATGCCGTACTTGTCGGCATAGGCGCGGGCGTCCGCCTCGGTCTCGAACGTGAGGATGACTTGCTGCTGGGTATCGCCGGAACCGGCCCAACCCATCAGGGGATCGGGGCGCTTGGCCTCGGCCGAGGCGAATTCCAGGAGCCAGTCGGCAGTCCGGGCCTTGCCGGACTGCATGGCATTCTTCGGGCGCTGATAGATGCGTGCAGGCATGGGCGGTGCTTTCGTGCGTTTCGCGACGCAAATCAAGAGGGATAAGGGAACTACCAGAACCTAGCGCAACATGCGCGCCACCAGGCGGCGGGCCGCCTCGCTTACGTCATCCCAGGCTTCGAGAAAATCCTGCTCGTCGCCGTAATAAGGATCGATCACCGCCTGCCCTTCCCGGCCCGGCACCAAATCCATCAACAGGCCCATCCGCGCCAGGGTGCGGCGCGGGGCCATGCGCCGCAGATCCTGCAGATTCTGCGAATCGAGCGCATAGATCTGGCCAAAGCGGGTGAAATCGGCCTCGGTCACCTGGCGGGCACGATAGCGGGAGATGTCGATGCCGTGTTGCAAGGCCACCGCCTGCGCACGCGGATCGGGCGGATTGCCAGCGTGCCAGCCGCCAGTTCCGGCCGAATCGATGGTAACGGCCAGCCCCGCCTTGACGGCTTCGGCCCGGAACGCAGCCTCGGCCAACGGCGAGCGGCAGATATTGCCCAGGCAAACAAACAGCACGGCTGGCTGGCTCACCGCATTCCCTTCCACATGAACCCTGCGCAGGCATGTGGTGAGCCGGGCGCACGCACCGCATCCGGCGCGCGGCCTGGCGATGCCCGTCGCAGCGCAATAAAATACGCTGCAATGCAAAAAGTCCAGCGCCAAGCCGCAGGAAATTGCAGACGGGCGGATTTACCCTGGGTGATCAGACGCCGTCGACCGCGCGACGGCCCAGCGCGGGATCATCGGTGAAGAACCCGTCCAGCCCAGCGGCAAGATAGGCGCGGATTTCCGCAACACTGCCGCTTTCGCAGCGCAGCGCGGCGCCGCATTGGCGCAGGCTGGCGGGCAGGAATTGCGGTTCTGGCCGAAAGGTATAGGCACCCACCAGCAGACCGGCGCGGTGCGCATCGGCAATGATCGGCTGCGGCGGCGCGAGGCGTCCGTCTGCCGTTTCGGGCATCAGGGTGCGGCTCCACGGCGCGATCCAATCGGCATAGCCGGCCACATCGGTCAGGCCACTGGCCGACAGCATCGCGCTATAGGTGAGCATGCCGCCGCTGGCGATGGCGTCACCCGTGCGCTTTTCGGGCTCATCGGCCAGTTGCATCAGCGCGATGTTGCGCCAGGGCGCCAGCATGCCGCGCAGCCGCTTGAGATTGGCCACTTCGAACGACTGCACGATCACCGGGGCCTGTTGCAGCCAGGCATGGGCGCGAATGGCCGCCAGCAGCTTGGCCTCCATATCGTGGCCCAGGCTGTGGAAATAGCTGGAATGCTTGATTTCGGGAATGATCCCCAGCGGCCGCTTGCGCCCGCGCGCGGCCTTGGCGGCAAAGGCCACGATCTCGTCGAACGTCAGCACCGGGAACTGCCCATCGAACGCCATGCTCTCAGGACGCAGCGTGCCCAGCCGCTCCTTGGCGCGCAGAGTCTTGAGTTCGGCCAGGGTGAAATCCTCGACGAACCAGCCTTCCTGCCGCTCGCCATCGATGACCTTGGCGGTCTTGCGCGCGGCAAATTCCGGGTGAGCGGCCACGTCGGTGGTGTCGACGATATTGGGTTCATGGCGCGACACCAGCACGCCATCGCGGGTGGGGACCAGATCAGGCTCGATGAAATCGGCGCCATCGGCCACCGCGCGCTGATACGAGGCCAGCGTATGTTCGGGCCGGTGCGCGCAGGCGCCGCGATGCCCCAGCACCAGGGGATGGGCCGGCCGGGCGTGGCGGCCATGGCCCTTGGCCAAGGCGCCGGCCAGGGCACGGGCGCCGGGCAGCATGGCCGCGCCGGCCCCCATGGCCAGGATCGAACGGCGCGAAACAGTCATGGAGTTCATCCTTTTGCCAATGCCATGGGCGCCCTGGACAGGCTTTGCGACAGGATCATGACCATGCCGGGCGGACAGGTCCAGAGGCCCCTGATGGGGCAGAGGTTGGTGGACCCCGGACTTGATCCGGGGGCCCGCGTTATCCCTCAGTGCCATGCCAGAGCGGACCGCGCGCGATTTTCATAATGATTTCACACGAAGCCACGAAGGCACGAAGAAAAGCGCCGTCTTCGTGCCTTCGTGGCTTCGTGTGGGATTTTAGAAAAAGCGCGGCCCCGGCGATGGAGCGCATCAAGTTCCAATGGCGTGACGCCTAGCGAAGCCGACTGAAAGGTCCGATATTGGCGGAAATCGGTCGTAGCATCACGAACCATCGCTCTGCTCACAATGCCTCACCTTCCACTTCTCCACTGTGCTTACGGCGACAGCCAGCAAGTCGTCCAGAGAAGCAACTGATCCATTCCAAATTTCCATCATCTCGGCACCGTCATTGGTGTCGATGGAGGCAGCTTGGACGGTGATGTCGTTCTTAGCAGGGGGGAAGACCACTATTTGAAAGCACTCAAACGGTTGCTCGCCCGAAATATGAAAATACCTGCTCGGCTTACCTGCCCACTCGGTAAAGAGGGTAGAGGCCGTAGCTTTAACCCATTTAGCAATGGTGGGATCAAGGTCGGCATAGTTCGGCACGCACACACGATGCAGCGACTCCGCAATGTCTGCAAGTAGGCATATCAGCCGCGGAGCTTCTCCACACCACTCAGCGCAGCGAAACCACTTCTACCTGCGGCAAGGGCGCGGCGCCGGGCTGTTCGGCCCAGTGGCGCACCAGCAATACGCCACCGTCGGCGCGCAGGGCATCGACATGGGCCGTGTCGATCGTGGCGAAGACCCACTGGCCCACGCCTTCCTCGCCCAGCGCCAGAACGCCATCGGCCGGCATGCCGCCACCGGCTGGCGCGGCATCGGGCGGGCCATAGACGCCGGCCGCGCCGCGGTTCACGTCGACTGCCGGAGACCAGGCGGCCTCGCCCACGGTGGGTGACTGGATGGCATAGCATTGCCCCTCCAGCGCGCGGGCTTGGCTGCCCAGGCGAACCCGCCAATAGCCGTGGAGCGTATCGGTACAGCTGGGCACGAGCAGAACCTGTGCGCCTGCTTCCACCGCCGCCCGCGCCAGCAGCGGAAATTCGCTGTCATAGCAAATCACCACCGCCAGCCGGCCCAGCGCGGTATCGAACAGGTTCAGGCCATTGCCGCCGGTGATGAACCATTCCTCGCGCTCGAAGCGGGTCATGATCAGCTTGTCCTGGCTGGCCATGGCGCCGCTGGGGGCAAACAGCCGCGCCGTGTTGCGCACCTGGCCATCGGCGGTGCGACGCGGGGCGCTGGCAGCAAGAATGTGCACGCCATGGGCCTGCGCCAGCCGCACGTGCAGCGCGTCAACCTGCGGCAGCAGGGCTGAAACCGTGTCGATCGAACCGGCGAGGTCGCCCATCGTTGCCGGGTCTAGGCTGGCCAGTTCCATCGCGCCATATTCGGGAAACACCAAGAGCGCCGCGCCGCCGGCCACGGCCTGTTCCACCCAGGTGGTCAGCTTGGCTTCGTAGGCGGCCCAATCGGCCAGGCGATCGATCGGATATTGCGCGGCGGCAACGGTGAAACGGGGCATGGCGTGCCTTTTTACGACAGGGACTTGAGCCAGTATTGCATCGGCTTGGCGGTCTCTTGCGCCTCGCCATGGTCTTTCCACGGCAGCTCGGTCACGAGGCCCGGCACCAGGGCATAACCGCGCGCCTGCCAGAAGGCATCGAGCGGGCGGTAGCCGGCAGGGCGGGCGGGATGATCGGCGGGACGAATCACTGCGGCAAAGCAGGCGGCCTGCGCCCCGGCAGCGCGGGCCGCATCCTCGCGATGATCGAAGAACGCGTGGCCGATGCCCTGCCCGCGATATTCGAGCAGCAGCACGCTTTCGCCGAAATAGAACAGGTCTTGCGTGGCGATGCCGCGCTGTTCGAACGGGGCGCGAAAGGCCGCCTTCTGATGCCGCATCGGCGCGGCGGTGGCCGCCCCGACAATGCGCACGCCATCGAACGCAGCGACCAGCACGGCGCCGGGCGCGGCGGCATATTCGGCGAGATAGCGCGCCTCGTAAGCACGATCCCCGTCATAGAGATAGGGCCAGGCGGCAAACACGGCGATGCGCAAGGCCGCCAGATCATCCAGCGCGGCGCCCACTTCCGCGCCGCTCAGCGGGCGGACGCTGACGCTCATGCGCCGACGACCTGCGCAGTCCAGTCAGCCAGGTTGTAATACATCGTCAGCCGGGTGATCTTGCCGCCTTCGATCGCCAGAAAGGCGCCAGCCGGCAGCACATAGGTTTGCCCGGCCGCCTCGGGCAGGCCTTCGTCGGTGGCGAGATAGCTGCCATGGACGACGAATTCGGCGGCGGCGCGGCTGCCGTCTTCGCTGGCCATCAGCACGATGTCTTCGAGGCGTTCCTTGTAGCACCGCTCCATATGGCCAAGGAACGTGGCAAAGGTGTCCTTGCCCACCTGGCGGCTGCCCTGGTTGATATCGTGTGCCACGTCATCGGCCAGGCACGCCAGCATGCCGTTCCAATCCCCGGCGTTGAAGGCGGCGTAATAGGTTTCAAGCAGGGCCAGCGTGGCGGCGCGCGACATGGGCGGGTCTCCGTGGAAAAGGCAGTGTCGCCACAGCGCTAGCCGATCAATCCGCCGGCTGCCACAACCCGTTTTGGCATGCTGTATTGCCCATATGCAATGAAGCGGCGCGGGAACAGGCCCGCGCCGCTTGCATCAATCAGCCTGAGGGGGGGTGCAGGCCGAGAGGGCGATCAGTCGAACAGCTTGTTGGCCGTGTTGGCCACGCGGCGGCCGAGATAGCGCGCGCCGTCCAGTTCGATCTCGCTGGGCTGGCGGCTGCCGTCGCCACCGGCGATCGTGCTGGCGCCATAGGGGGTGCCGCCGTGCACGGCATCAAGCGTCAGCTGGCCCTGGAAGCCATAGTCGAGGCCAACGATCGTCATGCCGAAGTGCAGCAAGTTGGTCAGGATCGAGAACAGCGTGACTTCCTGGCCGCCGTGCTGGCTGGCGGTGGAGGTAAACGCCGCGCCAACCTTGCCATTGAGCGCGCCCTTGGCCCACAGGCCACCGGCCTGGTCGAGGAACGCGGCCATCTGCGAGCTGATGCGGCCAAAGCGGGTGCCGGTGCCGACGATGATGGCATCGTATTCGGCCAGTTCGGCCACGGTGGCGACAGGGGCCGCCTGATCAAGCTTGAAGTGGGCAGCCTGCGCCACTTCAAGCGGGGCGGTTTCGGGCACGCGCTTCACGTCGACCGTGGCGCCGGTTTCGCGGGCACCTTCGGCAATGGCGTTGGCCATGGTTTCGATGTGGCCATAGCTGGAGTAATAGAGAACCAGAACCTTGCTCATCACACATCATCCTTGGGCAGAGAGGGTAAACTTGGGTGACGCAGCCGGTGGATCATCGAGGGATCAAGCCACCGCGCCGTGCCGTCTTGCCCAGTCTTGTGCCGCAGCGGCGGCTTTCAAGATAGGGCGATAAGATCGGATCAAATGTTCTGAAATGCCGAACGCCCGGGCAGCGTTTGCGTTTCCGTGCTTTTTCGCATATTGGCGAATGGGAATGCCCCGGCCCACACGATGCAGTCGCCACGCGGCTCCCTCGTTTGCCGGGGTTTCTTGTTTTTCCATGGGGGCGGGCCGAATCGCCCCCACCGCGCAGGAAGAAGCCGCATGTCGCGTCGCCGCCAGATCTACGAAGGCAAGGCCAAGATCCTTTATGAAGGCCCCGAGCCGGGCACTCTCATCCAGTATTTCAAGGATGATGCCACCGCGTTCAACGCGCAGAAGCGCGGGACTATCAACGGCAAGGGCGTGATCAACAACCGCATCAGCGAGTATGTGTTCACGCGCCTGGCCCACATCGGCATTCCCACGCATTTCATCCGCCGCCTCAACATGCGCGAGCAGCTGGTGCGCCAGGTGGAAATCGTGCCGATCGAAGTGGTGGTGCGCAATGTGGCGGCCGGTTCCATTTCCAAGCGCCTGGGCATTCCCGAAGGCGAGCCGCTGCCCCACACCCTGATCGAATACTATTACAAGGACGATGCGCTGGGTGATCCGATGATCGCCGAAGAGCACATCGCCTGCTTCGGCTGGGCCAGCAACGAGGAAATGCAGGACATTTCCTCGATGGCGATCCGCGTGAACGACTTCCTGGTCGGCATGTTCGCGGCGATCAACATCCGCCTGGTGGACTTCAAGCTGGAATTCGGCCGCATCTGGGATGGCGACTATAGCCGCGTGATCCTGGCCGACGAAATCAGCCCCGATGGCTGCCGCCTGTGGGACATGGTCACCGGCGAAAAGCTGGACAAGGACCGTTTCCGCCGCGACCTGGGTGGCGAGGAAGAAGCCTATCAGGAAGTAGCGCGCCGCCTTGGCCTGCTGGACAACGACGGGCCGAGCGAAGTGCTCGACCTGGGCGCGCACCGCAAACTGCGCTCCAAGAAGTAAGCGCTGCGCCAGCGTCCGCCTGGGCGCGTGGGCACAGACAACAGAAAGGGCCGGCAACCTGGTTTCCCGGCCCTTTCGCGTGGGCGCTGGATATTTGCCTAACGCAAGGTGCGGTGCACTGCGCAGCGCGGCTTGAACATATCTTAGCCTCCGCATCCCTAGGTTCGGGCCATGGAAACGCCATGCCCCTGTTTCCGCCGCCGATGCGGCTTTCAGGCGCGCTAACGCGCGATGGCCCGCCTGCCCCGCTTTCGCGCTGACGCGCTGGACCTGATCGCGTGCAGCCGCAGCTTGCGCGGGCGCATCGCGCTGACCGGGGTGCTCGTGCCGCTAACCGTGGTGATGGCGGTAGTGGCGATCGATGGCATCAGCCTGTCACTCGTCCTGCTGGTCCTGGCCGCGCTGTCGCTTTCGCTGTGGTTCACCCGCGATCTGCTGATGGCGATCGCCGGCCCGCTCAACGCCCTGTCGGAAGCCAGTGCGCGCTATGCCAAGGGCGAAGCCACGCGCGTGGCCGAAGACGGCGATGCCGAACTGGCCGCCCTTGCCCGCGAGTTCAATGCCATGGTTGCCGCGGTGGACGAGCGGGAACGCCGCATTGTGCATGCCGCGCTGCACGATGGGCTTACCGGCCTGCCCAACCGCAGCTTCTTTGCCGAAAAGTTGGAGCGCGCGGTGGCGCGCCAGAACGATGGGCACCGCACGCTGGTGGCCTTCATCGACCTCGATGATTTCAAGCTGATCAACGATACGCTGGGCCACCCGACCGGCGATGCACTGCTGCGCGAAGTGGGACGACGGCTGCAGGCAGCCTTTCCCGATGCGATGATCGCGCGCTTTGGCGGGGACGAGTTCGGTATGCTGCTGCCCGCGCTGCCGCGCGATGCCGATTGCGCCGGCTTTGCCCGCAAGCTGCATGGCCAGATCAACTGCCAGGTGTGCCTGGGAGAACGTCTTGTGCCGCTGACCGCCAGCTTTGGCATCGCCATCGGGCCGGGCGACGGGGCAGACAGCCATACCTTGCTGCGCGCGGCAGACCTCGCGCTCTATCGCGCCAAGGACGATGGCAAGGGCACCTATCACTTCTTCGAAGCGAGCCTGGACGAACGCGTGCGCCAGCGCCGGGAAATGGAGGAAGACCTCGCCCAGGCGCTGCACCAGGGCGATTTCACCCTGGCGTTCCTGCCCACCTTCAGTCTGGCGCAGCGGCGCATCGTGGCGTGCGAGGCGCTACTACGCTGGAACCACCGCACGCGCGGCCCACTTTCGCCCGTCAGCTTCGTTCCGATTGCCGAGGAATGCGGCCTGATCATCCCGATCGGCGAATGGGTAATTCGCCAAGCGTGCCAGCAGGCCGCGCGCTGGCCGGGAGACGTGGCCGTCTCGGTCAACCTTTCGGGGCGGCAACTGGCCCATCCCGCGCTGTTGCCCACGCTGGTCCAGGCGCTGGCCACTTCCAACCTGCCCGCCAGCCGGCTGGAACTGGAGATGACCGAGCGCGTGCTGGCGGCCAATGCCGATCGCAACCAGGCGACGCTTGCGGCGCTGCGCCAATTGGGCGTGCGGGTGGCGCTGGATGATTTCGGCATGGGCTATTCCTCGCTGCATCACCTGCGCACCTTTCCGGTGGATACCTTTAAGATCGACGGCAGCTTTGTGCGCAACTTGCGCGGACAGGTGGAAGCGCAAGCGATCGTGCGGTCGATCACCACGCTGGCCGGCGCGCTGGGCATCGCCACCCTGGCCGAAGGCGTGGAGCAGGCCGAAGACCTGGACCTGCTGGCGCAGCAGGGCTGCGACCTGGCACAAGGCTATGCGATCAGCCCGCCACTGCCCGCGGCCGAGGTGGCGGCCCTGCTTGCCGCGCAGGAGGCTGACTGCGTCCGCCGTGCGCTGCGCTGACCCGGTGTTCGTTACCAGATAAGTCCTTGCGGCGGCACGGCAGGAGCGGCACACCGGCGGCAATGATGCTGCCTGTCTCGTTTCGCCCGTATCGTGCCCTGCCGCTTGCCGTCGCGCTGTTGCTGGGCGCCTGTACTGGCCTGGGCCATGGGCCGGTTGCCGGCCTGCCCCAGGCTGCACCAGCGCCCACCTGGGTTTTCCAGAAGTCTGACCTGCCGCCCGATCCGCGCTTCCGCTTTGGCCAACTGGCCAATGGCATGCGCACGATCATCGTCGCCAATGCCATGCCCAAGGGCACGGTGCAGGTGCGCCTGGACGTGGCGACCGGATCGCTCGATGAAACCGCGGCGGAACGAGGGTTTGCCCATTTCGTGGAACACATGGCGTTCAACGGCAGCACCCATGTGCCCGAGGGGGAAATGGTCCGCCTGCTGGAACGCAAGGGGCTGGCATTTGGCGCCGATACCAACGCCCAGACCAGCTTCGAGCAGACCACTTACATGCTCGACCTGCCGCGCAACGATCCCGACCTGATCGATACCGCGCTGATGCTGATGCGCGAGACGGCCAGCGAACTGACCTTTTCGCCCGGGGCGGTGAACCGCGAGCGCGGCGTGGTGCTGTCTGAACTGCGCGACGGGCAAGGCTATGCGCTGGACAATTTCCACGACCAGCTGGCGTTCTTCTATCCCAAGGCCACCTATCCCCAGCGGCTGCCAATCGGCACGGTGGCCACCATCGATGCCGCGACGGCGCAGGCGCTCAAGGATTTCTGGCACCGCCACTATGTGCCGGCCAAGACCACGCTGGTGGTGATTGGCGATGTCGATCCGGCCAAGGTGGAACAGGCGATCACCGCGCGCTTTGCCGATTGGCAGGCCGCCCCGGCGCCGCCCCGGCCAGGCCAGGGCAAAGTCTTGCCCGGCCAGCATGGCAAGACCGACCTGTGGACCAACCCGGCCCTGGCCGAACGCGTGACCGTGGCGCGCCATGGGCCGTGGCTGGACGAGCCCGACACCATCGCCAGCCGGCGCGAGAACCTGCTGCGCCAGATCGGCTATGGCATCATCAACCGCCGCTTCCAGACTCTGTCGCGCCAAATTGATGCGCCGTTTCGCGGCGCCGGCTTTGGCACGGGCGACGTGTTCAAGATCGGCCGCACCACCAACCTCATCATCGATACCGTCGATGGCGGCTGGGCCAAGGGCCTGACCGCAGCAGGCAGGGTCTGGCGCGAGGCGATGGCACAGGGCTTTACCCAGGCCGAGATCGACGAGCAGGTGGCGAACCTGCGCATTGCGATCGAGAACGCTGCCGCCGGCGAGCAGACGCGCAACAACGCCACGCTGGTCAGCCTGGCGCTGTCGCTGCTGCATGACGATATGGTGCCGACCACGCCATCGAGCGGCCTAGAACGCTTCAACGCCTTTGCCCCCACGATCACGCCCGCCAGCGCGATGGCGGCCTTGCGGCGCGAGGCAGTGCCGCTGGACAAGCCGTTGATCCGGTTCCAGGGGCGCAAGGCCCCGGCCGGCGGCGCCCAGGCGCTGCGCCGCGCCTGGCAGGCCGCGATGGCCGCGCCGCTGGATGCGGCCAAGACGGCGACCGCAGCGCCATTCGGCTATACCGATTTCGGCACGCCGGGCACGGTGGTGGCCGACAGCACCGATGCCACGCTGGGCATTCGCCGCATCCGCTTTGCCAATGGCGTGATGCTCAACATCAAGCGCACGCCGCTGGAAACCGATCGCATCCATGTGCGCCTGGCGCTGGACGGGGGCGAGATGCTGGAAACCCGCGACAACCCCTTGGCGGTGGACATGGCATCGAGCGTGCCGGCAGGAGGCCTGGGCCGCTATAGCCTGGACCAGTTGCAGACCATGCTGGCCGGCCACGCCGTGGGCACCAGCTTTGCCGCCAGTGGCGATACCTTTGGCACGGGCAGCACCACCACGCCGCGCGACCTGCTGCTGCAATTGCAGGTCATGGCCGCCTATCTCACCGATCCCGGCTATCGCCCCGAGGCGGAACAGCTGTTTCACCAGGGCATGGCCAACTATTTTGCCCAGCTCAACGCCACGCCCGCCTCTGCCCTGTCGGCGGCGCTGGGTGGCATCCTGTCGGGCAACGATCCGCGCTTTACCCTGCAATCGCCGCAGGCCTACCAGAAGCTGGGCTTTGCCCAGTTGAAACCGGTGCTGGGCGATCGGCTGGCGCATGGTGCGCTGGAAATCGCGCTGGTCGGCGATGTGGACGAAGCGGCCGCGATTGCCGATGTGGCCCGCACGTTTGGCGCCCTGCCCCCGCGCGAACCAGCGTTCGGCGCCTGGACCCAGGCGCGCGAGCGCCGCTTTGCCGCCGTTCCTGGGGTGCAGGTGGTGCGCCACCATGGGCCGGCCAACCAGGCGATCGTGCGCATGATCTGGCCCACAACCGACGATCACGATCCGGTGCAGACCATGACGATGGAACTGCTGGAGCAGGTAACCGGGATCGAGGTGCTCGACACGGTGCGCGAAAAGCTGGGCAAGGCCTATTCCCCCGGGGTTTCGAGCGACATGTCCGATGTGTGGACCGGCTGGGGCACGTTTACGGTGCAGGCCTCGGTCAACGTGGCCGATGTGGCGGCGACACGGGCCGCGCTGGTCCAGACGATTAGCGATCTGGCTGCCCATCCGGTGGATGCCGATGTGCTGGAGCGCGCGCGGGCGCCGATGCTGGAGCGGCTCGACAACGCGCTCAAAGGCAATGGCGGATGGGTGGCGCTGGCCGCGCGCGCGCAATCGCGGCCCGATCGCATCGCCCGGTTCCAGGCGGCGCGTGCCCGGCTCACGGCCCTCACCGCCGCCGATGTGCAGGCCGCCGCCAAGGCCTGGCTTGCCCCGGCCAAGGCCGTGACCGTGCTGGTCCTGCCCGATGGCGTGCCCGCACCGCAATCATGACCCGGCGATCAAGGAGCGCCATGCGCGCAAGACTTGCCCTTGGCGCCAGACGGGGGCATAGGCGGCGCCGAGTCCCATATCCCACGATCCGCCTGTTTAAGTGAAAGGCCAAACGCCGATGAAGGTCCGTGTCCACGTCAGCCTCAAGAACGGTGTGCTCGATCCCCAGGGTCGCGCCATCCACCATGCGCTGGAAGGGCTGGGCTTTGCCGGCGTCAAGGACGTGCGCGCCGGGCGCCTGTTCGAACTGGACGTGGCCGACGACACCAGCGACGATGCGCTGGACGACATGTGCCGCAAGCTCTTGGCCAACATGGTCATCGAAAACTATCGCATCGAAAAGGTTGCCGCCTGATGCCGTTCACCTCCGCCGTCATCACCTTCCCCGGATCGAACTGCGACCGCGACATGGCGGTGGCGGTGGAAGAGGTCTGCGGCGGCACGGTGCACCGGGTGTGGCACGGCGATGCCACCCTGCCCGAAGGCCTTGATTTCATCGCCGTTCCCGGCGGGTTTTCGTATGGCGACTATCTGCGTTCGGGCGCCATGGCAGCCCGTTCGCCGATCATGCAGGCCGTGGTCGAGGCCGCCGGGCGTGGCGTGCCGGTGCTGGGCGTGTGCAACGGTTTCCAGATCCTGACCGAAGCGGGCCTGCTGCCCGGCGCGCTGATGCGCAATGCCGGCATCCGCTTTGTCTGCCGCGAAGTGCCGCTCAAGGTGGAAAACAGCCAGTCGCTGTTCACCCAGCGCTATTTCAAGGACCAGGTCATCACCATTCCCGTGGCCCACCATGATGGCAACTATTTCGCCGACGCCGAAACGCTCGATTGGCTGGAAGGCGAAGGCCGCGTGGCGTTCCGCTATGCCGAACCGGTCAACGGCTCGCAGCGTGATATTGCCGGCGTGCTCAATGCCGCGGGCAACGTGCTGGGCATGATGCCCCACCCCGAACGCATGATCGAAGTGGCCCAAGGCGGCACCGACGGGCGCAAGCTGTTCGAAGGCGTGCTGGCCGGGTTGAACGTTTCGGCTTGAGGGCGGTGGGGTGACATCCCCTCCCCTAACCCCTCCCGCGAGCGGGAGGGGGATTTAAGAAGGCCCTGCTTTTGCGGGGCCTTTTTTGTTGCTCCCCTCCCGCGTGCGGGAGGGGCTTTCCTCTAAACTCTCCTCCCGCTTGCGGGAGAGGCTGGGGGAGGGCCTGTTAAGCCCCCCCACTCCATCACTCCACCGTCACGCTCTTGGCCAGGTTGCGCGGCTGGTCCACGTCGGTGCCCTTGGCCACGGCAACGTGATAGGCCAGCAGCTGCACCGGCACGGCATAAACCAGCGGGGCGATCAGCGGGTGCACCTTGGGCATCTCGATCGTGGCCAAGCAGCCCTCGCCCGCTTCCGCCAGCCCTTCCGCGTCAGAGATCAGCACGATCTTGCCGCCGCGCGCGCGCACTTCCTGCATGTTGGACACGGTTTTTTCGAACAGCGGCCCCGACGGGGCAAGCACGATCACCGGCACGGATTCGTCGATCAGCGCGATCGGCCCGTGCTTCATTTCGCCCGAGGCGTAGCCCTCGGCGTGGATATAGCTGATTTCCTTGAGCTTGAGCGCGCCTTCCAGGGCCAGCGGATAGTCCGGGCCACGGCCCAGATAGAGCACGTCGCGCGCCGGCGCGATCAGCGGGGCCATCGCCGCGATTTCCTCGTCATGCGAGAGCGCCGCGTTGAGCGCGGCCGGCGTTTCGGCCAGCTGGTTGACGATCAGCGCTTCCTCGTCGCGCGACAGGCGCCCGCGCTTGACCGCCAGGTGCGCCGCCAGCGCGGCGAGCACGGCAAGCTGGCACGAGAACGCCTTGGTCGAGGCGACGCCGATTTCCGGCCCGGCATGGGTGGGCAGCAGCAGATCTGCCTCGCGCGCCATCGAACTGGTCGGCACGTTGACGACCACGGCGATGGTCTGCCCAGCCGCCTTGCAGTGGCGCAGCGCCGCCAAGGTATCGGCGGTTTCACCCGATTGCGAAATGAACAGCGCCAGGCCACCGGGCTCCAGCACGGGATCGCGATAGCGGAACTCGCTCGCCACATCGATGTCCACCGGCAGGCGGGCAAACTGTTCGAACCAGTATTTCGCCACCATCCCGGCATAATAGCTGGTACCGCAGGCGACGATGGTCACGCGGTTGATGCTGGCCAGGTCGAAGTCGATCTGCGGCAGCGACACGGTCTGTTCCACCCGGCGCAGATAGGAACGCAGGGTCTGCGCCACCACGATCGGCTGCTCGAAGATCTCCTTCTGCATGAAGTGGCGATAGTTGCCCTTCTCGATCGCGGCGGCGGTTGCGCCCGAAGCGACGATCGGCCGGGTGACGGGCTGGTTGTTCACATCGAACACCTCGACGCCGTCGCGGCGCACGATCACCCAATCGCCCTCTTCGAGGTACGACACCCGCTGCGTCAGCGGCGCGAGCGCCAGGGCATCGGAGCCCAGGAAGGTTTCACCATCGCCATAGCCAACCACCAGCGGCGAGCCCAGGCGCGCGCCGATCAGCAGATCGGGATGCTGGCGGAACGCAATGGCCAAGGCAAAGGCGCCGCGCAGCTGCGGCAGCACGGCCTTGACCGCCTCGGCCGGGCTCTTGCCCGCCTCCACCAGCTCCGAAACCATGTGCGCCACCACTTCGGTGTCGGTCTCGCTTTCAAACGTGCGGCCGCGCGCGATCAGCGCCTCGCGCAAGGGGCGGAAATTCTCGATGATGCCGTTGTGGACCAGCGCCACTTCGCCGGTCGCATGCGGGTGCGCGTTGCTGGTGGTGGGGGCGCCGTGCGTGGCCCAGCGGGTGTGGGCAATGCCGATCAGGCCCGGCGCGGGATTGACCGCCAGTTCCTTGACCAGGTTGTTGAGCTTGCCTTCGGCGCGGCGGCGCACGAGTTGCCCGTCGAACACGGTGCAGACCCCGGCGCTGTCATAGCCGCGATATTCCATGCGGCGCAGGCCATCGACCAGCCGGTCCGCGACTTCTTCCTTGCCGACGATTCCGATAATTCCGCACATGGATGGAGACCCACACTTTCTTCAGGATTGGGAGATAACGCGAATGGCCGGCATCATGGCCGGATAATTCTTGGCATTTCGTGTCTGTCCGGCCTCTTGCGATCCGCCTGCTTTCGACCGGGTGAACCGGCAGATGAATTCGCGGACATGATCGCGGCCGGGTCAGGCAAAGGGGCCTACTTCTTGCTTTCGGCCTTCTTCTTCTTCATCGCATCGTGAAAGCGATCGGCCCAGCCCGGCTTGACCAGTTGCTCGGCCCGGACCAGGCGCAGCTCTCCATCAGACACATCGCGCGACACCGCGCTGCCCGCCGCCACGATGGCATCGGCGCCGATGCGCACGGGGGCGATCAGGGCCGAGTTGGAGCCGATGAAAGCGCGCTCGCCAATCACCGTACGATACTTGAAATAGCCGTCATAGTTGCAGGTGATCGTACCCGCGCCGATGTTGGCGCCGGCGCCCACATCGGCATCGCCCAGATAGGTCAGGTGGTTGGCCTTGGCACCGGCACCCAGGCGCGCGTTCTTCACTTCCACGAAATTGCCCACGCGGCTGTTCTGCTCCAGCGTGGCGCCGGGCCGCAGGCGAGCGAACGGCCCCACCGACACGCCGCTTTCCACGGTGCAGCCTTCGAGATGGCAGAACGCGTGGATCACCACGTTGTCCGCCACGGTGACACCCGGACCAAACACCACGTTCTGTTCCACCGTCACATCGCGGCCGAGTACGGTATCATGCGAGAACCACACGGTTTCGGGCGCGACCAAGCTGGCGCCGTCGGCCATCGCCGTAAGGCGGCGGCGCTGCTGCCAGCGGCCTTCGGCCTGGGCCAGTTCTGCCCGGCTATTGATCCCGGCCACTTCGTCGGGATCGTCGGTCACCACCACGGCGCAGGTCTTGCCCGCCGCATTGGCCACGTTGACGATATCGGTGAGGTAATATTCGCCCTGGGCATTGTCGTTGCCCACTTGCGCCAGCAGCGCAAACAGGTCGCTGCCCTTCACCGCCATCAGCCCGGAATTGCACAGCGTGCAAGCACGCTCGGCCTCGCTCGCATCCTTGTGCTCCACCATCTTCACCACGCGGTCACCCTCGGCGATGACCCGGCCATATTGCAGGGCATCGTCAGGGCGGAAGCCGAGCACGACCACGGCCGGGGCATCGGCCGCATGCAGCCGATCGAGCATGGCCTGCATCGTCTGCGCGCGCACAAACGGCACGTCACCATAGAGGATCAGCACATCGCCGTCGAAACCATCGAGCGCGCTTTGCGCCTGCTGCACGGCGTGGCCGGTGCCCAGTTGCGGTTCCTGCACCGCAATCGTGGCGCTGCCGCCCAGCGCCTTTTCCAGCTGGTCGCGACCATGGCCGGCCACCACCACCTGCCGCGCTGGCGCAAGCTGTGCCGCGCTGGCCATGAGATGCAGCAGCATCGGCCGCCCGGCAACCGGATGCAGCACCTTGTGCAGATCGCTTTTCATGCGGGTGCCCTTGCCTGCAGCAAGGATCACAAGAGCGAGAGGAGCGGTGGTCGAGGGCGACTGGGTTTGCGTGGTCATGGCTGCATCCTTGCCAGCTTATGCTTGCAGTTTCCAGAACGGGTGGGCACTGGCTTGCAACATGACCGATTTTCCATTTTCCATCGTTGGGTTCGATCTGGACGGCACCCTGTGCGATACCGCCGCTGACCTGGGCAACGCGCTCAACCGCACGCTGGAATATGCCGGGCGGCAGACCTTCCCGCTCGATGTGGTGCGCCGCTTCATCGGCGGGGGATCGGGGCAGATGCTGCGCAATGCCCTGGCCGAAAGCGGCGGCTATGACGAGGCAGAGTTCAAGCCGCTGCAGGATCGCCTGTTCACCTATTACGGCGAGGCGATCGCGGTGCATTCCCGGCTCTATCCTGGCGGGGCAGAAATGCTCGACGCACTGGCGGCGCGCGGCGTGACCGTGGCGGTGGCGACGAACAAGCGCGAGGAATTTGCGCGACAGTTGCTGGACGAACTGGGCCTTTCACCCCGCTTTGCCACGATAATCGGCGGCGATACGCTGGGCCCGGGCAAGGCCAAGCCGGCGCCCGACATGCTTGAGGAAATGATCGCGCGCTGCGGTGGCGGCCGGGCCGCGTTCGTGGGCGATACCACGTTCGACATTGGCGCGGCGCGCGCAGCTGGCCTGCCGGTCGTGGCAGTCAGTTTCGGGTTCCATGACCTGCCGCCGCCGCTCTTGGGTGCCGACGCGGTGATCGATCACTTCGATGCGCTGGTGCCAACGCTGACGGCGCTGGGCTGAGCATCGAGCAGCGCGAGCAGCCCACGCTCGTCGCGCGAGAGCCATTGCGTGGCGCGGGGCAATCGCAGCCCCGCGCGCCATTCCGCCTGATCGGGCACGAGGGCCAGCACGGCGGGATGGATGTAGCTCTTGCGGGCAATCGTGGGTGTATTGCCCAGCCGATCGGACACCTGCGCCAACAGTTCCTTGAGCGGCACGTTCTGTTCGGCATGGGCCAGCGCGCCAAATGCCAGAACGCTGGCATGCCAAGTGCGGAAATGCTTGGCGGTGAATTCCGCCCCGGTCACGCTGCGCAGCCAGGCGTTGATGTCGGCCGAGCCGACCGGACATGGCGCGCCATCTTCGCCCAGGTACTGGAACAAGTGCTGGCCGGGCAGGTCCTGCATTCGCCGAACGAAACGCACGAGGGCGCGATCGGTCAGGCGCATGTCCCGCTCCACGCCCGACTTGGCGCGGAAGCGCAGCCGCAGGCTTTGCCCGCGCAGTTCGACATGCTTCATGCGCAGCGTCGTGGCGCCAAAGCTGGCGTTGGCGCGGGCATAGGCCTCGTTACCGATGCGAATCGCACCGGTGTCGAGCAGGCGGACCACCGAGGCGATGCAGCGTTCCTGGCTGAGCCCCCGGCCCGATAGCGCCGCTTCGACGCGGGCGCGGATTTTGGGCAGCAGCGCGCCGAATGCTGCGCAGCCATCAAACTTTTCCGCTTCGCGCGCGGCGCGGAAATCGGGGTGATAGCGGTATTGCTTGCGGCCGCGCGCATCGACACCGGTCGCGAGGATATGGCCATGCGGCATCGGGCAAAACCACGCGTCGCGATAGGCAGGCGGCAGCGCCACCGCATTGAGGCGGTCGATCTCTGTCCGGTCGGCGATACGTTGCCCGGCATGATCGCGATAGCACCATCCGCGCCCCGCACGCCGCCGCGTGATGCCCGGTGCACTATCGTCCACATAAACCAGTCGGCTCTTGCCCGATTCCTGCAAAACGGCTTTCCTGTTCAACGCTTGCCTCTCCGACAGGCCAACGCCACAACATGTCTTGCAGTTCCCCCGGCGCCTCGTCAGAATGATAGGCAACCTAACAAACTTCCGTTGCAGAGGAACGACCATGTCCGAAGAATATACGCCGCCCAAGGTCTGGACCTGGGACAAGGCCAACGGTGGTGCTTTTGCCAGCGTCAACCGCCCCACGGCCGGCCCCACCCACGACAAGGATCTGCCGGTAGGCGATCACCCGTTCCAGCTCTATTCGCTCGGCACGCCCAATGGCCAGAAGGCCACGATCATGCTGGAAGAACTGCTGGAAGCCGGCATCGCCGAAGCCGAATACGATGCCTGGCTGATCAAGATCTTTGAAGGTGACCAGTTTTCATCGGGTTTTGTCGATATCAACCCCAATTCCAAGATTCCCGCGCTGGTGGATCACAGCGGCGCCACCCCGTTCCGCGTGTTCGAATCCGGCGCGATCCTGATGCATCTGGCCGAAAAGTTCGGCAAGTTCCTGCCCACGCAAAACCCGGCGCGGGCGGAATGCCTGTCGTGGCTGTTCTGGCAGATCGGCTCTGCCCCGTTCATGGGCGGCGGCTTTGGCCACTTCTACAACTATGCCCCGATCAAGATCGAATATGCGATCGATCGCTATGCCATGGAAACCAAGCGCCTGTTCGACGTGGCCAACCGCCGCCTGGCGGAAAGCCGCTACCTGGGCGGCGAAGACTACACCATCGCCGACATTGCCGCCTATACCTGGATGGGCAATCTCTATCGCGGCGAAGCCTATGGCGATGCGGCCACATTCCTTTCGATGCACGAATACGAGCACGTCGGTCGCTGGGTGGGCGAGATCGACCAGCGCCCCGCCGTGCTGCGCGGGCGCCTGGTGAACAGCGCCAAGGGGATCGCCGAACGCCACAGCGCTGCCGATTTCGACAGCCTGCCACCCGAAAAGCTCAAGGGCATCGTCAAGGGTTTCTGACCGCCCTGACACTGGTCCGCGGCACCTGCCCCCTCCCCTTCGGGAGGGGCGCAGGCATCGCCAAGTTATCCCCAGCTACCCCCTTCCCATTCACGATTGGCCCGCTATAAGCGCGCGCTCTGCTGGGGCGTCGCCAAGTGGTAAGGCACCGGTTTTTGGTACCGGCATTCGCAGGTTCGAATCCTGCCGCCCCAGCCAGTTTGCAGCGCAGTGCTGGCCACATTTGCGCAAGACCCTTGCAAAACCCCCAACTTTCCAAGAACGTGCGGCGCATGTTCACGCACATTGACGCAGACCAGCGCAACATATTTGGGGGCCTTGTCGGGGGCCTTTGGGGGCCTTTGCAGTGTTGACCGACACGCAGTGCAGGCAGGCTCTTCCCGGCGAAAAAGAGCGGAAGCTAACAGATGCGCATGGCCTGTTCCTGCGCATCAGCCCGACCGGGTCAAAGTCGTGGTGCTGGAAGTACCGCTTGGGCGAGCGCGAAAAGCGGCTGACCATCGGCCCTTATCCGTTGGTCTCGCTAAAAGCCGCAAGAGCGGCGCGCGACGCAGCCAGAGCCCAGCTGCTGGCGGGGATCGATCCTGGCCAGTCGAAGCGGTTGGAGAAACAGCGCGCTACGGTGGGCGAATCGTTCGAGGACGTCGCCAAGGCCTGGTTCGATTCGAAAAAGAAGTCGCTTACCCCGCGCTATGCCAAACAGGTATGGGCGCGGCTGGAACAGAATGCGTTCAAGCGCTTCCGCAGCCAGCCTATCCAGACGATCACGCCGACGATGGTGCTGGAGGCCATTCGACAGATCGAGGCGCGCGGTGCCATCACAATGGCACACGAGGTGCGGGCGCATATGTCGGACATCTTTGTCTGGGCCATCGCTGCCGGATTGGCAGAGCAGGATCCGGCCGCCGTAATCCGCAAGGCGTTGAAACCGCAAACGGCCGGTCGGCGGCCAGCCCACTTGAAGTTGGCCGAGGCCCAGGGGCTGCTCAAAGCCGTCGAGCAGAGCAAGACTGCGCATTGGGCCACGCTTCTCGCGTCGCGTCTGACAGCATTGACGGCCGCCCGACCTGGCGTTGTCAGGCTAGCCGAACGGTCGGAGTTCGAGGGGTTTGGAGGAACCGAGCCGATTTGGCGCATCCCGGCAACGAAGATGAAGCTGAGCGCCGCGCTGAAGCAAGACGCCCGAAACGATTTCGTCGTGCCACTGTCACGACAGGCCGTAGCGGTGGTGAACGCGGCAATGAAGGTCAGCCCCAGCGAGCAATGGCTCTTTCCCGGCGTTGCCAGTTGGCTGAAGCCGATCAGCGATTCCACGCTCTCCAAGCTCTACAGGGAAACCGGCTTCACCGGAGCCCATGTTCCGCATGGTTGGCGGGCGACGTTCTCGACGATCATGAACGAGTTGGCCGCCGTGGAAGAGCGGCCGGGCGATCGAGAAGTGATCGATCTCATGTTGGCCCATATCAAGGGCGATGTGGAAGCAGCCTACAACCGCGCAGCCTATATGCCGCGGCGACGGGAAATTGCGCAGCTGTGGGCAGACATGCTCATGAATGGCATGCCCGAACCAGAGACCTTGCTCTTCAGACACAACGACTGATCGCCAATGGAGGCCGCGCATGACGACGGCCTCCATTGGCGACCTCGTCGGCTGGCGGGTCAGAGCGCTGCAAGAGGGCAAGCGGTTCGACCGAACCCCGCGCAAGCACAGCTATGACGAGCATGATCCGCGCGCGCAGATCTTTCGCCCAGTCTGTGGCGGGCGCACGGCTGAGGCTTTGCGCTGGCGTGACAAGCTCCTCCAGGTGGCGCGCGAATACAACTCGCTGCACAAGAAGAAGGGCGAGCGCGAAGGGCCGTTGGGCAGCAATGGGCTATGGGTGCTCGAAGTACTGCTCGGCTATGTCGACTTTGCCACCGGCCGCTGCGATCCCGCGATCAACACGATCTGCACCAAGGCGCGCCTGGCCCGCGCTACAGTCGTGCGCGCGATCGAGGCGCTCAAGGCCCACGGGTTCATCGACAAGGTCCGGCGCACGCGCCGCACCGGCCGCTCGGCTTGCGAGGGACCACAAAGAGAACAAATCACGAACGCCTATGCCTTCGCGACCAAGCTGGCCGCGACTGTGCAACAGCGCTTCGCGCAGCTGGTCGGCGGGCGGAAGCGCGCCGAGGCGATCCAGGCGCGCAAGAAGGCCGAGGCGGCCGAACGCCAAGCGCTGCTGGCCAAGCCCCTTGCTGGCCTGGGGAGCGCCCTGCACCCCGACGACCCGCAGATGGCCCGCGTCCTCGATGCCTTGGGGGCGCACTTCGACGGCCAGCCTTCCTGTGCCCCAAGTGCGAGTTCAGTGGCTAGGGAGTACCCCGCCTCAGGTATCTAAGGGGAAAAGGAATCGCTTCGCGATACGCAGTTTGATGGCGCGGACAGGCCCAAACGAAACAGAACGAACGCTCCGGCGTGCTTTGCGGCACCGTCGGACGGAGCGGCTTGCGCCGCTCCGGGGCTCGGCAGGGGCGCCAGGAGCAAAAGCTGTGCCAGATCGCCGACGAAGCGCTTTCCGAGAGGGCACGCCAGGTGCGTCGAGATGCGTTTGCGTGCACATTGTAATGTGACCGGCCGATAGGCCAGAAAATGCAAGGATTTCGGCCCATCCGTCGCCGCGCTCGATCCCGGCCGATTGCGTAAAAACAACACTAGAAGCGCGGGGGCGGGGCGTGGGGGCAAGTGCGGCGCGCGAGGTGACGGGGCGGTGGCCGCCCTCGGTCCGCCTCACGGCCGTTGACTGCCATGTTCCACTTATGTTCTCACGCAGGGATGCGAATCGCACCTGCCCAGATGGAACGCGTCACAAAGCTCGCGCTGCGCGTGCTGGAGGAAGCGCTCGCCCAGGCCGAGGCGGAAATAGTCGAGCCGCAGGTGTCGCATCGCCTAGCCCTGCAATGGCTGGTTGCTGTCGGCGCGCTGGAGAACTGGCAGGCCCAAGGGTTCATTGAGGCGATGGGCGCTCCCATCCTCACGCCGCATCT
>NZ_QBUE01000017.1:0-92866 GCF_003058045.1 Novosphingobium sp. GV079 | reverse complement strand
ACGGGGCCGCAGCGCATCGCGGGGTGGAGCAGCCCGGTAGCTCGTCAGGCTCATAACCTGAAGGTCGCAGGTTCAAATCCTGCCCCCGCAACCATATCAAATCATGCCAGACCGCCTCAGGAAAACCCGAGGCGGTTTTTTTGTGCCCGGCGCAGGTCAAAATTGCGCAGCCTGATAGGTCGCGCCTGCAATATCGTATCCCGGACACAGGCCGTTGGTGCTAGGCGCCGGCGTGGGCGACCGTGCCCGAGCAGCCACCTGGATTATTGCAACGTGTCCTTGTCCATCCAGCCCCGCGTGGCGCCTGCCGCGCATCCGCTGTCCATTCCCGCCTTTCGCCATTTCTGGATCGCGCGCATCTGCGCGATGCTCGCGCAGAGCAACCTGGTCGTGGTGCTGGGCTGGGCAGTTTATGATGTGGCACGTCTGTCGATGGACATGAAAGCGGCTTCGCTGCGAATCGGGCTGATCGGCTTGTCGCAGTTCCTGCCGGTGCTGCTGATCAATCCTTTCGCCGGCCTGGTGGCCGACCGCCACGATCGCCGCCTGGTGGTGCGCCTGGCCTTGCTGGTGCAGATGCTGGCCGTGGGCGTGCTGGTGGCATTGCAGGCCATGGGCCGGGCCGATCTGCCGGTGTTCTACCTGGTGGCAGCAGGGTTTGCTGCCGGGCGTGGTTTCTATGCCCCGGCGATGAATGCGCTGGCCCCGGCGCTGGTGCCGGTAGAAATCCTGCCGCGCGCCATTGCCGTCAGTGCCATCGCTGGCCGGATCGGCGGCATTGTGGGCCCGGTCTTGGGTGGCTTTGCCTATGGCGTGGCGCCGGCATTTGCCTATGGCCTGACGCTGGTCCTGCTTGGCGCGGCGCTGGTGGCGCAACTCGCCATCGGGCCACATGGTGCCAATCGCCCGATGGCCAACGGCAAACCCCTGGCGCATATCCTGGAAGGGCTGCGCTATTTGGTGCGCAGCCGCATGCTGCTGGGTGCGATCAGCCTGGATCTGTTTGCCGTGCTGCTGGGCGGGGCAACCGCCATGCTGCCGGTCTATGCGCGCGATATCCTGCATGTGGGGCCGAGCGGGCTTGGCCTGCTGCGCTTAGCCTCGTCGGTCGGGGCGGTGTCGACGGCGCTGTGGCTGTCATGGCGCCCGGTGGAAAATGGCGTGGGCCCCAAGATGCTGGCGGCAGTGGCGCTGTTCGGGGTAGCCTCGGCCGTGTTTGGCATTTCGCGCTGGTTGCCGCTGTCGCTGGCGATGCTGGCCCTGGCCGGCGCCGCCGACATGATTTCGGTCTATGTGCGGCAGACGCTGGTGCAGGTGGTGACGCCCGACGCCATGCGCGGCCGCGTGGGAGCGACATCGGCCTTGTTCATCACTGCGTCCAACGAACTGGGTGAGATGGAAAGCGGCGTTGTCGGGGCGATCCTGGGGCCGGTTGGCTCCGTGGTGTTTGGCGGAGTGAGCGCAGTGGCCATTGCCTTGGCCTGGGGACGGCTGTTTCCCGAACTGAAGCGGGTGCAGCGCTTTGACGAGCTTCTGCCTGAATCATGAGAAAAGCCCCTCGCTGCCTTGTCAGCGAGGGGCTTTTTTCGTTTCAGCCGTGCTTGGTTTCGCGGGTGGATTGCACCATGCCCGGCGCCAGGAAGCCGATGGTCGGGCTCGGCTCTACGGCGCGCTTCTTGAGCTCACCCTTCATCCGGGCGTATTCCGCTTCCATTTCTTCGGTCACCGTGGCGCGGGAATCGGCCAGTGCATCGGCAAAATCCGCCGCATTGACCGACTGTACGTTGCCGCCTGCGCGGCGGATGGCGTTGAGGCCGGCGCGGCGCACCACGTCTTCGAGATCGGCACCGGTAAACCGCGCGGTCTGGCGGGCGACATCGAGCAGATCGACATCGGCCGCCAGCGGCATGGCGCCGGTGTGGATCTTGAGGATATGCGCGCGCCCTTCCAAGCTGGGCGTGCCGACATAGACCAGTTCATCGAACCGGCCCGGCCGCAGCAGCGCAGGATCGACCAGGTTGGGCCGGTTGGTCGCGCCGATCAGCACGACCGACTGCAGCTCTTCCAGCCCGTCCATCTCGGCCAGGATGGTGTTGACCACGCGCGCCGTGACCTGCGGCTCGCCGACACCCGTGCCGCGCGCCGGAACGAGGCTGTCGATCTCGTCGATGAAGATCACGCACGGCGCAACCTGGCGGGCGCGGGCAAACAGGCGGGCGATCTGCTGCTCGCTTTCGCCAAACCACTTGCTGAGCAGGTCTGACGACTTGATCGCAATGAAGTTGGCTTCGGCCTCCTTGGCGACGGCCTTGGCCAGCAGGGTCTTGCCGGTCCCAGGCGGGCCGTAGAGCAGGAAGCCCTTGGCCGGGCGGATGCCGAGGCGGTGGAACGCCTCGGGCGTCTTGAGCGGCAGCTCGACGCCTTCCTTGAGCTTGGCCTGGGCATCATCGAGCCCGCCGACATCGGACCAGCCGATGGTGGGGGCCTGAACCATGACCTCGCGCATGGCCGAGGGCTGCACGCGCTTGAGCGCTTCGAGGAAATCGTCACGCACAACGCGCAGGTTGTCGAGCACTTCGGGCGGGATCGTCTGCCGTTCGAAATCGAGGCGCGGCATGATGCGGCGCACCGCCTCGATCGCCGCCTCGCGGGCGAGTGCGGCCAAGTCGGCCCCGACGAAGCCGTGCGTAGTGCGGGCGAGTTCGCGCAGGTCGACATCCTCGGAGAGCGGCATGCCGCGCGTGTGGATGCCGAGAATCTCGCGGCGGCCAGGTTCATCGGGAACGCCGACGACGATCTCGCGATCGAACCGGCCGGGGCGGCGCAGCGCTTCATCCAGCGCGTCAGGCCGGTTGGTGGCGGCGATGACGACAAGGTTGGAGCGGCTGTGCAGCCCGTCCATCAGCGTGAGCAGCTGCGCGACGAGGCGCTTTTCCGCTTCGCCGGAAACCTGGCTGCGCTTGGGAGCGATCGAGTCGATCTCGTCGATGAAGATGATCGAAGGCGCGTTCTGGGTCGCTTCCTCGAACACTTCGCGCAGGCGCTTTTCGCTTTCACCATAGGCCGAGCCCATGATTTCCGGGCCGTTGATGGTGAAGAAGCTGGCGTCGCTTTCGTTCGCCACGGCGCGGGCCAGGCGGGTCTTGCCGGTGCCTGGCGGGCCATGCAGCAGAACGCCCTTGGGCGGATCGACGCCCAGGCGGGTGAACAGTTCGGGATAGCGCAGCGGCAGCTCGACCATCTCGCGCAACTGGCGGATGGTGTCTCCCATGCCGCCGACATCGTCATAGTTGACGTCGGCGCGGCTGCTGCGCGGCTCTTCGTATTCGGCGCGCAGTTCCACCTCGGTGCTCTCGTCGATGTGCACCACGCCCTTGGGCACGGTGGAGACGACGGTGAGGCGGATCTGGGTCAGCGCGAAGGCTGGAGCGTTGAGCATCTGGCGCAACTGGGCAGGCATGTCGCCCCGGTTGACCTGCTGCTGCCCCGCCGTCGCGACCAGATCGCCGGTGAGCAGCGGGCGCCCAGCAAAGTTGCGCTTGAGCGCGGCAGCTGGCCCCTGCAGGCGCAGATCACGCTGCGCCGGGGCAAACACCACGCGCTGTGCCGGGCGGGAATCGATCCGCCGCACTTCGACATGATCGCCCGAGCCGACATCGGCGTTGGCGCGCTGCAGACCGTCGAGCCGGATCAGTTCGAGCCCTTCATCCTCGGGATAGGGCAGCATCACGCGCGCGGCGGTGCTGCGCTTGCCGATGATTTCGATGACGTCGCCTTCGGTTACGCCCAGCGTGCCCATCACGGCACGGCTGATGCGGGCGATGCCGTGGCCGGATTCCTCTTGCCTGGCGCCTGCGACCTGAAGACGGGCGATGCGATTTTCGCCCAAAGTTGCTGCCTCTGCCATTGGCCCTCTTTTCACCCTCGGCGTTGCGCATGTGGCATGGCGCCTCGGGAGGTTTGCGGATCGGGGCAGATCTGCCCCGCTTGCACCCTAGCTAGGATTGCGTGCCACGGTTTTCAAACGCCAGGCCGCAGCTTTCGTTCTCGGGAGTGATCGAGCGCGATGGTGCTGGGGTTTTGGCGGGATGGCAAGCCGGGCGCTGGCGCCGGCACAGACATAGAGCAAAAAAAGGGCCCGGCTGTTGCCAGCCAGGCCTTTGGAAGTTTGGGAGAGGATGCCTGAAAGGCAGGATTTGTATGCCTTGCATCCTTGTTTTGTGCAAATGCGAAAGATGAAATATGAATTGCGTTTTGCGCAACTATCTGCCGAATGTCAGGCAGGCCGGCGAAAGCGCAAGGCAAAGCGATCGGTCTTTCCGCGCAAGGCGGGATCGAAAACGATTGCAGTGTGCGGATCGTCGTTGCGCTGCAATACGCTGCTTTCAGCGTCGAGCACGAAGCCGGCGGCGAGCATGTCGGCCTTGACCTGGGCAGGATCGATGCGGTGGAGCGTATCGGCAACGGTGGCAGGGGCGCCAGCCGGGCCGACGTGATCGACGATCACCACGGTGCCACCGGGACGCAGCGCGGCAAACCAATTGGCCAGCGTGGCAGCCACCGGGCGGGCGGGTGTGGCATTGCCATGCGCCGCCGGCAGATAGAGATCGTGAAATTCGAGGTGGGCGAAAATCGCGTCGAGGCTGCCCGGCGCGAGTGTCATCGCGGAAGGCGGGGTAACGAGCATCAGCACATTGGCATGCGCCTTGGCCACGGCGTCGAGCGTGCCGGGCTTGAGATAGGCCGGATTGGCCAGGGCATAGACACGACCCTTGGGGCCGACGACATCGGCGATCAGTTCGGAATAATACCCGCCGCCGGCGCCCCAATCGGCCACGACCTGGCCGGGCTTGAACCCGGCAAAGGCAAGCACTTCGGCCGGCTTGCGGCTTTCATCGAGGGCACGGTTGGCGGCGCTGCGCGCCGGATCGGCCAGCGCCTTGGTGATGGTAGCAGGCGCTGCCGGCGCGGCAGCCGCGTGAGCGCCCGTGGCGGCGAGGGCAATGCCCAGGGCGAGTGAGGCGAGAAAACGGTGGCGGCGCATCGGCATGAACTCCCAAGGTTGGCGGCAGCCCCTGCGCCACCACCTTGGGTGTGATCATGCCAGAGCGGCGCGAACGGGCAAGTGCCCGGCCGCAAACAATGCTTGTCTTAGTGCGCCAGCAACAGCGGCAGGGTGGAATTGTCGAGCATGGCGCGCGACACCCCGCCCAGCAGCAATTCGCGCAGCCGGCTGCGGCCGAAAAGGCCCATGACGATCAACCCCGCACCCAACCGCCGCGCGGTATCGACCAGCGTGGCGGCGATCGGCCCGGCGGCCTGGATCGCATGGGTTTCGGCATGAATGCCGTGGCGCGACAGGTAGGCTGCTGCATCGAGCGCCGGAAGCGCGTCGGGCTTTTCCTCGACCGCCACGATATGGACGGCGCTGGCGCGGGTGAGCAGCGGCAAGGCGGCGCGCATGGCGTGCGCGGCCTCGATCCCGCCATCCCAGGCGATCATGGCCGGGCCGGTGAAATCGACCAGCGGCGCCCCCTTGGGCACGGCGAGCACCGGGCTGCGCACGCCGAGCACGAGTTCCTCCACCAGCGGATCGGCCAGGCTGGTGACGACCACATCGGCAAAGCGGGCACTGGCATAGGCGGCGGGGATCGGCGCCTGCGCGGTTTCCATCACGTCGAATGGCACGTCTTGCGGGGCCAGGCGGGCATCGACCTTCTCGGCCAGGGCGCGGTCTTCCTCGCGCACCTGGGCGATCACTTCGGCTGTGAGCGCCGCGCCGCCGAACGGCTCCCACACTGCCATTTCGGCAAAGGGGCTGGCGATCTGTACGCAGACATGGCCGTTGGTGACGCGGGCCAGGGCCAGAGCGGTTTCGAGGCGGTCATCGAGCGTCTTGGCGCCGTCGACCGGGCAGAGAATGGAGCGCATGGGGATCCTCCTTCTTCCAACAATGCCCGCAGTGTGGCACCGGGAAGCCGCAGCGCCATGACCTGAATCAACCGGCGTGGATTTCCTGCGAAAAGGGGCGCCGGCCATGACCTATACCCTGATCACCGCCAACCGAAACTATTCCAGCTGGTCGTTGCGGCCCTGGCTGCTGATGAAGGCGCTGGGCGTGGCGTTTGCCGACCGGATCGAGCCGTTTGCCAAGCCGGTGAACTACGAGGAATTTCGCGCTTTTTCGCCCACTGGGCAGGTGCCGGTGCTGATCGATGGGGACACCACGGTGTGGGATTCGCTGGGCATCGCGCTCTATCTTGCCGATCGCCATGGCGGTGTCTGGCCCGAGGCGGGAGCCGCGCGCGCCTTTGCGCAAAGCGCGGTCTGCGAAATGCACGGCGGCTTTGCCGCCTTGCGCAACGATTGCACGATGAACGTGGGTGTGCGGGTGCGCCCGGTGCCGATGCGCGCCGAACTGGTGCGCGACGTGGCCCGCGTGCGCGCATTGTTCGAGAAAGGACTCGATCGTTTCGGCGGCCCGTGGCTGGCCGGGGCGGCGTTCAGCGCGATAGACGCGTTCTTTGCCCCCGTGGCGTTCCGCATCCGCACCTATGGCCTGGACGTGGGACGCGGGCAGGCCTGGGTGGACCATATCCTGGCCCACCCGGCGATGCTGGATTGGGAACGGCAGGCCCTGGCCGAAACCTGGCGCGAGGAAAGCCATGAGGCCGAACTGGCGCAGGCCGGCATGATCGTGGCGGATTATCGCCAGGGCTGAGCCTGCGACACGCAGTTCTTGATTGCCCAGGCCTGTGATGAAAGGATCGCCAACGTGAACGGCGTGGGGACCGGGTGAAGGGGGCGATGATGCGGCGGCGATGGTGGCTTGGCGCGGGTATGGTGGCTCTGGCTCTGGCGGGCGGCGTGGCGGAGGCACAGCAAGCCGCACTGGCGCCATCGACAGCACAGGTGGCAGAAGACCATTCCGGGCTGACGCGTGAGCGCTTTCGGCGCAATTGCCTGATGTGCCACAACCGCGCCGCGCCCGAGGGCATCGCGCCCGAGATCATGGCCGGGCTCTATCCCGAACCGGGCAAGGCCCCGCGCGACATGATGCCTGGGCTGGTGTGCTGGCGGCGGTGCACGGCGTGTCGCCTGCCCGATGCAAAGGCCAGCGCCAGCCGGCCGAGCCAGCCGGCGCAACGCCCAGGCGCTTAGGGCTCTTCGCGCTTTTCCATGCGCGCCCACAGGCCTTCGGTGCCGGCCTCGGTGGCCTTGTTCACGTATTGCGAGGCGACCAGCCAGCCCTTGAACGGGCGCAGCGAGCCAAGGCAGCCAACCGCCAGGATCGGCACCGAGGTGAGCAGGTGGACCCACCAGGGCGGGCTGAACGCCACTTCGAGCCAGACCGCGAAGAAGGTGAGGGGAAAGGCGGTGAGGCACAGGGCGAAGAACGCCGGCCCATCGTCCGCCCGGGCAAAGCTGAGGTCTAGGTCGCAGGCCGGGCAGCGCTGTGCCAGCTTGAGCCAGCCATCGAACATGCTGGCCTTGCCGCAGCGCGGGCACAGCCCTTTCCACCCGCAACGCAAGATCCAGCGGAATTTCGGATTATCCAGCAGCGCCATCGCCCGTGTCTCCCTTGGCTTGATGCCTAGGACTGTGGCGACGGCGCTGCAACCAGTGAGTGGGCAGGTAATCAGTGTGCAACCAGAGTGACGCGATCCTCTGACGGCACCTGGCGCACCGGGACGGCGGCGATCCACGCCTGCAGCGCGTCAAGATCGGTCATGCCGGTTACCGCGTCGGGCTTGTCGGCCAGGTCGGTGAAGGTATCGCCCCCCAGCGCGAGGAAGTTGTTGACCGTCACGCGGTAGGTGGCGGCAGGCGCGACCGGCTTGCCGTTGACCGTCAGGCCCACCACGCGCGCGCCGACGGGGCGGGCCAGGTCGATGGCAAAGCGCACGTTGGCCGATACCGCCAGGCCCTGCTTGGGCCCTTGTTCATCCAGGCCCTGTTCCAGCACGGCCTTGAGCTGCGCACCGGTGAGCGTTTCGGTGACGAGCGTGTTGCCGAAGGGCTGGACGCGGTAGATATCGCCGAACGTCACGGTGCCATCGGCTGCCGGCACCAGGCTGGTGCGGATGCCGAAGGGGTTCATCAGGGCGAGCTGCGCGCCGGCGCTGCGGGTTGCGGCCAGTTGCGAATCCGCGATCAGATTGCCCAGCGTGCCCCCGGTGGTCACCGCGCCGTTCTCGCCGCGCTGCGCCGGGCCGGACAAGTGGCCAACCGGCTTGGCGGCATAGACCTTGGCCGCATCGACATAGCGCTGGACATAACCGGCGACATCAGGGCGCGGGGCAAAGACCGGGAAGCGATCATCGTGGCCGACCAGCCGCGTGGCCGATTGATAGGGATCGGACTGGACAATGACGTTGTGCGCCTGGGCCGTTATCACTTTGTGCGTGGCAGGATCGATCTGCAGGGCAATATCGGTGACCATTTCGCCATAGAGGCCCGCGCTGGTCAGCAGCAGGGGATGCGCCGCGCCGGCAGCAGGGAACTGGCAGATATAGGCCGCGTGGGTGTGGCCCGAAACGATCAGGTCAACGCCCGGGTTCAGCCGCTTGATGATGTCGAGGATCGCGCCCGACATGCCGTTGCAGCCCTGCGGATCGGGGCTGCCCTGCTGCTTGCCGCCTTCGTGGATCAGCACGACGATGGCATCGGCCCCGGCGGCCTTGAGCCGGGGCACCTGGGCGTTGATCGTGGCGGCTTCGTCTTCGAACGTCAGCCCGGCGATACCGGCGGGATTGACCAGCGTGGGCGTGGTGCGCGTGGTCAGGCCGATCACGCCCACGGTCACCTTGTCGGCGCCGCTGCCAAACGTCTTGAGGCCGGTGGCTGGGAACAGGGTGTGCCCATCCTTGTCCACCGTGCTGGCCGCCAGATAGCGGAAGCTGGCGCCGGGAAAGGGTTCGAGCTGGCATGGCTTGTGCGCCGTGAACTGGGTGCAGCCGCCATTCTGCATGCGCAGCAGTTCATCGCGGCCGCGGTCGAATTCGTGGTTGCCGACGGCGTTGAAATCCACGCCGATGCGATTCATCACCCCGATCGACGGCTCGTCGAGATAGAGCGAGGAGGCCACCTGGCTGGCGCTGATCATGTCGCCGGCCGAGAGCGTGAGATGGTTGGGATAGCGGTTGCGCACGCTGTCGACCGCGCTGGCCAGCCACGCCGCGCCGCCGGCGGGAACCTGGGCGGTGCCGCCATGGTCATCGGGCACCAGCACCGATTGGTGGGGCGGTTCGAGCTGGCCGTGAAAATCGTTGAACGCGGCAATGCCGACGGTGACCAGGTGCGGGGCGGGCGCAGCGGCCGGAGCCTGCACCACGCGGGTTGGCTGGCCAGCACAGGCCGCCAGGGCCAGGAACGAGGAGAGGATCGTGCCACGCAGGGTAATGCGTGGAAACAAAGGGAAAAGCGGCTTGGTCAAGGCGGCGGCTTTCAGCAACGGGAGATGCCCGCCCATAGCCGCTTGCCATTACAACGGGAAGGCGCCTGGTTTCATCTGCACCAATTTCCGCGCCGGCCCTGCCAGTGTTCGGCCAGGCCCTCTGCCTCGAGCCGGGCACCCAGGCTTTGCCCCTTGCGCACCACCACGCGCAGCGCGCGGCCATAGCGGTCTACCGGCCGCCCCTGGGTAACCAGCGAGAAATGCCCGGCATTGAGCAGTTCGGTCAGCCGCTCGGTAGCCTTTGCGCCCAGGTCCGCTTCTTCAGCGCAGCCGGGGTGGCTGACTTCCGGGGCGTTGATATCGGCAATGCGGATCTTGGTGCCCTGATACCAGAACGTGTCGCCATCGACGACGCAGGTTACCCGGCGGTCGCTGCCGCAGGCGGCAAAATGGCCGGCCTCTTCGTCCACGCGGGGCATCGCCGCTTCGGGCGGCATGGCAAAGGGCGTGGGCGAGGCCAGGGCCAGTGGACCGCCGCCGAGCACGACCAGAATGGCGGAAAAGGCGATGGCACGGCGTGCGGAAGAGCGTTTCATGGGGGGAGCATGACCCGTTTGTTGTGCCGTAACGAAGCGCAAATACTACTTAAAGTACTAGTGCTTAGCGAGGTTACGGAGCCTTGATTTGTGCGCCGCAACAGGGCGCTAGGCCGCGTTAACACAATTGCTCCAAAATGGAAGAATGTTGAGGCTGCGCCCTGCGCGCTTTTGGCCAGCCGCACAATTGGTGCGGACGGGTTGCGCTGCGCGGCTCAGCCGGCGCTGCGATGGCGGTGATGTGGGAAAAGGTACTCCGCGCGTCCGTTGGCGACGGGCAATGGGGTGCGCTTGGGGAACGCGCGGAGCCTTATGGTTGTCCCTTGCAGCAGACGCGGCGGCAATTCGCACCCGCGCTTAGGACTAGCGCGTAGGCTTGCCGCGATCAGCGCGGGCGGCGCAGCACGATATAGACGGCGCCGGCGCCACCGTGACGGGGCTGGGCCGGGCGCACCGCGGCGATGCGATCGGCATAGGGGCTGGCCGCCAGCCAATCGAGCAGCTTGGCGCGAATCGCGCCGCGCCGTTCACCGCGCAGGTCATGATCGCCATGGGGGCGTGGCTTGCCGGTCACCAGCAGGATCACCCGCGCGCCGATCGCCAGGGCCTGCGCCAGGCTGGCGAGCAGGCGGCCGTGCGCCAGGTCGAGGTTGAGGCCGTGGAGATCGATCGAGACATCGGGCGAAATCGTGCCACGCGCCAGCTTGCGGTCCCAACTGGCGTCGAGCCCCTGGCCATTGGCGTGGAGCGGACGCGCGGGCTGCGCTGGTGCTGGCGGAGCGGGGCGCGGCGGTGGCACGCGGCCCTTGAGCTTGCGCGGCGGTGGGCTGGCTGGCTCGTTCGCGGCGGGCAGGGCTGCGACAGGCGTTGGCCCCGCCGCACGGCGTGCCGGAGGATGCAGCGGGGTGACGGTATCGGCCACCTTGCGCCACAGCACGAGTTCATCGGCACTCAGGCCGCGCGGGCCGCGCCTCATCGACCGAGCCGGGCCAGCGTGCCCTTGGGCAGCAGGACCAGGGCCTGGCCATGTGCGCTCATGCCGCCGGCGGTTAGGCGGGCATCGGCGCCGGCCCCCCAGAAGCTGTCGAAGCGGTTGGGCCCCTTGATGGCGCCGCCGGTATCCTGCGCCACCCACAACCCGCTGACCTGCGGGCGATCAACCTGGAGCCAGACGGGGGCGCCCAGCGGCACGAAAGCCGGATCGGCCGCCACGGTGGTGCGCGGGCTGACCGGCACGCCCATCGCGCCGATTGCGCCGGGCTGGGTGTTTTCGCGGAAGAACACGTAGCTGCGGTTCTGCCGCATCAGCGCATCGCCTTCCACCGGGTGATCGTGGATATAGCGCAGGATGCCCTGCATCGATCCGGGATACTGGCCGGGGCCGGTGCCGATCAGGCCCTGCTGGGCCATGACCGTGCCGATGCCGGTGTAGTCCCAGCCGTTGATGGCGCCATAGCCCAGGCGAATGACGCTGCCATCGGGCGCGCGCAGGCGGCCGGACCCTTGCACCTGCAGGAAGAACAGCTCTGCCGGATCGGCCGCCCAGGCGATTTCCAGGCCCTTGCCGGCGAGGGCACCATCCTCGATCTGGCCGCGATCGAAATAGGGCACGAACTGCCCGGTTTCGTCATAGCGGCCGAGTGGCTGGCGCCCATCGGGCAGTGGCGGGGCATCGCCCGGCCGGGCGCGCACCAGATCGGCCGGCACGCCATAGACCGGCACGTCGAAGCCGGGCTGGTGCGTGCGCACACCAGCGATCTCGGGCTCGTAATAGCCGGTGACGAAAGTACCACCATCGCCGACGCGGGCGGTTTCGAAATAGCCGTCGAAGAAGGCGGTGGCATTGTCGCGCGGCCATGTGCGCGCGGCCGCGCAGGCAAGGGCCCAATCGGTTGGCTGGGTCAGGCCGCTGCTGTCGCTGCGCCGGGTCAGGCCAGGGCATGAGGTGATGAACGCGTTGAGCGCCGCACCGGCATTGCCCGGGGCAAGGCCCAGCGCGGACGGTGCTGGCCCGCGCGCCAAGCCGGCGCTGACGGCCGTGGCGAGCGGCGCAGCGGCAGTGCCCGAGGGCGTGCGCGGTGGACCAGGCTGGCGCCCTGGCGGCGTCGCGGTGGGAACGCAGGCGGCCAGCAGCGAAAGGGCCAGTGCAAGACCGGCCCTTTGCGCAAGCGAAATTCGGGAGAGGCGGCGACCGGCGCAGGCCACGGGATCAGTGCCCAAGCCGGTCAGCCCACGTATGCCTTAGGCTTCATCGGTTTCGTCGAGCAGCCAATCGGGATCGCGCGAGGTAAGATCGCGCGAGAACGTCCACAGGTCGCGGCTTTCGATCGCATCGTTGAGCGAACCGGCAACAACCTGCCCTTGGGCATTGCGCGTGACGGTGGCGATATCGGCGATGAAGCGCACGGTGACTCGCGCCGTGGAGCCGGTGAGTTCGGCGCCGACGATGCGGGCTTCCTCGATGCGGATGAGGCGCGCGTCGAGCGTTTCACCAGCAGCTTCGCGGGCGTCGAGCGCGTCGGCAAAGCCGGCAAAGACATCGCCATCGCACAGAGCCTTGAGTTCCGAGCGATTCCCGCGCCAGAACGCCTCTAGCACCATGCCATAGGCGCTCTTGGCGCCAGCCATGAACAGGCCCACGTCAAACCGGCGATCGGCCGCGATGATGGCGCGGATGCCCGGTTCGGCATCGGCATCGAAATCGCGCGTCTCGGGCACCGGGGGGGCCAGGCGGTTGGCCGGCGTTGCCATGGCTTCGGGCAGACGCGGCGCCATCGGGCGAGCAGCGCCTTGCGGATCGGGTTGTTCGATGCGGCGGCGGACGGGCTCCTCGTTCTGTTCGGGGCGACGGCCCAGAACCGAATAGAGCCTCAGGCCCAGGAAGGCCGCGATCATGGCCACAATGACGATCTCAACAATCACACGCACATGTCCCGCAAAGGTAGCCTTGGAATGCCGATCCACGTTTTGCGCAGCGCGGCCGGCCACCGGTTGATCGTGCATCAAATAGGTACGAATTACAAATGAACAACGCGTGGACGGCACAATGGCGGATTCCCGCGTTGTGACGTTGCCCACCGACGAAGTCGCCCGGATTGCGCCCGTGCGCCGCCTGATCGCTGCAATCGCGCAGGCGCGCAGTTGGTTCCCGTCCTTTGGTGCAATGACCGCTGGCAGAGGGTGACTGGCGCGCCAGACGCAGTCTGTTGCCGGGCGTTGCGCACAATGCTAGGCGCCGGGCACGTTTACCCGGCGCATTCCCTGCGCCCCATCCGAACGAAAGCATGCGACCATGGCCGACGAAGGCAACATCATCAGCAATCTCTCCCTCGATGGCGCCGAAGGCGTGGTTTCAAACGGCGAAGACAACTCGCCGGCGATCGGGCTGATTTCCCAGTATATCAAGGATCTCTCTGTCGAGAATCCCAATGCGCCGGAAAGCTATCAGTGGACCGAGGCGCCCGAAATCCATGTCGATTTCAACATCGCCGCCCGCGCCCTGGCGCCCGAAGTTCACGAGATCGAACTCAAGATCAACGTGACGTCGAAGGGTGCCCAGGGCACCGCCTTCATCATCGAACTGGCCTATGGCGCGCTGATCGGCATGCGCAACGTGACCGACGAACAGGCCCACCCGTTCCTGTTCGCCGAAGGCCCGCGCCTGGTTTTCCCGTTTGCCCGCCGCATCGTGGCCGATGCCGTGCGCGACGCCGGCTACCCGCCGCTGCTGCTCGATCCGATCGACTTCAACGGCCTCTACATGGCGCAACTGGCGCAGGCCCAGGCCACGGCGACCGCCGAACCGGCCGGCCACGCCTGATTCGCTGATCGCCCGAGTCGCACCGGTCGCCTGAAGGACACCGCATGAACCTCCTGAAGGCGACCGGCACGATCGGCGGGCTTACCCTGGCCAGCCGCGTGCTTGGCCTGGTGCGCGACAGCCTGTTTGCCCGCTTTGTCGGCGCAGGCTTTGCCTCTGACGCGTTCCTTATTGCGTTTCGCCTGCCCAATCTGTTTCGGGCGCTGTTTGCCGAAGGGGCATTCTCCTCGGCGTTCATCCCGATGTTCAACAAGAAGGTGGGCGATCCTGCCGGCCAAGGGCTGCCTGATGGGCTGCGCTTTGCCGAAGAAGCGCTGGCGGTTCTGCTGCCGGTTCTGATCTTGATGACCGTGGCACTGGAAGTGCTGGCATGGCCGGTCACGCTGCTGCTGTCTGGCGGGTTCAACGGCGTTTCGTCCGAACAGTTCGCCTTTGCCGTGTCGCTCTCGCGGCTGACGATTCCCTATCTCATGCTGATCAGCCTGGTTTCGCTGCTGGGCGGGATTCTCAATTCGCTGCACAAGTTCTGGGTCAACGCGGCCGCGCCGATCCTGCTCAACATCACGCAGATCGTGGCGCTGTTCGGGTTCCACAATAGCGATCCGCTGCTGACCGCGCGCAACCAGGCGATTGCAGTGTCGGTTTCGGGCGCATTGCAGCTCGCCTGGCTCTACTGGTCGTGCCGGCAAAATGGGATCAGCCTGCGTTTGCGCCGACCGCGTCTGAACCCTGACGTGAAGGCCTTCCTCGCGCTGATCTGGCCGGCTGCGGCCGGGGCCGGGGCGGTGCAGATCAACCTGGTCATTTCCACCGCGCTGGCGGCCAAGCTGCTGGCGCATGGCAGCGTGACCTATATCTACATGGCCGATCGGCTGAACCAGTTGCCACTCGGGCTGATCGGAATTGGCCTAGGCACGGTGCTGTTGCCGACGATCTCGCGCCAGCTCGGCGCGGGCGAGGATGCCGCGGCGCAGGAAACCCAGAACCGCGGGATGGAACTGGCCCTGCTGCTGACGCTGCCGGCGACCATGGCGCTGGTGCTGTGCGGCGAACCGATCGCCGCCGCGCTGTTCGGCTATGGCCGCTATACCGCCGCCGATACCCACTTTACCGCGCAGGCCCTGGCCGCCTTCTCGATCGGCCTGCCCAGCTATATCCTGGTCAAAGTGCTCACGCCGGGCTTCTATGCGCGGCACGATACCAAGACGCCGGTGCGTTATGCCACGATCTCGATGGTGGTGAACCTGGTGGGCAACCTGGTGCTGATCGTGCCGTTGCAGCACATGGGGCCACCGCTGGCCACCGCGATCGCCTCGACCGTCAACGTCGGCATGCTTTATCATACGCTGCGCAAGCGCGGGCATTTCACCCCGGATGCGCAACTGCGCCGCCGCGCGCCGCGTCTGGCTCTGGCCGCCCTGGCCATGGGGCTGGTGCTGTGGGCCGGGCAGGGCGTGCTGACGCCGTATGTGCATGGCACCTGGGCCTTGCGCATCGGCGCGCTGGCCGTGCTGGTCATGGCCGGCATGGTCGTCTATGGCCTCGCCACCCTCGTTCTGGGGGCGTTCACGCGCGAAGACCTCGCGCTGCTCACCCGCCGCCGTCGCGCGGCACCCGCCAACAAATCGTAAGGCAAGACGTTCCATGCGTATCGTTTCCGGCATTCAGCCCACCGGCAATCTTCACCTCGGCAACTACCTGGGTGCGATCCGCAACTGGGTGGCGATGCAGGACGAATGGACCGCCAAGGGCGCGACCTGCCTCTATTTCCTGGCCGATCTGCACGCCATTTCCATGCCGCACGAACCGGCCCAGCTGGGTGCCAACACGCGCGAAATGGTCGCCGCGCTGGTATCGTGCGGGATCGATCCGGATCGCTCGATCCTGTTCAACCAGGCGCAGGTGCCGGCCCATGCCGAGCTGCAATGGCTTTTGAACGGCACGGCGCGGATGGGCTGGCTCAACCGCATGACGCAGTGGAAGGACAAGGCGGGCAAGAACCGCGAAGGTGCCTCGGTGGCGCTGTTCACCTATCCCGTGCTCCAGGCGGCTGACGTGCTGCTGTACCAGGCCACGCACGTGCCGGTGGGCGACGACCAGAAGCAGCACCTGGAACTGGCGCGCGACATTGCGCAGAAGTTCAACAACGACTTTGCCAGCGAAGACGCGCCCGTCTTCACGTTGCCCGATCCGATCATCCCGCCCGAAGCGGCGCGGATCATGAGCCTGCGCGATGGCACGGCCAAGATGAGCAAGTCCGATCCTTCGGACATGAGCCGGATCAACCTGGTCGATGACGCCGACACCATCATGCAGAAGGTGAAGAAGGCCAAGACCGATCCCGAGCCGCTGCCGAGCGAGGCGGCGGGGCTGGAAGGCCGGGCCGAGGCGCGCAACCTGGTGGGCATCTATGCCACGATGGCCGGCACCGATGTGGCGGGCGTGCTGGCGCAGTTCGGCGGCCAGGGCTTTGGCCAGTTCAAGCCGGCGCTGGGCGAACTGCTGGTAAGCAAGCTGGCGCCGATGGCCGAACGCTATCGCACGCTGCGCGAAGACCGCGCCGCGCTCGACGCGATCCTGGCGCGCGGCGCGGAAAAGGCGCGCAGCCTGGCGGTGCCGACGCTCGACGCGGCCTATGCCGCGCTCGGCCTGGTGCGCTGAACCACCACGCGGCCCAAGGCTGCCAGATGAACAGGGCGCTTCTCTCACGAGGGGCGCCCTTTCGTTCATCTCCCTGGATTTCGGAGCATTTCACCGCCCTGTGCGTTATTATTCAAGCTCCATTCAGCCCCTCGCAGGCATCATTTCGTCGTGCTAACACACGACCGGCGCCGGGGATTGGGGACACCGGTGCGCATAAGGAGTCGATAGTAATGACCAAGATGCTTCGGGCCGGCAAACTTGCCTTGCTGGCTGCTCCCCTTCTTCTGGCCTTGTCGGGTTGCGCCACCAATTTCGACGCCAAGGTTTCCCGCTTCCAGCGCGAACTGCCGGCCCCGGCCGGGCAGACCTTTGCCGTGGTGGCGGAAGATCCGCGCGACCAGGGTGGTCTCGAATTTTCGCAGTATGCCGGCCTGGTGGCCGCCAAGATGGCCAGCCTGGGCTATGTCCCGGGAGATCCGCAGACCTCTGACCTGGTGGTCAAGTTCGGCTATGGCGTGGACCAGGGCCGCGAGCATGTGCGCTCGACCGGCGCCTATGACCCGTTCTGGGGGCCGTGGTATGGCCCGGGCTTCTATGGCCGTCCCTATGGCGGTTTCTGGGGCCGGCGCGGCTGGGGCTATGGCTGGTATGATCCGCTGTGGGGCCCGGGCTTTGGCGGCGTTGACGTGGTCACCGTCTATACCAGCGGCATCGACATGAAGATCGAGCGCCGCAGCGACGGCAAGCGCTTGTTCGAAGGCAAGGCCCAGGCGGCCTCCTCTTCCAACCGCCTGCCCTATCTGGTGCCCAACCTGGTGGATGCGATGTTCACCGATTTCCCCGGCCACAACGGGGAAACCGTGCGCATCTCGGTGGCGCCCGAAAAGAAGAAGTAAGGCTGCCAGGCAGCCGGCTGGGCTTCAACCAGCCGGCGTGGCACCCGGAACAGACCCCGTGCCGGCAACGGCGCGGGGTTTCTGTCTATGCGGCATCGGGCGCGCACTCCAGGGTCCACGGGCCAGCACCACCGCGAGCACGAGCGCCGCTGCAGCGCCTGCCCAACTGGCCGAAGCCACATGCCATCCTGCCGCCGGGGCGAGCATCACGGCGAGATGCAGGATCGGCACATGCACCGCATAGAGTGGAAAGGACACGGTGCCGAGCGCGCGCAGCACGGCACCGGCCCCAGGCGTGGGCAGAGTCGCTGTTGCTGCCAGCCACAGCAGCAGAGGCAGCAGCACCAACGCGCACAATGAATCAGCATAGGCAGCCGTTGGCGGCAGCAAGCCTACGGCCAGAACCAGCGCAAGGGGAAGCAGGACGGTCAGTGGCCAGGGCAGCGCATGCCAGGGGCGATGGCCTGCCTGCCACTGACGGGCCATCCAGCAGCCAAGGGCATAGGGATAAAGCGTGCGCGGAACGGCCATGAGCAGTGAATCGGCACTGGGGCCAAAGCCAACACCGGCGTTGAAACCGATCATGATGGCCAGCACCAGCCCGGAAATGGCCACCACCACCAGCAGTGCTTGGTTTGACAGGCGGCACAGGAGCAAGGCGTGGACGGCATTTGCAAAAAATTCAAGCGCCAGGCTCCACTGCGGGCTGTTGAGCGGATAGCAATTACCGTTGCCGCGCCACTGCGGCACGAACAGCAGCGCCATCAGGAGCAACCTGGCCGTCGTGCCAGCATCGGCCGCCGGCCCTGCCAGTGCCGCCGCGCCGCCGAGCACCGTGCCAAGCGCCGCCAGTGGCCAGAGCCGGCGCACCCGCATCCCCATGAACCGCCACGCCGCCAAATTCGTGCCCAGCGCGCGATCAAACCGCAGTGCCAGGACAAAGCCGCTGAGTAGGAAAAACAGATCGACGAACAAATACCCCCGCATCAGCATGTGCAAGGCGCCCGTGCCAGCCCAGACATCGGCCCAGGGGAGGGGATTGCCATGGGCAGAACCCAGAATCTGGCGCGGCTGGGCCACGGCATGGTGGGCAAGCACGGCCAGAGCAGCCACCATCCGCAGGCCGTCGAGTACGGCAAGGCGCTGCGGAGCATGACCTGGTGCAATGGCCAAAGCAGGTGAGGGGGTGATAGCAGGCGCTCCTAACGAGTAGGCCGCAGGCTTGCCGCAAATGCTGTAAAATTGGGTAAAGGCCGCGCGTCTGTCTGACTGTCTGACGCGCGCCGGGTTCAGTGCACCGGCGGATCGACCGGCGGGATGGCGGCGATCGGCGCGACGGGTTCGCCCGGTTCGCGCGGGGGGAGCGCGTTTTCGGGGACGTCTTCGATCTGCATGGCGGGGGTGGGCACCGCTTCGAGGTTGCGGACGGTCACCTCGATATCGCCGTTGCGCAGGACGAGATCGTTGAAGCTGGGCGGGGTGGAGCGGGTGCGCAGCGAGAGCGTGCCCGCCCCGATCATGCGCACTGGGCCATGCGGGGTGGGCCGGATCAGGTCGAACGCGTCGTGGACATGGCCCGAGAGCACCGCCATCACCTGGCGGCGGGCAAGTTCGGCCAGGGCCTTGTTCCCATTGCGGGTCAGCGCCTTGCCGCGCGTGCCGGCCTCGACCAGCGGGTGGTGGCACGCCACGATCGCCCGCGTGCCGGCCGGCAGGGCATCGATGCGCGCCAGGCAATCGGCGAGGGCATGGTGGCCAACGTGGCCCTTGGACCAGTTGAAGCGCCACTGCGCGCGTGCCGTGGTCTTGAGCGGGACGATCGCCACGCCCGGCAGGTTGAGCGGCCGTTCCAGCACGTGTTCGATGGCGCGAAAGCGGCGGTAGGGATCGAAGAACCGCTCGATCGGATTGAAATAGGGCAGGTCGTGGTTGCCCACTTCGACTGTCACGGGCACGTCGAGCGCGCGAATCCATTGGCAGGCCGCGGCGAATTCGCGGTGCCGGGCGCGCATCGTCAGGTCGCCGGTAATGGCCACGGCGTCGGGCCGTTCCTGCGCCACGCAATCGACCAGCCAGGCCAAGGCCCGTGGGTCTTCCAGACCGAAGTGGATATCGCTGATATGAAAGATGCGCGTCATGCCGGGCGGGTTCCTTGGGGCTGCCGGCCGGCTTTTCCCGCGCGGCGCTGCCCGGTCAAGAGGTCGCGGCCGCGCTGGCGAGGAATTCGACCGGCAGAGTAACGCAGCGGAAGGTTTCGCGCGGCGCGCCATCGCGGCGTTCGCCATCGATCATCAGCGCGATGGGTTCGTCGCTGGCACAGGTCACCGCTTCGGCCTGGCCCAGTTCTTCATGCGGACCCTGACGGAAATCGCGCTTCACCAGCATCGATACGCCATGGGCGGCGAGATCGGCCCAATCCTGCGCGTCATAGCCATCAAGCGTGAGCGTGCCATCATCAGCATCGATGCGCACGGCGCGATAGCCCTCGGGCTTGCCCAAGGCGGGCTCCTCCACGCGCACGGCAGCGCCGCCGGCAGTGCTGCGCACCGCTTCGCCCAGGGCACTGGCGATGCTCGACAGGTCCATGTCGCGCACACCCTCGCGCACATCGGCCCAGGTGGCGCCGGGGCCGGCAAGGACTTCGACCAAGGCATGGCCGGCCGATGTTTCGACCGCGTGGCGGCGCATTGCGTGGAGTTCACCCCGGCCCAGCCGCGCCGCGATCGTGGGGGCATCGACATCGCCATGCAGTGACTTGGCCAGGAGATTCTGCGTGCCGCCGGGCAGGATCAGCACTTGGCCCGACCAGCCGTGCAGACGCGCAACCTGGGCATTGACCGTGCCATCGCCGGTGAAGATCGCCAGCGTGGCGACATTGGCCGCCTCCAGCGTGGCGCGGGTGGGCAGATCGTCGGCCGGGATACGCAGCACGCGCGAGGGCGCGTGGCCGCCTTCGGCCAGAGCAGCGGTGAGTGCGGCAACGGCAGCTTCGGAATTGCTGCCGCTCGCCGGATTGACGACAAGCCAGAGCGGAATGGTGGTCATGGGCAAAGGGTCCTCCCCCCGGCCAATGCGCCGGGCACCGCGCGGTTCCCCGCCATGGCCTTATGGTCAGACTCGGCCTGACAATATCATCCAGGCGGAAAAGCCGTTCATCATGCTGTAGAGGCCATAGCCGATCGCGCCCCAGGCCCAGCCCTGCGCGGCGAGCAGCATGCCCGCCACCAGCATGAGGAACTCGATCAGCAGCGAAAAGCGCTGGTTCATTGTCTTGAGCAGCGGCGGCATCTGGCGCAGCAGCGGATGGTTGCTGGCCATCACCGCGCGGTTGAGCGCGAAGTTGACGATGCCCAGGACAAAGATGACGGCCACTGCCATTGCGCCGCGATAGTGCGCCTTTCTTGCCGCGGGGCAAAGGCTTTGCTGCGCAGTGACACGCAGGTTCAGACGAATCGAGCCGGCATTGCCGTCCGCCGGCCCGCGCGGTCAAGGCGTTGGTCGGCCCAAGGGCGGAACGGTCGTGTCGTTGGCCGGTGCTGCATGGCGGTTCGTCGGGGACGAGCGGCGCTGGTCGGGATGGGGCCGTGCCTGGTCGAGCAGGGCGCGCCGGGGCGGCAGGACCGGGTTAAACCACTGACATACCGCAAGACAGACAGCCCAACGGGCCAACAGACGCCCTGCGGGATGCCATAGAAACCCGACTGATCCATTCGATCCGCGCTTTTGTTCCACCACACAAAAGGAATCGACCCATGTTTGCCACCACCACTGCCTTCCGCCCCGCCTTCCGTCCCCTGGCTCTCTCGCTTGCCGCGCTGGGCGCCGTTTCACTGGGCAGCATGCCTGCCGCCGCACAGACTACCGCCGCCGTATCGGCCGAGTCGAACGCCGACATGGGCATGACGGTGACCCGCGTGCCGGTGAAGCTGTCCGACCTCAATCTGATGACCGTGCAGGGCCGCGCCGTGGCCGATCGCCGGGTGCGCGCTGCCGCGCGGCAGGCCTGCGGCATCGGTATCGGCAAGGTCACGCTCGACCAGGCGCAGGACCAGCGCAATTGCTTCAGCGTGGCGACGCGCCAGGGCAAGGTTCAGGTTGCGCTGGCCCGCGAGCAGGTTCTCGCCGCGCGCTGAGCAGTTCGCCGCATCCATGAATTTGCGCGAACGAAACCGTTTTGGCTCCATTCATCAAACAACGTCCAGACAAGAGCTTGCCGCACGCGCAGTCCCCCGTGCGGTTGGCGGGGCAGGGTCGCCGTTTCCACCGGCGATCCTGCCCCGAATACTGTCAGGCCCGTTCCTTGGACTTTGCGGCCGGCGCTTGTTCCCCACGATCATGATCGGCGTTTTCGGCCCGTGCCGGCGCATCGATTTCTTCCCGCCGGCGCCAGGCAAGATCTGCCGGGCCAAGCGGGCGGTCATCATGCGCGCGCAGCACGATCGGCGCGATCGGCTGGCCATCGCGGGCATCACACAGCACCGGGTTGCAGGAAATGCCCGCGCCCCACTTTTCCCCCCACTGGCGCAGCGCCAGCATCGCCGGCAGCAGGTCAAAGCCCTTGGGCGTCAACCGATATTCCACGCGCCGGCGATCGTCGCAGCAGGGAATGCGGGCGAGAATGCCATGATCGACCAGCCGCGACAGGCGGTTGGACAGGATGTTGCGGGCAATGCCCAGTTGCGAGAGAAATTCCTCGAAATGCGAGATGCCGGTGAATGCGGCCCGCAGGATCATGAAGGACCAGCGCTCGCCCATCACCTCCAACGCCACGGGGAGGCTGCACTGGGCAATATCGGCCAGAGGCTCTTGCAATTTTTCCATCACGCATCGGTCATAGCGCATAATGTGGCGGAATTTAAGCGATGTGCGACAGGAAGTGGCACAACGCGACAGAGGACGCCCCAGAACGCGCGCCATCCGGTTGTTCCGCCCGCGCCCGCACCCCATATTGCGCGGTAAAGGAGATCCCATCCATGACCGACAAGCTGAACCTGACCGAGGCGGAATGGCGCGAACGCCTGAGCCCGGAGCAGTATCACGTCCTGCGCCAGGCCGGGACCGAGCGCGCGTTCACCGGCAAGTACGACAAGAACAAGGCGCGGGGCGACTATACCTGCGCGGGCTGCGGGCAACCGCTGTTCACCTCTGCCACCAAGTTTGACAGCGGCTGCGGCTGGCCCAGCTTTACCCATCCGATGGATGAAACCGCGGTGGAAGAACTGCGCGACATCTCGCACGGGATGATTCGCACCGAGGTGCGCTGCGCCCGCTGCGAAGGGCATCTGGGCCACGTGTTTCCCGATGGCCCGGCGCCCACCGGGCTGCGCTATTGCATGAACTCTGCCGCGCTCGACTTCACGCCGGAAGAATGATGCGTTAGGGAGCGAGCCGAGGCGCCGGGTTGCCTGTTTCATTAACCCTGCGTTACGGATCGCCCGTGCAAGGGCGGCCCTTGGCTCGCAATCACGGCGCGCTCCTGCGCCTTCGAGGAAACCGGTAACCACTAATGGCCAGACGGGACGTTCCGCGCCGCGGACAAGACGGCGATGACCCCGCGCAGCGCAGCCGCGCACCTTCCATGATCGGACGATGGCTGCGCCGCCTGCTGGTGTGGGGCACGGGCCTGGCGCTGCTGGTCGCGCTGGGCATTACCGGCGCGGTGTTGGTCACCGCCCGTTCGCTGCCCAGCTATGACAAGCTCAAGTCCAGCCAGGCCGGTCAGATGATCGTGGTTCGGGCCAACGATGGTTCGGAAATCGTCACGCTCGGACCCAGCTACGGCAAGTGGATTCCCTATAATCGCATCCCGCAGCCGATGAAGGATGCGCTGGTTTCGGTGGAAGACCGCCGGTTCCGCGAACACTGGGGCGTGGACCCGGTGGGCATCGTGCGCTCGTTGATGGTGCGCGCGCAAAGCGGGCACTGGCGCCAGGGCGGCTCCACCATCACGCAGCAGCTGGCGCGCAACATCTTCCTCAACAACAGCCGCACGTTCGATCGCAAGATTCGCGAGGCGATCCTGTCGCTGGCCCTGGAAAGCAAGTTTTCCAAGGACCAAATCCTCGAACTCTATCTCAACAAGGTCTATTTCGGCGGCGGCGCCTATGGCGTGGATTCGGCCGCGCGCAAGTTCTTCGGCCATTCGGGCGAGCAGCTTTCGCTGGGCGAGGCGGCGATCATCGCTGGCCTGGTGAAGGCGCCATCGCACTATTCCCCGACGGCAGACGCCCAGGCCGCGGTCGATCGCGCCAAGGTGGTGCTGGAAACCATGGTCGATGCTGGCACGCTGACCCCGGCCCAGGCGGGTGCGGTCGATCTCAAGGCCGTGCATCTCGCCGCCGAGCAGGGCCAGAATTCGGCCCGCTATTTCACCGATTGGGTGCTGCCGCAGCTTGACGTGCTGGTGCCCGATAATGACCAGCCGATCGAGGTGTGGACCACGCTCGATCCCGTGGCGCAGCGCGCCGCCACCGATGCCATCAGCTCGCAAGTGCCCAAGGGCGCGCAGGGCGCGATGGTCAGCGTCGACCGCGATGGTGCGGTCCTGGCGATGGTGGGCGGCACCGACTATGTCACCTCGAACTACAACCGCGCCACCAATGCCGTGCGTCAGCCCGGTTCGGCGTGGAAGCTGTTCGTTTATCTCGCGGCGCTGGAGCGGGGCTATCGCCCCGAAGACCGCGTAGTGGACGAGCCGGTGACGATCGACGGGTGGAGTCCGCGCAATTCGGGCGGCAGCTATGCCGGCCAGATCGACGTGCGCACCGCCTTTGCCTATTCCAAGAACACCGTGGCGGCGCAGCTGGGCAACGAAGTGGGCTTTAGCGCCGTGGCCAACATGGCCCGCCGCTTTGGCATCACCACGCCGATCAACACGATGCCTTCGATGGTGCTGGGCACCAGCGACGTGCGCGTGATCGACATGGTGCGCGCCTTCGCCTCGGTCGAGGCGAAGGGCCGGCTGGTGACGCCCTATGGCATCCGCAAGGTGACCACCACCGACGGCGAAGTGCTCTACAGCCACCGTCCCGATGCGCAGCAGCAGCTGGTGCCCGATTACGTGGCGGCAGAGATCACCGATCTGTTGCAGACGGCGGTGAACATCGGCACGGGCCGCGCGGCGCAGATCGGCCGCCCCGTGGCGGGCAAGACCGGCACCACCAGTTCCAACAAGGATGGCTGGTTCCTGGGCTTTTCCAGCGGGATCACCACGGGCGTGTGGATGGGCCGCGACGATGCCCACCCCGTTCCCGGCCTGCAGGGTGGCACTGCCCCGGCGCGCGCCTTTGCCGCCTATATGCGCGTGGCCACGGCCAAGCGCCCGGTCGAGCAGTTCGACAACCAGCTCAAGCTGCCCGAATGGCAGCTGGAGCCCGATGACGAGGCGATGCTCAACAACCCCAACGACTATTACTATACCGACGAAAACGGCAATACGGTCAACGGCCAGCAGGGCGATGGGCTGGAAGGCGGCCAGAGCGGCGCTCCCAACGGCGGGCCGCAGGGCCGCACGCCCGACGATGCCATTCCGGTGGACCAGGATGGCCTGGGCACCGGCCCGGCAGCGCCGGCGCGCCAAGGCCCGCGCAATGCGCCAGCGGCGGCAAGTGACGATCTGCTTGATCGCGCCACTGGCCGCACCCGCCAGACGCCCAGGCCAGCCCAGCCGGCAGTGCCCCGGCCGCCGGCCACCAAGCCGCCGCCAGACCGTCGGGCCCAGGATTGGCAGGGCTATTGAAACCTGTGACAGCATGAAAATGCCACCGGGGCGCGAACCATTCGCGCCCCGGTTCGTTTGTGCCCCATGATCGGCGGCCTTGCTGGCTGCCGCAGATGGAGGTTGAGCGATGAGCATATTTCATTGGGCCGCCGCCGCAGTGGCGGGCTACGTCATCTATCGCAGTGTCCGCAACAAGGACGGCGAGAGCGCCGCGCCGGCCGCCTTTGCCCATGGCGAAACGCCGGGCGACAATTTTGCCAAGGTGCGCTCTGCCGGGGTGGAGGGCATGCGCTCTGATCCGCCCAAGTGGGACAAGCAGGACCAGGTGGTGGACGAAAGCTTCCCGGCCAGCGACCCGGCAGCCAACTATTGATGGCTTGCTGACGGCAGGGTGAGGGCGCCCGGCGCGCCCCACTCTTCCCATACAAAAAGGCCGGCATCCCGCGTGGGGATGCCGGCCTTTTTATGCTTGCCTAAGCGGCCTGGCTATCAGCGCAGGCGGATCGGCAGATAGATCGCCGGCTGGCCGGCGCGCTGCACGCGCAGGAGCACGGCCTCGCGGTTTTCGGCCTTGGCCTGGCGCACCACGGCTTCCAGATCGGCGACGGTCGCAAGCATGCGATAGTTGGCCGAGAGGATGATGTCGCGGCGCTGCAGGCCCTTGGCCCCAGCGTCAGACGAGCTGTCCACCCCGGTGACGACAACGCCTCGCGTGTCTTCGCTCACGCCCAGCTGACGGGCGATCTGCGGGGTCAGCGGCACGGCACCGATACCCAGCGACTTTTGCAGCGCGCCCGTTGCCTGGGCCTGCTTCTGCTGCTGCTGGCCATCGCTGTTGTCGCCCAGGCCGTTGTCGTCCTGCTGGTCCTGGTCGAAGCTCTGGTTGGCGAGCTCTTCCTCGGTCGGGCGCTTGCCGACCACGGCATTGACGGTCATCGGCTTGCCGTTGCGCACCAGGTCGATCGCCACGGTCTTGCCCGGGGCGGTGTTGGCAACGATGAACGACAGCGTCTGGTCGGGCTTGACTTCCTTGCCATCGACGCGGGTGACCACGTCGCCCGCCTGGATGCCGGCCTTGGCCGCGCCAGCGCCCGGTTCGACCGATTGGATGAATTCGCCACGGTTCTTGGGCAGGCCCAGCGAGGCGGCAAGATCATCGTTGATCGGCTGGATGCGCACGCCGAGATAGCCACGCTCGATCGCCTGGCCGTTCTTGAGCTTTTCCACGATCGGCGCGGCGATTTCGGCGGGAATGGCAAAGCCGATCCCGACGCTGCCGCCGGTGGGCGAATAGATCGCGTTGTTGATGCCGATCACGTTGCCGGCCATGTCGAACATCGGGCCGCCCGAGTTGCCGCGGTTGATCGAGGCGTCGGTCTGGAGATAGCGGTCATAGGCGCTGCCCGAGCCGGTGGCGCGATAGACGGCCGAGATGATCCCCTGCGTCACCGTGCCGCCCAGGCCAAACGGGTTGCCGATGGCGATGACCCAGTCGCCCACGCGGGCCTTGCGCGAATCCCCGAACTTGACGAACGGGAACGGCTTGTTGCCGGTGATCTTGAGCACGGCGAGATCGGAGGCGGCATCCTTGCCAACCAGCTTGGCGGGATATTCGGTGCCATCGGGCGTGGTGACCGAGATGGATTCCACCTCACCCTGGCCGTCGGCGGTGATCACGTGGTTGTTGGTGACCACATAGCCATCGGCCGAGATGATGAAGCCCGAACCGAGCGACTGCGCCTCGCGCGTGCTGCCGCCACCCTGGCCGCCCTGGCCACCGCCGAACAGATCGCCAAACGGCGTGCCGGCAAAGGGGTTGTTGTTCTGGACCTTGACCCGCTGGCGCGTGGAGATGTTGACCACGGCGGGCTGGAGCTGGGCCGTCAGATCGGCGAAGCTGGACGGCGCACCCTGGCGGGGGGTGATCGCCTGAATCTGCGAACTGTCATTCTGCGCTACCTGGGCGCCGGCCGGAAAGCCCGTTGCCAGCGTGAGCGCGCTGCCGGCGAGAAGCAGTGCCGTAGTCACTCCATAAGCGTATCGCACGAGGGTTGATCCTTTATTCGCTTGTTGCTTGACGCGGCGTGAGGGAAAACCGCGCCCGATCCGGGAGCCGTTTCACGCTTCGTCGCATGAACGGACTTTGAATGGAACAGGTTCCGATCAGTCGCCCTTGAAACGCTTCAGATAGCGGTTGTCGGGCGAAAGGATGATGCTGGTATTGCTGCCTTTCTGGGTGAAAGTGTAGTCATAGCTCTGCATGGCACGGTAAAAGTCATAGAATTCAGGATCCTTGCCAAAGCTGGCCGCATAAATACGGGCTGCTTCCGCTTCGGCCTGGGCGCGAATGATCTGCGCATTCTTTTGGCCTTGGGCGGCAATCGTGGCCGCTTCCTGCGCGCGCGCGGTCGCCATGCGGGCAAAGGCGGATTCCAGCGGCGTACCATCGGGCAGGTCGGCCCGCTTGATCCGCACGTCGATCACCTGGGCGCCATATTCGCGCGCCTCGCGATCGAGCCCCTCGCGGATGCGGGCCATGGCCTGGCCGCGTTCGGGGGTGAGCAGCGAAGCAAACGTGCGCTTGCCCAGTTCCTGGCGCAGCACCGAATTGAGGATCGGCTGCAGTTGCTGTGCCACGCGGTCCACCGTGCCGGCGGTTTCATACATCTTGATCGGATCGATCACGCGAAAGCGGGCATAGGCATCCACTTCCAGCCGGCGCTGATCGAGCGAGGTGACCTGCTGGCGTTCCATATCGACATCGAGCACGCGGCGATCGATGCGCACCGCCTGTTCAAGGAACGGAATGCGCCAGACCAGGCCGGCCCCGGTGCGGCCAAAATCGGCATTGGGGGCATAGCGGTTGATCACGCGGACCGGCTGGCCCAGGCGCACGATCACCACTTGTTCGGTTTCCGGCACGGCGATCACGCACATCATGACCAGCACCGCCAGCGCGACCAGCCCGGCGACGATGCGCTGGTTGAGCGAGATAAACGGCTGCATCAGCGTTGCCCCCCCTGGCGGTTGTCATCGGGCGGCGGCGGAGACTGGCGCAAGGCGGGAAGCGGCAGATAGGGCACCGTACCGGGCGCTTCCACGATCACCTTGTCGGTCTGGCCCAGAACGCGCTCCATCGTTTCATAATACATGCGCCGCTTGGTCACTTCCGGGGCCAGCTTGTACTGTTCATAGACCTTGTCGAACGCGGCAGCTTCGCCCTGGGCGGCGGCCAGCTTCTTTTGCGCCCAGCCTTGTGCCTCGTTCACATCGCCCTGGGCCTTTTGCTGGGCGGCGAGCACTTCCTTGAACGCGTCGACGACCTTTGCCGGCGGATCGATCTTGGTGATTTCCACGCCTTGGATCTTGACCCCGGAGCGATAGGCATCGAGCACGCGCTGCATCTTGTCGCGAACGCTCTGCTCGATCGTGGCGCGGCCGGTGCCCATGGCATCGTTGAAGTTCACTTCGGCGATGGCGGCGCGCATCGATGCCTCGGCCACTTCGCGCACGGTCTGGTCAGGGTCGGCCAGCTGGAAGGTATAGAGCTTGAGATCCTTGATGTTCCAGCGCACCAGATAGTTGAGGTTGACCAGGTTCTGGTCGCCGGTGAGCATCAGGCGCTCGCCATCGCCTTCGGGAATGGTTTCACGCTGGATCGAGGTAACATCGCGCGTATCGACCGACTGGATCGGCCAGGGCAGGGTGAACGAGACGCCAGGGCCAAGCGTGCGCGAATAGGAGCCGAAGGTGGTGACCACGCCCTGCTCCTGCGGGGCAAGGCGGTGCATACTCGATCCGCCCAGCCAGAGCAGGACGACGGCGGCAATGCCGATCGGCCACCACGATTTGCCATCGGGCCGCTGCGGCAGGCGCAGGTTGGGGCCACGGCCGCCGAGCAGCGGGCCGGTCGGGCCGCCATTGCCGCCACGGCCGCCGCCGTTTCTCCCGCCGTTGCCGCCACCTTTGCCGGCGCGGGCCCGAAAGATGTCTTCGATGCTGGGCGGACGGCGCGGGTCTCCGGCTGGTGGCAGCCAGGGATTGCGCGGGGCATCTCCGCCAGGGGCCTTGCTGCCTGTGCCCTTTGCCGGCTTGGCCTTGTCATCGTTGGGCGTGTCGCTGCTGGCGCCTGGCGAGCCGGGTTCTGCGTTGCTGTCCGCAGCGCCCGGTTCCTGGCCGGGCTCGCTGCCGCCGGGTTCGTTGCCCGCGCCCCATGGGCTTTTGCGGTCCGTCATGACCGGGATTCCGAAAAGGGCGCGAGGGGGCGCAAGGCCAGTCCACGAAAAGCAGTCATGACCAGTCTTATAGGAAGGGATCGCGTGAAAAACAGTGTCTCGTTCCCAAAATTCGTCTGCTAGGGGGCAATAGCACGCCCGCAGTTTGCCGGGACAGATGCGCCAAGGAACAGGAATCAAGCAGTGACGATCGATGAAGCGGCCGTGCGCCAGGCCATTGCCGATGCCGTGGGTGGCGAAAGGCTTCAGGTGGTGCGGGTGACCGGCACGAGCGCGACGGCAGTGATCGATGCCGGCGGGCTGGACAGCGCCGCGCGCGCCGCACTGGAACAGGCGGCCAAGGCGGCAGGCGAGGCTGCCGGGCTGGACGAGGTGCGCGTGGCGCTGACTGCCGAAAAGCGCAGCCGGCGCATTCTCGCGGTGGGTTCGGGCAAGGGTGGCGTGGGCAAGTCCACGCTGTCGGCCAACCTGGCCGTGGCGCTTGCGCGGCTGGGGCGCAAGGTCGGCCTGGTCGATGCTGATATCTATGGCCCATCGCAGCCACGCCTGCTCGGCACCGAAGGGCGCAAGCCCGAGGCGCGCGACAAGACGATGATCCCGATCCCCAGCCCGTGGGGCGTGCCGATGCTGTCGATGGGGCATCTGGTGCAGCCGGGGCAGGCGATTGCCTGGCGTGGGCCGATGGCTGGCAGCGCGCTGGGCCAGCTGATCGAGGCCGATTGGGGCGATACCGAAATCCTGGTGGTCGATCTGCCGCCCGGCACGGGCGATATCCAGTTGACCATGCTGCAGAAATACAAGCCGGCCGGGGCGGTGATCGTATCCACCCCGCAAGACCTGGCCTTGATCGACGCGACCCGCGCGATCGGGCTGTTCGACCAAGGCAAAGTACCCGTGCTGGGCCTGGTCGAGAACATGGCCGGATATCTGTGCCCGCATTGCGGCCAGGTGAGCGATCCGTTTGGCCATGGCGGCGCGGAAGTGACCGCGCGCGAACTGGGCCTGCCGTTCCTGGGCCGGGTGCCGCTCGATATCGCGATCCGCCAGAAGAGCGATGCGGGTGAGCCGCCGGCCGCCGGCGAAGGACCGCAGGCGCAGGCGTTCATGGGGCTGGCGCGCGCCGTGCTGGCGGCGCTGGACCAGACGGCCTGATCGGCCCGCAATGGCCCTGCCGCCGGCCCTTAACAGGCTGAAACCGACGCGACGCGGCGTGTTGATCGGTGCCGGGGCAGGGGGCGCCTTGATCGCCGCCTTTGCCCTGGTGCCGCGCCACTATGCCGCACCGCTGGTGGCCGGCAAGGGCGAGCGGGTGGCCAATGCGTTCCTCAAGCTGGCGCGTGATGGCACGCTGACCGTGGCCGTGCCGGCCTGCGAGATGGGCCAGGGCGTGACCACGCTGCTGGCACAGATCGTGGCGGTGGAACTGGGCGCCGATTGGGCGCAGGTGGCGGTAGAACCGGCGCCGCTCAGCCCCGCCTATGCCGATGCCGTGCTGGCGGCGCACTGGGCGCCGCTGTGGCTGCCTACCTGGCTGCCGATCCTGCCCGATATGATGGCCGATCCCGCCAATGGCCTGACCCGCCTCAAGGCCGAGCGCGGGCCGATGATGCTGACTGTGGCGGGCACCGGCTTGGCCATGTTCGAACAACCCCTGCGCGAGGCGGCGGCGGCGCTGCGCGCGCAGCTGATCGCGGCGGCGGCGGCCCAGTGGGGCGTGGCTGCCGATAGCCTCGATACGCGCGGCCATGCCGTGATCGAGCGGCGTGCCGACCAGCAGGGCCGGCGCCTGCCCTTTGCCCGGCTGATCGATGCCGCGCTCGATCGCGATCCACCCCACGATGCGCCGCTGCGCGCCAGCCCGGCGCAAGAGGCGCCGGCGCGGTTCCCCGCCGGCAGTCGCCCGGCCTTTCCCCGGCTCGACCTGCCGGCCAAGGTCGATGGCAGCTTTGTCTTTGCTGCCGACGTGCGCCTGCCCGGCATGGTTCACGCCGCCATCGCGCATGGGCCGCAGGGCGATTGCGTGCTGTCTTCGTGGGATGCCCAGGCTGCGGCGCGGGTGCCGGGGTGCCTCGGCGTGGTTCATGCCAAGGGCTGGCTCGCCGCCATCGGGGTCACCTGGCACGCTGCCGATCGCGCCGTGGCGGCGATGGAGCCACGTTTTCGGCCGCGCGGCCCGGTCGCTGATAGCAATGCCATCGATGCCGCGCTCGATCGGGGGCTGGCCAAGGGCAAGCCAGTGCGCCTGTGGGGGCAGGGCGATCCCACCGCGCTGCTGGAAAAGCCCAGCCTGTCTGCCCGCTATGACATCGAGGTGGCGCTCCATGCGCCGCTGGAGCCGGCCACCTGCACCGCGCGGCTGGAGCATGGCCGGCTGGAACTGTGGCTCGCGACCCAGGCGCCCGAGGCGGCGCGGCGCGAAGGGGCGCGGGCGGCCGGTCTGTCTGAGGCAGACGTGGTGGTCTATCCCATGGCGGCGGGCGGCAGTTTCGATGCGCGGCTCGATGCCCGAATCGCCGGCGAGGCGGCGGCCCTGGCGCGGGCCACGGGCAAGCCGGTGCAACTGACCTGGTCGCGCTGGCAGGAATCGCTCGCCGGGCTGCCGCGCGCGCCGGTTGCCGCGCTGCTGGAAGCGGGGATGAGCCCCGACAAGCAACAGTTGCTGGGCTGGCGCAGCCGCATTGCCACGCCAGCCTCCATGCGCGAGACGGCAGCGCGCGTGCTCGACGGCGAAGGGCCGCAAAGCGCGCGGCGTTGGCAGGGCAGCGCCGATCCGCTGGCCCTGGAAGGGGCCATGCCGTCCTATGCCATTCCCGAATGCGCGGTGCAGCATGTGCCGGTGGCGCTGCCGCTGGCCACAGCGCGGATGCGTGGCGGCGGCGCGGCCATTACCGCGTTCCTGACCGAAAGCTTCATCGACGAATGTGCCCATTTTGGCGGTAGCGAGCCGCTGGCTTTCCGCATGGCCATGCTGGGCGGGCAGCCGCGCCTGGCCGCCTGCCTGCAGGGCGTGGCGCATCTGGCGATGTGGGGTGGCGGGGCCGATGCCCCGGGCCAGGGCATTGCCTGCCATGCGCTGACGCTGGCCGCGCCGGAAGGGCCGCGCCACGGCTATATCGCCGTGGTCGCCACCGCGCGGCAGGTGGATGGCGCGATCCGGGTGGAAGCCTTGAGCGCATGCGTCGATATCGGCCGGGTGATCAATACCGACCTGGCGCGCCAGCAGATCGAGGGCGGCCTGTTTTTTGGCCTCGGCCTGGCGGTGGGCGGCAGCACCGGCTATGCCGCCGGGCGGCCGCTGGCGGGGCATTTTAGCCAGTTGGGCTTGCCGCTGCTGGCCGATTGCCCCAAGGTCGAGATTGTCTTTGTCGAGAGCAGCGCCCAGCCGTTCGACCCCGGCGAACTGGGGGTGGTGGCGGTGGCGCCGGCCATCGCCAATGCGCTGTTTTCCGCAACCGGGCTGCGGTTGCGCCGCCTCCCCCTCCTGTCTGAAGGCGTTTGATGACCCCTGCTGCCCCAATCCATGCCTGCCCCGCCCATCTTCCGGCCGATCATCCGCCGGTGGCCACCGGGCGTATCGGGGTGCTGCTGGTGAACCTGGGGACGCCGGACGCACCCGATACGGCCTCGGTACGGCGCTATCTCAAGGAATTCCTGTCGGACAAGCGCGTGGTGGAAATCCCCGCGCTGCTGTGGCAGCCGATCCTGCGCGGGATCATCCTGCGCACGCGGCCCAAGAAATCGGCCCATGCCTATGCCCAGGTCTGGGGCCCGGAAGGATCGCCACTGGCCGCGATCACCGCTGGCCAGGCGCGCGCGCTACAGGCGCGGCTGGGCGACGGCGTGATCGTGCGCCATGCCATGCGCTATCAAAGCCCGGCCATGGCCACGCAGCTCGATGCGCTGCTGGCTGCCGGGTGCGAACGCATCCTGGTGGCGCCGCTCTATCCGCACTATTCCGGCGCCACCACGGCCAGCGCGCTCGATGCCCTGGCCGACTGGATCAAGCAGCGCCGCCGCCTGCCGGCGCTGCGCACGCTGCCGCCCTATCACGATGATGACGTGGCGATTGCCGCGCTGCATGCCGACATGGTGCGCCAGATCGCCACGCTGGCGTTCGTGCCCGATGTGCTGCTGCTGAGCTATCACGGCATGCCCGAGCGCACGCTGCACCTGGGCGATCCCTATCACTGCCACTGCCGCAAGACCTCGCGCCTGCTGGCGGATGCCTTTGCCCAGAGCCATCCTGGCATGGCGGTGATGATCAGCTTCCAGTCGCGCTTTGGCCGGGCCAAGTGGCTGGAGCCGGCAACCGATACCACGCTGGTGGAACTGGCCACGGGCGGCACCCGCAAGGTGGCGATCGCGGCGCCGGGCTTTTCCGCCGATTGCCTGGAAACGCTCGAAGAACTGGCGCTGCGCGGGAAAGAGGATTTCCTGGCCGCCGGCGGCACCGATTTTGCGGCGCTCACCTGCCTCAATACCTCGCAACACGGCATGGACCTGCTCGAAGCCCTGGTGCGGCGCGAACTGGCTGGCTGGATCGCCGTGTAGGCGTAAGCTGGCCGTGCGCGCCAGCCCGCCGCTGCGGGCGATTTGACACGCCCGCCAGACATGGCATGTTCCCATCCAGCCGTGCTGCAACGCCGAAACGGGGGTTTCGGGGGCAGCGCGGGTGAACGGGCCAGAACCGGCAACAGGTTCGGCCCGATGGAGAGAGCATGCTGACATCGGCGATTCCTGCACAAGCCCATGATTCCCCTGCCGTGCCGCTGCCCGTGGCGGGCGCTGATCCGACACTGGCCGCGCCACCGCTTGAGCCTGACATTCCGGTAAGCCGCGTGACGGCCTGGCAAGATGACGCGGCCCTGCTGCTGCGCGAGCGTGCCAACCTGGGGCCGGTGTTTCGCCGGGGCGAGCGGGTGATCCTGCTTGATGCGGCGCACAACCACCTGGTGCTTGCCGATGATGGCACGCGGTTCGTGCCACTGGCGCGCCAAGCCGATCTGCCAGTTGACTTGGCAGTGCTGGAGCGCGCGCTGGGGACGGAGCTGGGCCGCTGGCGCGCTGGCACGGTGCGGTTTCAGTCGGCCATGGCGATGACCCTGGCGCGTGCGCTGGTGCCGGCTGTCACGGGCCTGGCCTATGGTTCCGGCCCGGCCGAGCGGCTGGCCAATGCGCTGGGCACGCTCGACGATGGGCGTAGCCTGCTGCGCCGGGCCATGCCGCGCGGCCTGCCGTCCTCGCCCATGGGTGCGCGCAAGGCACTGGCCCAGGGCTTGCACCAGGCCGGCTGCACCGCGCCCGGGCTGCTCGATGCCGTGCAGGCCAGCCATGCCACGGCGCTGCGCGTGCTGGGCACCCTGGTGCGCCATCTGGCCGACACGCCGGACTGGCAGGACACCCTGCGCGCCGAAGTGCGCAGCGCCTATCGCCCCGCAGCGGGCACCGGCGCAGCGCCCGAACCGCTGGAACTGGTGGACATGGCCACGAACGAGGCGCTGCGCCTGATGCCCGGATCACTGCTGGTGGAGCGCCGGGTGGCAGCAGATGTCATGGTAGGCGAGCACCGGCTGGAGGCCGGCACGCTGGTGGCGATCAGCCCGGCGCTGACCCACGCCGATCCGGCGCTGTGGCCCGAGCCGCAGCGATTCGATCCGCTGCGCTTTGCCGCACCCCGCGCCGCAGCACGCGCGCCCGGGGCCTGGATCGCGCAAGAAACGCTGCCTGGCGGCGCCGGGCCGGCGGTCTTGGCGGCGGCGCGGCTGGGCATTGCCCATCTGCTCGATCGCTTTGTCCTGGCCCCGGCGGGCGAGGGCGGCAAGGTCTTGCTGCGCCATGCGGATTGAGGTGGAGGGGCTTGCCCGCTATGGCGGGCGGGCGAATCGCAAGTACGCATGGCCGGGGCCGGGCGTTTGACTGCCACGGGGCGGCCGGACGCATGGCAAAGGCGCAACGCGCGCCTTGACGATTCGTCCACAGCCCGGTAAGGGCGCCGCTTTCCGGCGGGCTTGCCCGCCTTGTCGAACGACTACGTCGAGCAAGCTACCAGGACATTTCCCGGTCTGCCCCATCGGGGTGGCCCGCCAGAGGACGAAACAGGACAGACATGGCCAATACGCCGCAAGCCCGCAAGCGCATCCGTCGCAACGAACGCCGCGCCGAAATCAACGGCAACCGTCTTTCGCGCATCCGCACCTTCGTGAAGAAGGTGGAATCCGCGATCGCTGGCGGCGACAAGGCCGTGGCGGCAGAAGCCCTGCAGGCTGCCCAGCCGGAACTGGCCCGTGGCGTTGCCCGTGGCGTGGTCCACAAGAACACCGCAGCCCGCAAGCTGTCGCGTCTGAGCAAGCGAGTCGCTGCGCTCTGATTCGGCGCTGGGGTATTCCTTTTTCCTGAAGGAATACGCTGCGTACAAATACGGCTTTGGCCGGCGTGATGAACGCCGGCCATTTTCGTCTGCGGCTTATGCGACGGTTCGATGACACGGCCATTTCGGCAAGTGTCGGATTCGTGGCGATTCGCGCGCTCTCTGATTTGCTAATAGCTATAAATTCAATGACTTGGCGATTTGTCGCGTAGTTGTTGAGTCAAGGCTAATTATTTCAGAAATTTTGCGCTCCATGGGCTTGCACAGCCCCCGCAGTGGCTCATAGACAGAGACCACGCCGCGCGCTGGCCGCTTTGCTGTGATGCAGAACGACCGGTGTGTGGTGTCACGGAACATCGCTCAAAACGGCATCCGCCGTGCCCATTGCGGCATCGGCGGACAGGTAAGCTGTGTCTGCGGGCGTGGTTGGTCGGTCTTTGTCCGAAAAGCCGCGTTGGGCGGACACGCTCGCCTTTGTCGGGCGTCCGCAATTCGGGGGTATCTGGCCGCAGGCCTGGAAATTTAGGTGGGACGGCGAAGCGTGAAGATGGATCATTTCGGCGGTGCGAGCGGCGGTGCAGGTGGCACGGCCGCGCTCGGTTCCCAAGGTGGCAATTCCCGAGGGTTGGCAGGTTCCCAGGCTGGAACCGCTGCCCTTGCAACAACCAATGGGCGCGGGGCCGGTCAGGCCGCGACGCTTCGGAAAGGACGTGACGGGGGAATGGAGGACCAGGAAGCTCTCGACCTGGCGGCCGATTGGGCCGACATCAGCCAGGGGCTGAAGAAGGATCTGGGTCCGCAACTGCACACGCAATGGATCAAGCCGATCCAGCTGGGCAGCTTCTGCAAGGAAACCGGCACGCTGGACCTGTTCCTGCCCACCGAATTTTCGGCCAACTGGGTGGCGGATCGCTTTGCCGATCGCCTGTCGCTTGCCTGGAAGATCGCGCGGGCCGAAGTGCGCCAGGTGCGCATCACCGTGCACCCGCGCCGCCGGGCCATGCCCGAGCTGCGCGTGGGCGGCCGTGCTGCGCCCGAACTGCGCGTGCCGGCGGCCAACGAAAGCGCGCCGACGCTGGCCCCGGCCAGCCGTCCGGTGGCCGCCCCAGCGCCGCAGACCGTGGCCGGCTTCGATGTGTCGGCCTCGGGCATCGATCCGTCGCTGACGTTCGGCGATTTCGTGACCGGCAGTGCCAATGTCCTGGCGCTCAATGCCGCGCAGCGCATGGCCGCGGCCGAAAAGCCGCAGTTCTCGCCGCTCTATCTCAAGGGCTCCACCGGGCAGGGCAAGACGCATCTGCTCCACGCAATTGCCAACGGCTTCATGGCCGCGCGGCCGGGCGCCCGGGTGTTCTACTGCTCGGCCGAGCGGTTCATGATCGAATTCGTCCAGGCCATGCGCCAGAACGAGATGATCGAGTTCAAGAGCCGCCTGCGCAGCTTCGACATGCTGCTGGTGGACGATATCCAGTTCATCATCGGCAAGGCCAGCACCCAGGAGGAATTCCTCCACACCATCGATGCCCTGCTGAGCGCCGGCAAGCGCCTGGTAGTGGCGGCCGATCGCGCGCCCCAGGCGCTCGACGGGGTCGAACAGCGCCTGCTCTCACGCCTCTCGATGGGGCTCGTCGCCGATATACAGGCTGCTGACATCGAGCTGCGGCGCCAGATCCTGGAGCACCGCCTGTCGCGCTTTACCAGTGCGCAGGTGCCGCAAGACGTGGTCGAATTCCTGGCCCGCACGATCAACCGCAACGTGCGCGAACTGGTCGGTGGCCTCAACAAGCTGATCGCCTTTGCCCAGCTGACCGGACAGCAGGTGAGCCTGCAACTGGCCGAGGAGCAGTTGACCGATATCCTGTCGGCCAACCGCCGCCGCATCACCATCGACGAGATCCAGCGCACCGTGTGCCAGTTCTATCGCGTCGATCGCTCGGAAATGGCGTCAAAGCGCCGCGCCCGCGCCGTGGTGCGTCCGCGCCAGGTGGCGATGTACCTGGCCAAGGTGCTCACCCCGCGGTCCTATCCCGAAATCGGCCGCAAGTTTGGCGGTCGCGATCACTCGACGGTGATTCACGCCGTGCGCCTGATCGAGGATCTGCGTAGCCGCGATGCCGACATGGACGGCGACGTGCGCACCCTGCTGCGCCAGTTGGAAGACTGACCCACACCGTTGTGATGCCCGGCCCCGTGTGACGGGGCCGGGTTTCCACCACCGCTCCACCGCGCGTGCACAGGATTGTGCCCGGCTTGCGCACAGGTTTGCCACAGGGTTGTGCGCAATCCTGTCCCAGGCCTGTCCCCAGCCCTGTCCCCATGGTTGTGCGCAGCTTTTCCGCAGGATCATACCCGGCTTTTGCCGGGGTTATCCGGCCATCGTGCACAGGCTTTTGCACCGGGTTATCGGCCGGTGATGCACAGTTTGTGATCAGGTTTTTGCGCTGACTTTTCCACAGGCGCTGGCGGTATCGTACCACGTGCCGCCGCTGGCCTGGCATGCGTGTTCGGCCCAGCGGCCCTTGCCCCACCAGCCGACTACCACGCCCAGCAGCAGGGCGAGGATCAGCACGATCCAGATCCGGTCTCTCATGGCCGGCAGTGTGGGCGCGCGGCAGCGGCTTTGCAAACGGCGCCTCTCGCCTTTTTGCGCGCGGGCGCCTACCTCCACGGCCATGACGCCTGCCATTACGCCAGACCGCTTGAACCGCTTTGCCCGCCATATCGTGCTGCCGGAGGTGGGCGGCGCGGGCCAGGCGCGGATCATGGGCGCGCATGTGGTGCTGGTGGGCGTGGGCGGGATCGGCGCGCCGGCCTTGCAATACCTGGCGGGCGCGGGCGTGGGGCGGCTGACCCTGATCGACGATGATGTGATCGAGCCATCCAATCTTCAGCGCCAAACGATCTTTGCCCTGGCCGATGTGGGCCATGCCAAGGCCGAGGCTGCGGCGCAGTGGGTGGCGCGCTTTGATCCCGACCTGGTGGTGCAGGCCCATCGTACCCGCATCGGGTATGACAACGCCGCCGCGCTGATCGCCGGGGCTGATGTGGTGCTGGACGGATCGGACAACTTTGCGACGCGCCTGGCGGTATCTGATGCCTGCGTGGCCGCCGGTGTGCCGCTGACCAGTGCGGCGCTTGGCCGGTTCCAAGGGCAGGTGGCCAACTTTGCCGGGCATCGGCCGGGTGAAGCATGCTATCGCTGCTTTGTGGGCGACGCATTCGATGCCGACGATTGCGACACGTGCGCGGCGCAAGGTGTGCTGGGGGCGATGGTCGGCATAGTCGGCACATTCGGCGCCATGGCGGCGCTGCGCGTGTTGTTGGAAGGCGTGGCCAGCCTGGGCGATCCGCAGTGGGGCCAGTTGCACGTGATCGATGGATTGAAGCCCGGCCTGCGCACGATGCGGATTGCGCACGATCCAGCCTGCACCACCTGTGGCACCGACCAACCCGCCGCCTGAACGCCGACGCGGGCTTTGAAAAAAAGCGAAATCATACCGCGTTCAGGGGATGGCGGCTGCGCCCCGCGCGCGTAGACAGGAAAGGCGACCCGACAGGCGCGTGGTGCGAGCCACGATCCTGGGACTTGGCCCGGACCGAGGCTCCCTGGAGACCTTGTCCGGGCTCTTTCGCGCTCCTTTGAAAATCAGGGTGTCTTGAGCAGTTCATCCACCCAATCGGGCACGATCTGCGTGGCCGGGCCCAGGCGGGTATCGTGGAACCAAGCCGAACCCTGGCTGCGTTCGAGATTGAGCTCGAGCGTTTCGGCGCCGATTTCCCGTGCCAGCCGCACGAAGCCGGCGGCCGGATAGACTGCCCCTGAAGTGCCGATCGACACGAACAGGTCTGCCCGGGCCATGGCATCGTGGATATCGTCCATGCGATAGGGCACTTCACCGAACCAGACGATATCCGGCCGCAGTGCCGCCGCGCCGCAGCTGGGGCAGGGTGGCCGGTCGATCAGCGGGCCGGTCCAGGCATGGCGGCTGTCGCAGGCGGTGCACCAGGCTGAAAGATGCTGGCCGTGCATGGCAATGAGATTGTCCGATCCCGCGCGGCGGTGCAGGTCATCGACGTTTTGCGTCACCAGCGTGACGCTGCCGCCCGGCACTTTGGCCGGCCAGGCCCGCTCGAGCCGGGCCAGCGCGCGGTGCGCCGCGTTGGGCAGCTTTTCCTGAATGGCGGCGCGGCGCATGTCGTAAAAGCGCAGCACGAGATCGGGATCGCGGGCAAAGGCCTCGGGCGTGGCGACGTCTTCCACGCGATGTTGCTCCCACAGGCTGGGGCCGCCATTGCCGCTGCTGCGGAAAGTGTCGATTCCGCTTTCGGCCGAAACGCCGGCGCCGGTGAGGATCACGATATGCTGGGGCAGGCTCATGCCGCGATCATGCCGGATCGGCACGGGTGTGCCAATCCGGCATGAAGGCCAGGGATGGCCAGGGCGGAAGGATCAGGCGAACGTGCTCGAATCGATCACGAAGCGATAGCGTACGTCACCCTTTTCCATGCGGTCCCAGGCCTGGTTGATATCCTGCACGGCAATGGTTTCGATGTCCGAGACGATGCCGTGCTCGGCACAGAAATCGAGCATTTCCTGGGTTTCGGCGATGCCGCCGATCAGCGAGCCGGCGATCGAGCGGCGGCCGAAGATCAGGTTGAACACGGTCGGGCTGGGATGCGGATGTTCGGGCGCACCGACCAGGCACAGCGTGCCATCCCGCTTGAGCAGAGTGACGAAGGCATCGAGGTTGTGGCTGGCGGCTACGGTATCGAGGATGAAATCGAGGCTGCCGGCATGGGCGGCCATCTCATCGTCGTTGCGCGAGACGACGACCTCGTGTGCGCCGAGCGCCAGGGCTTCTTCGCGCTTGGCCGGGCTGGTGGTGAAAGCCACGACGTGGGCACCAAGCGCGCGGGCAAGCTTGACGCCCATGTGGCCCAGGCCACCAATGCCGACGATGCCGACCTTCTTGCCCGGCCCAACGTTCCAGTGGCGCAGCGGCGACCAGGTGGTGATCCCGGCGCAGAGCAGCGGCGCAACCGCAGCGAGCTGGTCGGGCGCATGGCGGACATGCAGGACAAAGCCCTGATCGACCACGATTGCCTGGCTATAGCCACCCAGCGTGTGGCCGGGGGCATCGCTGCTGGGCGAATTGTAGGTCTGCGTCATGCCTTCTTCGCAGAACTGTTCCAGCCCATCGTGGCACGCGCCGCAATGGCCGCACGAATCGACCATGCAGCCAACGCCGACGGTGTCACCCACCTTGAACTTGGTGACATCGGCACCAACGGCCGTGACGTGGCCGACGATCTCGTGCCCGGGCACCACCGGATAGACCGCGTTGTTCCATTCGTTGCGCGCGGTGTGCAGGTCAGAGTGGCAGACCCCGCACCAGGCGATGGCAATGGCGACATCGTTGGGGCCGGGTTCACGGCGGGTGATGGCAAGGGGGCCGAGCGGCTGGTCGGCCGCGGGCGCGGCATAGGCCATGACGGTCATGCAGCAGGTCCTTTCAAGAAGGGGGGAGAGGGATGGCGGCCTCTCTAGGCTATCGCCATTAAGCTGATAATGGGGCAATTAGGGCATGGACTGATATCAGGAATGCATCAATGATCCGCCCCGACCATGATGACCTGCGCGCGCTGTTGGCCGTGGTGCGCGAGCGCAGCTTTACCCGCGCTGCCGCGCAACTCGGCACCTCGCAATCGGCGCTGAGCCGCACGATCGCCGGGCTGGAGGCGCAGATCGGGGTGCGCCTGCTCAACCGCACGACCCGCGCCGTGGCGCCCACCCCCGAGGGCGAGCGGCTGGCCCAAGGCGTGGCGCCGCATTTCGCCGCGATCGATGCGGCGGTCGATGCCCTGGGCGAAAGCCTGGCGCGGCCATCGGGCCTAGTGCGGCTGACGGTGGACGAGGGATCGGCCGAAACCGTGGTGTGGCCGGGCCTGCGCCGCATCCTTCACGCCTGGCCCGAGATTTCGGTCGAAGTGCTGGTCGACAATGGCCTGGTCGATATCGTGGCGGCCGGGCTGGATGCCGGGGTGCGATCGGGCGATATCCTGGCGCGCGACATGGTCGCCGTGCCGATCGGGCCGGATCTGCGCATGGTGGTGGTGGCAACGCCGGCATTCTGCGCCGGGCGCGATCTGCCGCGCCATCCGCGCGACCTGGCAGCGCATCCGTGCATCAATTTTCGCCTGCCCACGCGCGGCGGCATCTATGCCTGGGAGTTTTCGCGCGGCCGAGAGGCGCTGCGCATGCGGGTGGAAGGGCCGCTTACCGTCAACACGCTGGCCCTGGCCGCGCAGGCGATGCGCGATGATCTGGGCTTTGCCTTCCTGCCCGAAAGCGGCGTGACGGCCGACATTGCCGCCGGACGGCTGATCCAGGTGCTCGACGATTGGTGCGAGCCCTATCCCGGCTATCACCTCTATTATCCCAGCCGCGCGCATGTTTCGCCCGCGCTGCGCGTGGTGATCGATGGCTTGCGCTGGCGGCCGGCGCATTCTGTCTCGACCGCGGGTGGGCGAACGCCGTAAGGGGGGCGCGGCAGAGCAGAAGGACGCAACGGACATGGCACGCATCGGCATCATCGGCAGCGCGGGGCGCATGGGGCAGGCGTTGCAAGCCGCCGTGACGGCGGCCGGGCACGACCTGGCGGGCGGGATCGACCGCGATGGCGATGTCATGGCGCTGGCCCAGGCCAGCGATGTGCTGGTCGATTTTTCCGCCCCGGCCGCGCTGGAGTTCAACCTCGATGCCGCGATCGCCACCGGCACGCCGATCGTGGTGGGCACGACGGGCCTGGAAGAACGGCACCATTGGCTGATCGATGCGGCGGCGGTTTCGATTGCCGTGCTGCAGACCGGCAATACCTCGCTCGGCGTTACGCTGCTCGCGCACCTGGTGCAGGAGGCCGCCGCGCGGCTGGGCACGGATTGGGACATCGAGATCGTCGAGACGCACCACCGCATGAAGGTGGATGCGCCATCGGGCACGGCGCTGCTGCTGGGCGAAGCGGCGGCGCGCGGCCGCCAGGTGGGCCTCAAGGACGTGGCCGTGCGCGGGCGCGATGGCATGACCGGCAAGCGCGAGACCGGCACGATCGGCTTTGCCGCGCTGCGCGGCGGCAGCGTGGCGGGCGATCACACCGTGCATTTTCTGGCCGATAACGAGCGCTTGAGCCTGTCGCACCTGGCCGAGAACCGCGGCATCTTTGCCAAGGGTGCGATCCGCGCCGGCGAATGGTTGCTGGCCCAGGAGCCGGGCCGCTATACCATGCCGCAAGTGCTGGGGCTGGGAGACTGACCGCCTTGAAGAAGGACCAGATCTTCGAATTCTTTCGCCGCCTGGCCGAGGCCAACCCCGCGCCCGAAACCGAGCTGGCCTATGGCAACACCTACCAGTTGCTGGTGGCCGTGACGATTTCGGCGCAGGCCACCGACGTGGGCGTCAACAAGGCGACGCGCCGCCTGTTCGAGGAGGTGAAGACGCCGGCGCAGATGGTTGCCCTGGGCGAAGAGGGATTGAAGGCGCACATCAAGTCGATCGGGCTGTTCAACACCAAGGCCAAGAACGTGATCGCGCTGTCGGAAATCCTGGTGCGCGACTATGGCGGCGAGGTGCCGGCAGACCGCGATGCCTTGACCGCGCTGCCCGGCGTGGGGCGCAAGACGGCCAATGTCGTGCTCAATACCGCGTTCGGCATGGAAACCTTTGCGGTGGACACGCACATCTTCCGCGTTGGCAACCGCACCGGCCTGGCCAAGGGCAAGACCCCCGAAGCGGTGGAAGCCCAGTTGGACAAGAAGGTGCCGGGGCCGTTTCGACTGGGCGCGCACCATTGGCTGATCCTGCATGGGCGCTATATCTGCAAGGCGCGCACGCCCGAATGCTGGCGCTGCCCGGTGGTGGACTTGTGCGGCTTCAAGGCCAAGGTGCTGGAACAGGGGGCCAAGCCGCCGGTTGCGAAGAAGAAAGTGGTTACGAAGAAAAAGGTCGCCAAGAAAAAGGTGGTTGCCACAAAAACGGCGTGATCCACGCGCCATGCCAAGGAGAGAGTGCCATGGTTCGTTCGATCCCGGTTGCCGCCTTGCTGATCGCTCTGGCGGCCTGCACGCCCGGTGATGGGCCGCGCAGCGCTGGCGCCGATGGCCATTCGCCCAAGACCCCTGCCGCCACCCCGATCGGCCGGGCGGAAAGCTGCATTCCGCTCAGCCAGATCAGCGAAAGCCGGGTGCGCGACGACTGGACGATCGATTTCCGCGTCGGCAGCCGCTGGTATCGCAACACGCTGCCCCAGCGCTGCTATGGCCTGGGGTTCCAGCAGACGTTTGGCTATGCCACCAGCCAGGCGCAGCTGTGCAGCGTGGACGTGATCACCGTGTTGCAGACCGGGCCAGGCGGCGGCCCGCGCGGTTCGTGCGGGCTGGGCCAGTTTCAGCCGGTGACTCTGGCGAAATAGCCTGTTTCGCCGTTACTGCCCCTGGTCGAGATGCAGGCCGCGCCGGCCGTGCTCGGGCGTATCGTGCGGTGGCACGGGGGCCGGGGCATCGGGATCGAGCGGCACCTGCAGCATGCCTTCCCAGCGGGTGATGACCGCTGTTGCCACTGCGTTGCCCACCACGTTGGTGGCGGTGCGGCCCATGTCGAGGAAGGTATCGACCCCCAGCAGCAAGGCGATCCCTTCGACCGGCAGGCCGAACTGGGTGAGCGTGGCGGCGATCACCACCAGGCTGGCGCGCGGCACCCCGGCGATGCCCTTGGACGTGACCATGAGGGTGAGCAGCATGGCGATCTGCTGCTGCCACGACAGCGGGATGTTATAGGCCTGCGCGATGAACATCGTGGCAAAGCTGGTGTACATCATCGAGCCATCGAGATTGAACGAATAGCCCAGCGGCAGCACGAAGCCCGAGATGCGGCGCGGCACGCCGAACCGGTCGAGCTGTTCGAACAGGCGCGGCAGCGCGCTTTCCGAACTGGCCGTGGAAAAGGCCAGCAGCACCGGCTCGCGAATATAGCGCGCCAGCAGCAGCACGCGCTTGCCCAGGAAGATGCCGCCCAGGCCGAGCAGCAGGCCCCACAGCAGCAGCAGCGCGAAATAGAATTCCGACACGAACACGCCATAGGTGACGATGATGCCCAGGCCCTTGGTGGCGACCACCGCCGCCAGCGCGCCGAACACGGCCAGCGGCGCGGCCTTCATCACATAGTCGGTCATCGTCAGCATCAGGCTGGCCAGCGCCTCTGCCCCGCGCAGCAGCGGCGCGCCCTTTTCGCCGATGGCAGACAGCGCCAGGCCGGCAAACAGCGAGAACACCAGGATCTGCAGCACGTTGTTCTGCGCCATGGCATCGAGCAGGCTGGTCGGCACGATCTGCAGCACGAAATGGTGCACGGTGAAATCGGCGGTGGCGAGATCGCCGACCTTGGCCGAGGCGGCAAACTGCAAGCCATGGCCGGGGCGGAACAGATTGACCAGCAGAAGGCCCAGGCTGATCGACACCAGGGAGGCGGTGATGAACCAGCCCAGCGCCCGGCCGCCGATGCGACCCAGCGCCGCACTGTCCCCCATGCCGGCGATGCCCGAAACCAGCGTGGCCAGGATCAGCGGCGCAATGATCATCTTGATCAGGCGCAGGAACACATCGGGCAGCAGCTTGAGCGTTTCGGCCGCCGAGGCCAGCGTGGCGCTGTCCGCTGGCAAGGCACGGTTGAGGGCATAGCCCGTGGCGATCCCCAGGATCATGGCGATGACGATGTAAAGCGTAAGGCGCCGGGCCAAGGGATGCTCCGCAAGTTGTTTCAGGTGTGACGGTCTGGTGGGAGACCCTAGGCGGCGTGGACGAATTGCACAACGCCGTGGTGGGATGGCGGGCGAGTGGCGCTCCGGGCACGCCGGATGGCCTGCATTACGGTAATTTAACGAGACCGCTAGTGGCGCGGACAGGCGGCCTGGGCCAGAGGGCAGCATCGGCCTGTCTCTCGCCTGCAACGGTTGATAGACAAGCTGCCATCTTTGGACCGAAGAGAAGACCGCGCGCCATGAATTTCGAACACGCCGTGCCGCAGATGTCCCGTGCCAAGCAGATCAGGGTTCTGGCCCTGTCGGTTGCCGCCGTGACCCTGGTGGCGACAGGAGCCACTGCCCTGCGTTCCTGGATGCACCAGCCCGAGCCGGTGGCGGCCCCGCTGCCGGCCGGCGAAGTGCAACTGACCGACAGCCAGGTGGCCAGCCTCAAGATCGAAACGGCCGGCGCGGACGATGGCTATGCCCGCACGGGCGCCAGCGGCCAGATCACCGTGGACGAAACGCGCTCGACCCCGGTGTTCCTGCCCTATTCCGGCCAGGTGCAGCAGGTCTTCGTGCAGAACGGTGATCGCGTGCAGGCCGGCAGCCCGCTGCTGTCGGTGCACACCACCGACATCGCCGATGCGCGCAACGCCTTGGCCGCCGCCCTGGCGCAGCGCACCAGCGCATCGGCGCAAGTGCGCGTGGCGACCGAAAACGCCCAGCGCGCCGAGGAAATCTATCGCACCGCCGGTGGCGCGTTGAAGGATCTGCAGCAGGCGCGCAGCGACCTGGTGGCCGCGCAATCGCAACTGGGCATTGCCAATGCCGCCGTGACCGCCGCCCAGGCCAAGCTGGGCGTGTTCGGCGCCGGCACGGGTGCTGGCAGCAATGCCGTGCTGCGCGCGCCGATCGGCGGCGTGGTGGTGACCCGCTCGATCGCGCAGGGGCAGTATGTGGCCGGTGGCGCCAATGCCGCCGGGAGCCAGCCGGCGTTCCTGATCGCCGATCTGTCGCGCGTGTGGCTGGTGGCGCAAGTGGCCGAAAGCGATGCCTCGCGCGTGCACCTGGGTGACAAGGTAGTGGTGACCGCCACGGCATTCCCCGGCCGCACGTTTGACGCGACGATCGACAACGTCGGTGCACAGATCGATCCGGTGTCGCATCGCCTGCAAGTGCGCGCCACGATTCCCAATGCCGATGGCGCGTTGAAGCCGCAGATGTTTGCCAACTTCACCATTGAAACGCCCGAGAAGGAAGTTTCGACGGCCCCGGTGACCCCGCACCTGCTCAGCCTGCCGGCCGAGGCGGTGATCCACGAGGGCGACAGCGCCCGCGTCTGGGTGTGGCTGGGCCACGGCCGCGTCAAGGCGCGCGACGTGGTGACCGGCGAAAGCCACGATGGCCGCGTAACGATCATTTCCGGCCTCAACCCGGGTGAAAAGGTCGTGACCCAGGGCGCCATCTTCGTGAACGAAGCGGGGCTCGACTGATGGTCAAGCTGGTACGCTATGCGCTGGGCCAGCGCCTGACCATTGTCGCCTTCTTCGTGCTGATGCTCGTGGCGGGCGGCATCGCGTTCTACAATCTCAACATCGAAGCCTATCCCGACCCCGTGCCACCGATGGTGGAAATCGTGACCCAGTCTTCGGGCCTTTCGGCCGAGGAAATGGAACGCAACGTCACGATTCCGATCGAAGTGCAGATGTCGGGCCTGCCGCACATGACGGCGATCCGCGCGATCTCGCTGTTCGGCCTGTCGGACGTGAAGATCCAGTTCACCTATGATTTCAATTACGAGCAAGCCCAGCAGCAGGTGATCAACCGCCTGGCGCAGCTGCCCCAGCTGCCGGGCGGCGCGGTGCCGACGATTTCGCCAACGAGCCCTGTGGGCGAAATCTATCGCTATCGCATTGCCGCGCCCAAGGGTTATTCGGTTGAAGACTTGAAGACGCTGCAGGACTGGGTGCTGCAACGCCGCTTCCGCGCCATTCCCGGCGTGGTCGACGTGACCGGCTGGGGCGGCAAGCTGCGCAGCTATGACGTGGTGGTCGACAACAACCGCCTCCAGGCCCACCACCTGACCGTGGCGCAGGTGATTGCCGCGCTGGGCAAGGCCAATGCCAACGTCGGCGGCCAGACCATCAACTTTGGCGCGCAGAGCGCGATCGTGCGCGGCATCGGCCTGATCCAGTCGGTCGATGCGCTGGAAACCACGCCGGTGGGCCGCGATGGCACCGCCCCGGTGCTGGTGCGCGACGTGGCGACGGTGAAGATCGGCAACATGCCGCGCAACGGCATCGCCGGCCTCAACGGCGATGATGACATCGTCCAGGGCATCGTGCTGATGCGTCGTGGTGCGCAGTCGATGCCCACGATCCAGGCGGTGGAAGCCGAAGTCCAGAAGATCAACAGCACCGGCGTGCTGCCGCCGGGCGTCCATCTCGAACGCATCTATGACCGGTCTGAACTGATCGGCGTGACGACGCGCACCGTGATGGAAAACCTGGTCGCGGGCGTGCTGCTGATCTTCTTCCTGCAGTGGGCGTTCCTGGGCAATCTGCGCAGCGCGCTGATCGTGGCGGCGACGATTCCTTTTGCCTTGGCCTTTGCCGTGCTGATCCTGACCGTGCAGGGGGAAAGCGCCAATCTGCTGTCGGTGGGGGCGCTGGACTTTGGCCTGGTGGTGGATGCCACCGTCATCATGGTGGAGAACATATTCCGCCACATGGCCGAGCGATCGCACCATGTGGAAACGCATGAAGGCGGGCGCTATACCTTTGCCAGCCGCATCGGCTCGGTCCTGGCGGCCAGCAACGAAGTGAGCCGTGGCATCTTCTTTGCCGCCGCGATCATCATCACCAGCTTCCTGCCACTGTTCACGCTGACCGGCGTGGAAGGCCATATCTTTGGCCCGATGGCCAAGACTTATGCCTATGCCATCATCGGCGGGTTGATCGCCACGTTCACCGTGGCGCCGGTGCTTTCGGCGATGATGCTGCCCGACAAGCTGGACGAGGCCGAGACCTGGCTGGTGTCGCGCATTCGCCGGGTTTACGAACCGGCGGCGGCGTTCTGCTTCCGCAACCAGCTGCTGGCGATCGGTGCGGCGGCGATCATGGTGATCGGCGCCTTTGTCGGAGTGCGCTCGCTGGGGGTGGAGTTCCTGCCCCACCTCGAAGAAGGCAACATGTATATCCGTGCCACGCTGCCGGCGGCGATCTCGCTCGATGCGGGTGAGCCGGTGGCCCGCGCGATCCGCCGCGATATCATGCAGTATCCGGAAGTGACCGCGGTGCTTTCCGCCCACGGCCGCCCGGACGACGGCACCGATGCCACCGGCTTCTTCAACGTGGAATACTTCGTGCCGCTCAAGCCGTTCGATGAATGGCCCAAGGGCATGGACAAGGAAAAGCTGGTCGCTGATCTCTCGGCCAAGCTGCAATCGCGCTATCCCGGCGTCGACTTCTCGTTCTCGCAGATCATCGAGGACAACGTGGAAGAAGCCGCATCGGGCGTGAAGGGCGCCAACTCGGTCAAGCTGTTCGGCCCTGACCTGGTGACGCTGGAGAAGATTGCCGGCCAGCTGCGTGACCAGATGGCCAAGGTGCGCGGTATTACCGACCTGGGGATCTTCCAGTCGCTGGGCCAGCCGACCGTGCGCATCGACGTGGATCGCGAAAAGGCCGCGCGCTATGGCCTGAGTGTGGACGACGTGAACCAGACGGTTCAGGCGGCCATCGGCGGCACGTCGCCCGGTGACCTCTACGAGCCGCATACCGATCGCCACTTCCCGATCATGGTGCGGCTGGAAGCGGACCAGCGCGACAGCTTGGAAGCGGTCAAGCGCATCACCGTGGGGGCGACCGCGCCCGATGGCACGGCAATCTCTGTGCCGCTGTCGGAACTGGCGGATATCCGCCTCACCACCGGCGCCAGCTTCATCTATCGCGAACACCAGGAACGCTACATCCCGATCAAGTTCTCGGTGCGTGACCGCGACCTGGGCAGCGCGGTGGAGGAAGCGCAGGCCCGCATTGCCAAGAATGTGGTGCTGCCCGCCGGCTATAGCCTGGAATGGGCGGGCGAGATGAGCAATCTCAAGAACGCGGTGGCGCGCCTGGAAATCGTCGTGCCGCTGAGCCTGCTGCTCATGCTCGGCCTGCTCTATGCCAACTTCCGCTCGCTGCGCGATACGCTGCTGGCCTTCTCGGTCATTCCGATGGCCGTAGTGGGCGGCGTGCTGGGGCTGATGCTCACGGGCACGGCGTTCTCGATCTCGGCAGCGATCGGTTTCGTGGCGCTGTTCGGGATCGCGGTGATGGATGGCATCCTGCTGGTGACCAGCTTCAACCAGGCAATGGACGAAGGCATGGCACGGCTTGATGCGCTGCGCCACGCCACCACCAATTCGCTGCGGCCCGTGCTGATGACCTGCCTGGTGGCGGCGATCGGCCTCGCCCCGGCGGCAGTGGCCACTGGCATCGGCAGCCAGGTGCAAAAGCCCCTGGCCCTGGTGGTCGTCGGCGGCATGACGCTGGCCCCGGTGCTGATCCTGCTGATCCTGCCCCTGCTCATCAACCGTTTCTCCAGCCGGGTCGCCGGGCCGCGCAAGCGCGCCGGGGCCGATACCGATGCTGGTGATACCGCAATGCCGCATGAAGGAGAGCCGGCATGATCCGTTTCCCGATGCGCCGTTCGCTGGGCACCCTGGCCAGTGGCATGCTGCTGGCCTCCACCATGCTGACCACGGCCGGTGCGGCCAAGGCGCCGCCGGTGGTCAATACCGTGGCCGTGCCGATGCCGCCCACCCCGGCGGGCAGCGCACCGCCCGATCTGCTCAACCAGCCGATCACCGGCGATGGGCAATCGCAGGTGGTTCACCCCGGCACGGCAGTGGCCAAGGATTGGTGGCAGGCGTTCCGCAGCCCGGCGGTCAACACCCTGGTGGATCGCGCGCTGACGGCCAATGCCGATCTCGCCGCCGCCCAGGCCCGCGTGGCCCAGGCGCAGTCGCTGATCGGCGTGGCGCGGGGCGCGCTGTTGCCGCAGCTTGATGCCGGGCTGACCAGCGAGCGGCAGCGCCTGTCGCGCAGCCTGTCCACCCCGATCGCCGATCCCAATCCACAGGTCTTCTCGCTGCATACCGCGCAGGTCAGCGTCAGCTATTCCCCCGACCTGTTCGGCGGCGGCGCGGCGCGGGTGCGATCGGCCAAGGCGGCGGCGGCCGTGGCCCAGGCCCAGGCCGATGCCACGCGCTCGATGGTGGCGGCCAACGTGGTGCTGGCGGTGATCCAGAACGCGGCGCTCGATGCCGAAATTGCCGCCAACAGCGATGCGATTGCCAGCGGTCGCCAGGTCTTGGACCTGCTGCGCCAGCGCGAAAAGCTGGGCGCGGTGGGCCATGCCGACGTGGCGGCACAGGAAGCCGCGCTGGCCGCGGTGGAAGGCACGCTGCCGCCGCTGGTGCGCGCCAGTGCCGCCAACCAGGCTGCGCTGCTGATCCTGATCGGCAAAGCGCCGGGCATGCCGGTGTTTGACAACGGCGCGGCCATGCCGGCGCTGGAAGACCTGACTCTGCCGGCAGACCTGCCGATGGCCTTGCCGGCCGAGTTGCTCAAGACCCGGCCCGACGTGGCGGCGGCAGCAGCCACGCTGGAAGGCGCGGCGGCCGACGTGAAGGTGGCCATGGCTGCGCGCCTGCCGCAGCTCACGCTGTCGGCTACGGCGGGCGGCACCGCCGAAGACTTCGGCCGGATGTTTGCCGATGGCAATCCGTTCTGGCAGTTGCTGGGCGCCCTGGCCGCGCCGATCTTCCACGGCGGGTCGCTCAAGCGGCAGCAGCAGGCAGCCGAACACGCGCTCGATGCGGCAAAGGCAGGCTATCGCGGCACGGCGCTGCAGGCCTTTGCCGATGTCAGCAATGCGCTGACCGCGCTGTCGGCCGATGCCACTGCGCTGTCGATCGCGCAGCGTGGCGATTCGGCGGCTTCGGCCAGCCTGGGTTTCGTCAAGCGGCAGTTGCAGCTGGGCGGGGTGGGCACGCTGCAGGTGCTCAACGCCAGCGCCGTGGCGCAGACCGCGCGGGCGCAATACGTGGCAGCCAAGGCGGCGCGCCTGTCAGACACCGTGGGCCTGTTCGTGGCGCTGGGTGGCGGCCTGCAGACGCCGCAGGGCGCAGCGGCAACCGGACACTGAAACGGTAAAAGCCCGCGTCGGTGATCCGACGCGGGCTTTCCCCTGTTGCCCTTGGGCGAACGACGTTACGCGATCAGAACGAGGCCATCAGCGAGACCACGCCAACCGTCTTGCCGGCGCGATACATCTGCTCGCCCGAAACCCCGGCGAAGGGATTGTTGGCAGCATCCTGGCGGCTGACGTTGGTGCCGACGACCGAGAAATCGAGCGTCAGGTTCTTCCACGCGGTGCTGACACCGGCGGTGTAGTCGATGTATTCCTTGGTGTAGTTGAACGAACCGCCGGTGTGGCCCAAGTGGGTGTGGATCGTGAACGGCGTGTTCGGAATGGCGCCCGACAGTTCACCATAGACATAGGTGTCGGTGCGCGTGGCATAGACATCCAGGTTCTTCTGGTGCGGGGCGAAGTTGATACCGGCCTTGGCGTTGATCGGGCCGAGCGCCTTGGACAGCGAGCCATAGACTTCATAGAAGTTGAGGCCCGGCGCACCCGGATAGATGTAGCCATAGAGGCCAACGTCGACGGTCACGCCGCTGTTGCTGAGGCCGTGGGTGAAACCGCCATAGACGTCGATTTCGGTGCCGCCGATGTTGACCGCCGGGCTGGGCGAAGCGCTCGAGCCCCAGGTCGACACGTAGAAGCCCGAGCTGTGCGACAGGGTCAGCGTGCCCTGGACGGCCGGCAGGTTGTTGGACTGCGAGATGCCGCGGAACCGGTACTGGCTGATGACGCCGGCGGCGCCAGTCACCTTGAAATCGCTCGGGGGCGCGGTCTCGTCGGCCATGGCAGGCACGGCATAGCCGGCAAGCACGGCAAGGCTGAACGCCGTGGCGACCTTGGCCACGCGCGACTTGATGGACGTACGCATGAAATACCTCTTTAATTTTGTCTTTGACGCGTCGCCCCGCCTGCACAAATCGCCCCGGCCTCTTTCTTGCGCGGGCTGGTTGACGACTTGCACTTATCTGGATGCCGCCGCCTGCTGCGTTGCACAAGACCATTCCGCCGACCGTGGCATTCTCGTTCTGGAATGTGTCTTTTGTGCATCATAGTGTTTCTGGCGCTTGTCTCGGCCGTGGCAGCGCCCATATAGTTTGGCGAATGATCGTCACGGCCGGTGCATGCTGAAGTTGCTAAAGTCACTCGTTTCCGGGGCGCGGGCAGAACCGCCTGCGCCGCCCACGCTGGTTCCTGCGGGCCAACGCGTCTATGCGGTGGGTGACATTCACGGCCGGCTCGACCTGTTCGAGCAGATGATCGGCCTCATTGAAGCCGATGATGCGGCACGCAGCGGGCAAGGCGTGGTAAAAACCACCGTGATCCTGCTGGGCGACCTGATCGATCGCGGGCCCGATAGCGCGGGCGTGATCGATCGGGCCAGAAGCTGGGCGCAGCGCCGCCGCGTGCGCATCCTGGCCGGCAATCACGAGGAAATGTTCCTGGGCGCGTTCGAGCGCGATGAAACCCTGCGCCATTTCCTGCGCCATGGTGGCCGGGAAACGCTGTTGAGCTATCCGATTGATCCCGAAGACTATGCGCGGATGACGCTGGAAGAACTGCGTGCCGCGATGCCCGATTTCGTGCCGCAGGCCGACATCGCATTCCTGCGCGGGTTGGAAGACCAGATTCGCATCGGAGACTATGTCTTCGTGCATGCCGGGATCCGCCCCGGCGTGGCGCTGGACGAACAGGTGCCCGGCGACATGCGCTGGATTCGCGGGGAGTTCATCGCCGACCGCACCCCGCGTAATTTCGCCGTGGTGCATGGCCATACCATCGTCGACGAGCCGGAGCTTTCGCCGCTGCGTGTCGGCATTGATACCGGCGCCTATGCCTCGGGTCGGTTGACTGCCGTCGGGCTGGAAGGCGCGGAGCGCTGGCTGCTGGTGGCGCAGGACGAATCGGTAGAGGCTGCTGCCTGACGGGCGCGGCCGCCGGACCGCAACGCCAGGCGGATTTCACCGCAAACCGCGGCTGGTCTTGGCACAAGCGTTTGCTCTGGTGCCAAATGTTTCGCACTTGCGCAAATTCTTTGCTGTTGTTGCGAAGCCGCCACAATCTGCACCATCATTGCGCCTGACTGCTTTCACTTGAAATGATTGGCAAGACTGCGCGCTTGATCCTGAAGCATTTTGTCGCGAACGCCAAAATCAAGTAAAAATTGCAGAAATTTTGTCATTTTCGTGTCACAAGAAACCGGTCAGGGAGGCCTGCCGGCGCGTGGAAGATTTGTGCCGGCGCCCTGCCATGCGTCGGGTCGTCTGATGGCAGCGGGGACGGATCATCTTTCTGTCGTTGCATCGCGGCGACTGATTACACGCAACGGGGACACCAATGCACCGCTCGCACTTTACTGCCGGCTCCATGCTGGCGCTGGGCATGGCTCTGGCCAGCACGCCCGCCTTTGCCCAGTCCACCGGCTCGGTCGATTTCGAACAGCAGGCCATCGTGGTCAGCGGCCATGCCGCCAAGTCGGTGAACGGCGTTCAGCTGCCCGACACGCCCAAGGCCAAGCAGGTTCTCGACCAGACGATCATCGCCCACCAGACGCCGGGCCAGACGATCAACGACATCATCAACCTGGTGCCGGGCGTCAGCTTCCAGAACAACGATCCGTTCGGTTCGGCCGGCGGCAAGCTGTTCATCCGCGGCTTTGACAACACCCGCATTTCGCAGACGTTCGACGGCATGCCGCTGAACGACACCGGCAACTATGCCCTCTATTCAAACCAGCAGCTTGACCCCGAAATCATCGAGCAGGTCAACGTCAACCTCGGCACCACCGACGTCGACTCGCCCACGGCCGCCGCTTCGGGTTCGACCGTCAACTATCGCTCGCGCATGCCGACCGAAGACTTCCACGCGCGCATGCTGGGTTCGGTGGGCGATTTCAACTTCATGCGCATCTATGGCGAAGTTGACACCGGCAACCTGACGGCCTCGGGCCTGCGTGGCTGGATCACGGCGTCGAGCGCGACCAACAACGCCGTGTTCGGCGGTATCGGCAAGATCGACAAGAAGCAGTTCAACGCCAAGCTCTATCAGCCGCTGGGCAGCAACGGCGACTTCATCTCGATCGCCGGCCACTACAACAAGAACCGCAACAACTTCTTCGGCTCGGTGCCGATGTGGACCGAAAACTACGGTTCGCGCGTTGTGGGTGGTTCGTCGGCCAACCGCTATCCGCTCAACGGTGACGAGCGCTTCTATCAGGAAGCCCGCTGCACCACCGCGGCGGCAAACGCCGGCGTTGCCGATGTGGCCAACTCGTGCGGTTCTGACTACGAATACCGCTATAACCCGTCGGACACGGCCAACGTGCGCATCAACACGCGCTTCACCCTGGCCGATGGCCTGGTGCTGACGGTCGATCCGTCGATCCAGTGGACCAGCGCCAACGGTGGCGGCACCGTCGTGGCGACCGAAGCGGCAGCACCCAACGGCACGCTCGGCTTCAATGGCAGCAACTACTACTTCGGCCGTGATCTCAACGGCGACGGCGATCTGCGCGACACCGTGCGCCTGCTGGCGCCGAGCCAGACCAAGACCGCGCGTCTCGGCCTGCTTGCCTCGCTGCGGTACGACATCAACCCGAACAACACGATCCGCGTGGCCTATTCGTATGACCGTGGCCGTCACAAGCAGACCGGTGAACTGGGCAACCTTTACACCAACGGCTTCGGGGTGGATTACTTCCCGTCGGAAAACGCGCTGACGGACGCCAAGGGCAACATCGTCCAGAAGCGCAACCGCCTGTCCTATGCGATCCTGCATCAGGTTTCGGCGGAATACCGCGGCACGTTCGATGCGCTGTCGGTCAACGTCGGCCTGCGCATGCCGTTCATGAAGCGCAACCTGAACAACAAGTGCTTCACCACTGGCGCCAGCGGCGGCGTGGCGTGCTATGCCACCTCGGGCGATCTGGCGACCAATGCTGCCGCCAATCCCTATGTCGTGACCGCGGCCGGCCTGCCGACCAGCGGCTGGGCAGCGCCGCAGCAGCGCGTGTTCACCTACAGCAAGCCGCTGCCCACCGTGGGCTTCACGCTCAAGGTGGCGCCGTCGGCCAGCATCTTTGCCAACTATTCGAAGGGTCTGCAGGTGCCGGGTACGGACAACCTGTACAACTCGTTCTACTTCCCGCTGAGCAATGCTGCGGCCAAGCCCGACCCGGAAACGACCGACAACTTCGACGCCGGTGTGCGCTTCCGTTCCGGCCCGCTGCTGGCGCAGGTTTCGGCCTGGTACACCATCTACCAGAACCGTCTCGCCTCGGCGTTTGACCGCGATCTCCAGGTTTCGATCTATCGCAACCTCGGTCGCGTGGACAAGTATGGCTTCGACGGCTCGCTGGCCTATGCGCCGACCAAGGATCTCTCGTTCTACGTGTTCGGTTCGTACCTGCACTCGAAGATCCGCGACAACGTCGATGCCGGGACCTGCTCTGCGGCCAACGTGACGCTGGGCATGTATGGCTGCACCGCAGCCGGCACCCAGGCGTTCTACCAGACGGCTGGCAAGCGTGAATCCGGCGCCCCGGTCTACACCTTCGGTGGCCGTGTCGACGGTACGGTCGGCCCGCTCTCGCTGGGCGTGCAGGCCAAGCGTACCGGTCCGCGTTATGTGAACGACCAGAACCTGCCGTTCTATGTGAACAGCGGCGGCAAGCTGGAAATCTTCCCGGCCAAGACGCGCCCGTACACCGTCGTCGATCTCGACGCGAAGCTGGCCCTGTCGAAGGTTGCGGAAATGTTCAACGAACGCACCTTCCTGCAGCTCAACGTCACCAACGTGTTCGACGTGAACTATGTCGGCGGCTTTGACGGCACGCTGCTCAGCCAGGCCACCAACGGCAACCCGATCACCTATGCGCAGCTCAGCCCGCCGCGCACGCTGATCGCGACGCTCAGCTTCGGCTTCTGATCCTTTCGGACAGAGCTGGCTAAAAAGCCCGCCGTCATCCCTTCGGATGGCGGCGGGTTTTTCATTGCGGTCCGCCGCTGCGCCGGGATGCGCGCATGATACGACCAGTCGTGCTGCACTGCACTATCCAGAACTGGGCCAACTGCGGCATTCTAGGCTCGGCTTAATGCGGCCGGGAACGAACGCCCGCTATCGGCGTTGTGCTCTGCAGCATTGTTGTTCCGGTTGAATGCGTGATCCTGCGGCAAGAAGGGGGCAAGCCCTGCCTGCCAAAGATGTGATATCCGGCGGCTCGGCTTACACGCTGGAGGGGCCGTCTCCCGCCACCGGGAGACGGCCTTTCCGCTATTATTGGTAGACGCAGGTATCGTACTGGCCGCGCACCACCGAAGACCGCGCGGCGATGGCATTGCCATGGCGGCGCACAAAGCCGCTCGCGCCGGTTACTTCACGCACCTTGGGCTGAGGAAAGGCCGCAGCGATTCGTGCGGCCTCGATCCGTGACAGGTGCAGCGCGCCCTTGTTGTAATAGCGCTGGGCGCCGGCCTCCACGCCATAGGTGCCGATGCCGGTTTCCGCGACGTTGAGATAGACCTCCATGATCCGCCGCTTGCCCCAGATCTGCTCGATCAGCACGGTAAACCACGCTTCCAGGCCCTTGCGGAAATAGCCACCGCCCTGCCACAGGAACACGTTTTTGGCGGTCTGCTGGCTGATGGTGGAGCCGCCGCGAATCCGGCCACCCTGCTGGTTGCGTTCGAATGCCTGGAGCATGGCAGCCTGATCGAACCCGTGATGGGTGCAGAACCGCGAATCCTCGCCCGCGATCGCCGCGTCCACCATCGTGCGGTCGATTCGCGTCAGTGGCGTCCAGTCCTTGGATATGCTGTTGCCGTCCATCAGCATCGTGGCGGTGATCGGCACCGGCACCCACTTGTAGATCAGCACCCACAGCACGCTGCCCACCAGGAACACGACGATGGCGCGGCCCAGCCACCAGCCGAGCCGCCAGGCCATGGAGCGTTCCTGGGACGGGCGGGAGGGCATGAGGTGCTTGAACATGCCCGCCTTATGCCGCGCTGCGGAAAGGCAATCAATCCGGCGACGCCACGGGATGCTTCCACCGCGCGCATGGCGGCGCAAACTTTCGGGCAGGGCGTTGCCATCAGTAGGGCCAGCCCCCACTTTGCACGCGACATAAAAAGGATCGCCTTCATGAAAATCAGCGGCAACACCATCCTCGTCACCGGTGGGGGCAGCGGCATCGGGCGCGCACTCGCCCAGGCCTGGCATGCGGCGGGCAACACCGTCATCGTCACCGGCCGCACGCTGGCCACCCTGGAAGAAACCGTGGCCGGGCGCGACGGGCTTCACGCCATGGCGCTCGACGTGACCGACGCCGCTGCGGTCGCCAGCTTTGCCGCCGAAGTGACGGCGCGCTTTCCCGCGCTCAATGTTCTGGTCAACAATGCCGGGATCATGCGGTTCGAGGATCTGCGCGGCACGCGCGATCTGGCCGATGCCGAGGCCACGGTGGTGACCAATCTGCTTGCCCCGATCCGCCTGACCGATGCCCTGGTCAACCACCTGGCGCAGCAGGCCGATGCGGTAATCGTCAACGTCACCTCGGGCCTGGCATTCGTGCCGCTGGCAGCAGCCCCGACCTACAGCGCGACCAAGGCGGCGATGCATTCCTATACCCAGTCGCTGCGCGCGCAACTGACCGGCCAGGTGGACGTCATCGAACTGGCCCCGCCCGCCGTGCAGACCGGACTGACGCCAGGCCAGGAAAGCCGCGAAGGCTATCTGCCGCTCGATACCTATATCGCCCAGGTGATGGACCTGTTCTCACAGCTGCCCACGCCGGTTGAAATCTGCGTGCCCAACACGCTGGCGTTTCGCCATGCCGAGCGCGACGGCAGGTTCGACGCGCTGTTCGCCCAGCTCAACGGGCACTGAGCGGCCGCCTTGCGCGGCGCACGAATTTCATCGCTTTGAACGGAGCTACCAGACGATGACCAAGTTTTTGCACACCATGATCCGGGTGACCGATCCTGATGCGACGATTGCGTTCTTCAACCTGCTCGGCGTGCAGGAAACCCGCCGCTTTTCCAGCGAGCAGGGGCGTTTCACCCTGATCTATCTGGCTGCGCCCGGCCAGGATTATGAAGTGGAACTGACCTACAACTGGCCGGCCGAGGATGGCAGCGCCGAAGCCTATGCCGGCGGGCGCAACTTTGGCCATCTGGCGTTCCAGGTCGAAGATATCTACGCCACGTGTCAGACGCTCGCCGATGCCGGGATCACGATCAACCGGCCGCCGCGCGATGGGCACATGGCCTTTGTGAAGACGCCCGATGGCATCTCGGTGGAACTGCTGCAGAACGGGCGGCTGGATCCGGCCGAGCCCTGGGCTAGCATGCCCAACACCGGCACCTGGTAACCGCGCAAAGCCTTTATCGTGCGCCCGCCGGCACCGGCACGGCGGGCGCGCTCGCGTCCAGCGCCCAATCACGCAGAGACAGGGCATAGGCGGTTACTTCGCTGCAGGCCTGCACGTCGTCCTGGGATACCAAGATACCAGCGGCGGGCAGGCTTTCGCGAATTCCGGCAGGATGGGGCGCGGCGGCGGCAAAGGCTGTGCCGCCTGCACCGGTAGCGGGCGCGGGCTGCACGCGGTGAGTGGCAGCAAAACGCACAGCGGCAGCGCGTGCCGTTTCCAGTTCCTGATCATGGCGTGTCTCCTCGACATGGGCGAGTTGCCGATAGCGTTCCTGTTCGCTGGCCAGAGCGGCTTGTGCCTGTATCTGCGCTGCTCGCTGCGCCGCGCGATAGGTGGCTGCCTGGTGGGCGAGGTCTTGCGCGCGCAGGCGGGCCAGCGTGGCGAAATGGTGGCAGGCCAGCGCGAGCAGCACCATGCCGATCCACGGCGCCAGGCGGCGCAGCAGGGGCAGCAGCCAGACCAGCGCGATCACCGTACCACCGCCACGCTGTCGGGCACGATTGCGCCCAGGCGCGCCAGGGCGCGGCTGCGGCGCAGGCTGCGCCGCTGGCCATCGGCGATCGGCAGGACGATGGCGGCCAAGGCCGTCACCAGCGTGGCGCTGTCATTGGCCAGCCAGCCACGGCCCACGGCAAAGGCCACCAGCGGCGGCAGCACTTGGCGCACCAGCACCGCAAGTTGATAGGGCCGGGGCGAGGCAGGAATTTCCAGCGGAGCGTTCGCGATCACAGCAGCAATCCCTTGGCACGGGCAACCAACCGGCGACGGCTGTCAATGCCGTTGCTGCCGCCGTTGATGCGATGGGTGATGGCATCGTCCTGGCCGGCATCGGCCAGGTCGGAGAGTTTGCGCGCCGCCCAGAATGCGCAGGCCGTGCGCACGGCTATGTCGGGTTGGGCGGCCAGATCGGGCTGCGCTTCCAGCGGCAGATCAAGCGCCGTGCCCATCGCCCGATAGACCGCCCGCCCGGTGATCTGGAACAGCCCGCGCCCACGATAGGCAAAGCCATCGCCGGGTGTGGTGTTGCCAAGGTCAAGCCGCCCCTGGTAGCCGGCCTGGGCCAAGGTCGGCCCCCAGATTTCTACCAGGGCGCGAAAGCCGCCGCTTTCATGGGCGGCCTGGCCCAGGAAGTTGGCAAGGCGGGCAACGCTTGCCATCAGCCCCGCTGCCGGCAGATGGATCGCCGCGGCGCTTCCCAGGGGGCGCAGCGCGGCCATCGGCCTTCCCGCAACGGCGGCCAGCAGGGCTGCCATCGTGCGACCGCCCGCCACGCCATCGGCAGCGCCGATATCGTAGCCAGCCGCGATCAGCCGCGTTTGCAGCTTTGTCACGTCGATCATGGTGTGGTCTTTCGCTTCAGTGCGCCAGCGCGCTCACGCCCCAGGCGATGATGGCGGAGAGCGTGCTGGCCAGGGCGGTCAGCGCGGCATAGGCGCCGCGCCGCGCGCTTTCGCGCGCCTCAATCTTGGCCAGTCGCGCATCGATGCGTTCCAGCGCGGCGGCCATGCGATCGAGGCTGTCTTCCATCGCGTCGAGCCTTCCTTCCATGCGCCCCATGTCGCGGTGCAGATCTTCCTGGCTGGTCATCGGCGGGCCCCCGTGATGATGATTGCGATGGTGGCCTGGTGGGCGGCCGGCGCGCGGCTTGGCTGCATCACAGGTATGCCACTTCTGCTTCCCAATAGAGCGTGGCGGCCACGCCAGGCGGCGTGAAGTTGGCATTGAAACTGGTACTGCCCAGTGCCGTGGTGCCAACCGACGGCTTCCACGTGTTGTCGGCAATGGTCCAATAGACCACCTTGGTCGGCGTGGCGGCCAGGCCATGGTTGATCACCGCATAGGTATCTGTTGCGGCCACCGCCACGCTGCCCATTGCGCGCAGGCGGCCGGCAGAACTGGCGGCCATGTCGCCGATGTTCTTGTCGGTGAAGCGGTTGCGGGTAATGCCGTTGGCGAAGGGCGCGCTCAGGGCTTCCAGCACGTTGTTGTGCGAAAAGCGGCCCATCGCGCCGTCCGTCGCGCTGACACCCTGCAGCAGGTAGCAGCCGGCGAAGTCTGCGGCATTCTTCGAATAGTCCTTGCCATAGACCGCCACACCAAAGCGCAGGAAGCTGCACCCGTAAAAGCTCAGGCGCGAGGTGTCATAGCCGTCGGGGGCGCCGATGAAGCGGTTGCCATCGAACCCGTACCAGACATCTTCGAAGAAGCAGGAATAGACACTCAGACGGTGGATCGCGCGGCTGTCACCGCTGGCCGCGTTCTTGACGGCAATGGCACTAACGCGGCGCGTGGCATCGTTGGGGATGCCCAGGAAATGGCAGCCCCGCATGGAAAATTCAAAGATGCCATAGGTGTTGCCCAGCTCCTTTTCCACCTGCACGCACGACAGCGGAGCGGGGTTGGGAGGATTGACCAGCTTGCCGATGTAGAACAGGCAATCGCTGAAGTGATAGTGATCTTCGTTCTGGATGTTGGAGGGTTGCAGCCGGATCCACACCGCGCGAGAGTTCACGTTGATCTTGACCCGGCGCAGATAGACCCACTGCGTCCAGCGGCATTCCAATCCGGTCACGTCATTGACCGAGGAATACATGCTGATTTCCACGTTATCGAGCGTGGTTTCATCGCAAAAATCGAGCGTCACGATCGAGCCGTAATGCCCGTCGGCGGGCAGGAACGCGATATTGACCAGCTTGACGCCGATCGCCTTGATCCCCGCCTTGACCACCCGGCCGTTCACCATGGTGCTGTCATCAGCAAAGCCGATCAGCAGGCGCGCGCTGTTCTTGGCCTGGAAGCGGCATCCGGAACCGCGGATCATCGCGGAATTGGCGGTAATGCGCTTGTCGCTGGTATAGGTGAACACACCCGCCGGCACTTCCAGCGTGCGCCCGCCCACGGCGTTGAGCCAGGCAAAGGCGGCGACCATGGCCGCTTCGGCCTGGGCGTCGCTGACGCTGCCATCGCCCGGATTGCCAAACCAGGTGAGGTTGGCAACGCCCGGGCGCACCGCCGCGCGTACCCAGGCCCCGTTGGCGCCGCTCGATCCGGTCGATGCCGGCACATAGAAGGCTTGCGCCGGATCGGCCGCCACCGCCGCAGAAAGATCGGCCGGCGACCAGTAGAAATAGCCCTGGCGCCCCGGTTCGAGCAGATAGACCATGACCGAGCGATTGGCCCGCGCGGCCAGCGCGGCGCGGGTGGTGCACGGCACGATCGTTTCATGCAGCATGCCGCCGCCGGGCATGCCCACCAGCGTCGCGCCCTTGTTGGCATCGGTGCTGGCCATGTCGGCGCGCAACAGCGCATCGCCGCTCACTGCATCGGCCAGAACGGCCGTGCCGTCGATCGGCGAAAAGGCAAAGTACTTGCCCTTGCGCTTGGCCGCGGCGGGCAGTGTCCCGGCGTTTTCGCCCAAGGGGATGCGCATGCACCGCTTGAGATCGCGCGACAGCGCCTGGTCGCGCAGCGCGGCGCGATCATTGGCCAGGTTGACCGGCGCGGCCAGCCAGGCCGATCCGTTTTCAAACGCGGTGGTCTGGGTGAAATCGGGATCGAGCCACACCACCAGCTTGCCGGGGCCTGGCGCCACGGCGAAGGTTACCGTGCCGCCACCACCTTCGTACAGCTCCACGCTATAGCCATCGGTGATCGGCTGGTCGTCAAGCAGCACGGCGACATCGCCGGTATCCTGCGCGGTGAACGTGAAGGGAAACGAACGCGTCACGCCATTGGCGCTGAACGGCCCGTCAAAGGCGTTGGTGGTGGAAACGGCCATGGCAAACGATGTCCTTGCAAGGCGCGCGTCACCGGCCGCCGGGCAAGGGCGGGGCCGCAGGCGCGCAGACGGTCAGGATGGGTGGAAAAGAGCGGGCGTTCAGCCGATGCGGGCGCGCACCGCGCCATACTGGCGCACGCCGGACAGCACGGATTGGCCCATGTCGACCAGCCCGCTCATCAACGCTGTCTGGCCTTGGGCAGAAGCGGCGCTGGCCCGCCCCATGGCAAAGGCTGCGCCGGCATCGGTCTGGCGCACGGCGCCGGCGCCCTGCATCGCGATATCTGCCACGCGTGCGCTGCCGGTCAGGCGGGTGCTGTCCACCGCCTCGGCGGCGGTGCCGAATTCAACGCCCACGCCACCGGCGGCAGCGGCCACGCGCTGGCGGCCTTCATCGCCGGCCATCTGGCGATACTGGTCCTGGATCGCGCGGGCGGTTTGCGCCTGGGCATCGCGGCCCGCGCTGCGCTGCAGGTCAGCCTGGCGCAGCGCGACATCGCGCTGGTACTGCGCCTGGTGGATGGCGCTGATCGTGCTGATGCCTTGGCCGGCCACGGCCAGGCCAGCGGCAAAGATGGGAAGGGCAGGGCCGCACATCAGGCATTCTCCTGTTGCAGAAAGGAAAGGGCCGGGCGCTGGCGGGCGAAGCGACGAAACGCCATGTCGCCCACGCGCACGGTGTCGTGGTCCAGGGCGAAACTCCACCGCGTGAGCAGGCGGATCGCCCGGACGTTGTCGGCAGACACTAGGTTGGCCAGCACCGCGCTTGAATCGTGCATTTCGGCCAGGATCACCGGGCCCAGGCGCACCAGCGCGCGGCCGTGGCGCCACACTTCGTCAGTGCCCAGGAACCATGGCACGCCGCGCCCGGCCACGGCGCATTCCACCACCACGCCGAACATGGCGTGCGGCTGTCCGCGCACCAGCGCGGTCCAGCAGCGGTGCGATGCGATCAGGCCATGGCGCAGCGCCGCCTTGGGCTCGCGCCCCATGGCGCGGCATTCGGCCTGGTCGATCGCGCGCATGTGCCGCGCCAGAAAGCCGATATGGCGCCGCTGGGCCGGTACGATGCTGACATCATCGCTGCCTGGCCGGGTCATCCGCCCATCACCGGGTCGATTGCCACGCCCAGCAGGGTGAACGGCAGCGGCGCGTTCTGGCGGATCCAGATCGCGCAATCGTCGCGCGCGCGATTGTCGAGATTGACGAGATATTCCCCGTTCATCAGCGCATCGGGGGCGCTCCATGCCTCGTCACGGCGCGATTTCACCGGGAACAGGTGATCGGCATCGATGCCGGCCGTGATCTGGCGGGTATCGGCCAGGGTCAGAACGGCCTGACCCGCCTGGCAGATGCGGCCAACGCTGCTGCCGGCGCTGGTCGACAGGCGCATCGGCAGGGTTTCCACATCCACCTGATAGGGGATGCCAAAGATCACCTGCGTGGCCCCGCCCATGCCAACGGGCAGGTCGATTGTGCCATTGGCGACGGTCAGCCCGGAAACGGCCACGCCATCAACCAGGCCGGCAATGTCGCTGCGCCCTTCCAGATGCCACAGCCCGGTAAAGCGGGTGCGTGGTGCATCAAATTGCCCCCGCACCGCGCAATCGAGATAGCAGGCATCGTTCACGTCGGACCAGGTCTGGCTCGCCATGCGTTCGACAAAGCGGCGGGCCCCGCCACCAATCACGCGTTCCACCACCAGATAGACGCGGTCTTCCCCGTCCTCGGCAATGGCGCAGACCGACAGCACCTTGCCGTCGGTTTCGCACAGGGTCCAACCCCACACGTTCTGCTCCTGCTCCCAGGTGAAGCAGGCCAGCTTGCCATCCTCGCGCACGGCCCAGATCACGCTGCGCGGTTCCTGGGCATAGCACCAAGAAACGATGCCGAGCCCCTCGAAGAAATGCGGCGAGAAGATCGAGACATCGTTGGATTTCAGGCCGTCGATGGTGAAATCATAGCCGATCGTGCGCACCGTGCGGCCAACGCTGGGTTGGTAGAACACCACGTTGTCGATCACCAAAGGCGAGAGCCGCGACGATCCGCGCCCGATCTGGCGCCGTGTGGCCGGTGGCCGCGTGGCATCCAGCACGCCACCCGATCCATCGCCATCGATGTGGAACACGCTGTCCGATGTCAGCGCCAGCAGGCTGGTGGTGGTGACCAGCTGGTTCACCGAATTGACCCGGCCGGCCACGATGGTGAACGCCATGGAATCGTCTGCCCGCAAGGGCCGCGATCGGTCCATGTTCTCCAGCTGCCCGCTGCGCGTGGCCCAGATGCCGTGCGGCACGTTGCGCGTGCGCGCCCAGATCGCCCGCTGTTCGAACAGGGTGACGGTGGAGGGATAATCATCGGCCCCGGCAAAGGGATTGGCCGCCTGGGGCGGCGCACGATCGAGCGCGGGGGCGATGTTGTCGTCGCGAAACGTGGTGCTTTGCGTCGTGCCGATATAGCCGAAGAACTGTGAGTTGTCGGCCTTGTAGACGTTGTAGCGCGTTGCCCCGGCCACGGCAGGCCAGCTGATTGTGTTGAAATTGCGCTTGAGCGAGAGATCGTTGGTGGCGGTGGACTGGCCGCTGGCGCGGCTTTCCATGCCGGTGTCATCGTTCACCGCTGTCACGCAATAGCTGGCGCCTTGCGGAAAATACGCCGCGTTGCCATTGCTGCTGTCGGTGTTGGCAACCGTTGCCGCGGCGCCGCAACTGGTCGGCGCGGCCATGGTGGGGGCAAAGGTCACGTTGCGAAACGACCAGTCGGTATGCCCGGCGCGCACCAGCTTGGCCGGCGCATGATCGATGTGGGCCAGATACATCGTATCGGCGGTCTGCTCGAAATCGAGCTCGGCCAGTTCCACCCCGTTATAGGGAGAACCAACCTTGTAGATGCGTGCGCCGCCCATCAGTACCAGGCCTTTCCGCCGAATTGGCCCGACCCGCCGAAATAGATCGCCGGGCGGGTGGGTGCAGGGTTCACCGGCGGCACTATCGGCGCGGCTGGCGCCACGGGCGGTGCGCTGCGGGTCGTGCCGCCGCTGCAGCCGGCAAAGGGCGCGACGGCGCGGGTATCGGCATCGATGCGGAAATGGCTGGGATCGGTTACCGCCACCACCGTCCAGGCCCGCCCGTTGAGCAGAGCGCCCATGTCACCCGCGCAGCCGCTGATGTAGAAGCGGTCGCCCACGGCAAAGCCGTGATAGGCCACCTCCACCAGCGCCTGGCTGGCGTTGCTGATCGCGGTGATCGCCAGTTCCTCTTCCAGGATGCGGCCGCCGCCAGCGCAGGGGCTCATATACCCCTGGCCCATTTCCAGCGCATAGGTCTGGCTCAATGAGAACTGGAACGGCACGAGCCGTACCGGCTGCGTGGGGTCGAGCACTTCGGCCACCAGTTCGGTGCCCGGCCGCTTGGCGATGCCACCGTACTTGAGCACGATGACATTGCGTGCCTTGCGCAGGGCCGTGCCCCAGGCGTCCACGTCAAACCGGCCATAGAGCTGCGGGCCCAGCTCGCCACGGCAGAAATTGGCCTGCGCGGTGCGGGCGCCGATCATGCCGGATCTCCCAGGAACGACAGGCCAGCCCGCGCCATTTCCGCCTCGCTGACATAGCGTGCGGGCCGGTCGCCGCGCTTGTTGGCCTCTTCGGCGATCGCCCGCATCCGCGCCAGTTCGGCCGCGCGGGCCAGGGCCTGGGCGGCGCTGGCATCCTTTTTCACCGGCAGGGCCAAGCGCGCCGCCAGTTCCAGCTCGAACGCGCGCGCCACCAGCGGCGGCAGTTCGGGCGCGGTCACGTTGCTGCGCACATAGACCAGCGTGGCATTGGCCACGTTGGTATAGATGCGCCCCGCTTCATACAGGAACGCCAGCGGCGCTGCGTCCTGCAGCGGAAAGGGGAACGCGCCGCCAGCAGGCAGCGTGGCGGCATCGTCCTCTACCGCGCGCAGGGCGAGCGGCTGCGACAGGTTGGTGGGGGCAGCATAGGCATGCAGCCATTCCGCCGGCCGATCGTTGGCGATCTCGGCCAGCGCGATCCGTGCGCGCGCCCAGGGCCAAGGGGCCCATTCGGCCAGTTCGGCCAGCAGCGGCTTGGCAAAGCGGTTGGCTTCGCGCGCCTCGATGCTGCCTTCGGCAAAATCGGCGATCTGCCCGGCGGCAATCTGCGCCAGGGCACGGTTACAGATGTCGATCAGTTGGGCCATGGGCTTGTCCTTGCGACCATCACGATGTTGGGGGGCGCGCAGCGCGCGGAGGTTGCCGGCGCAGGGCAGGCATCACCCGGCCGGGTTGTGCCAATCGGGCGTGCCGACATAGCTGAAGGCGTCGGTGCCGAAATGATCCCGCGCCAGGGCGCGGGTAAAGCCTTCCTCGCCGGGCTTGAGGTCCAGCCCGTCGTCGAACAGATCGCCGATGGTGTCGTCGTCGCGGCGCCAGATTGCCATGGATCGCTCTCCTTCAGGCGTAGTGGATGTTGAGGCACAGGATGTCGCCGGCGGCGAGCGCGGTGGTGTCGCTGTCGGGTGCCGCGCCGGTCAGGGCAAAGGCCAGGCCCGCGCTGAAATAGAGCGCGGTCTGGAAATCGATGTCGAACGGGGCCGAGGGCGCGAGGTAATAGGTCGCCACCGGCGTATCGGTGCCGACGGTCGGCGCCGAAGCCTTGTTGTAGAGCTTGAGATAGCGCGCCGAGGCGCTGGCATTGTGGCCGCGCACGCGGAACAGATCGGCGCCGCTGGTCTTGACGCTGGTGGCGTTGGTGGTCGCGGCGGCCGACAGCAGCCGGTTGGTGCTGGCCGGCTTCTTGGCCAGGTCCCAGGTCGCGCCGTTGTGCTGCATGCCAAAGCTGGCCACGGCGAGCGCATACGACGGATTGGTCGTGCTGTTAGCCGGGGCGATGGCGGTAAACGCGCTGCCAGCAGAACTGAACAGCGTCACCGCCAGGGCGCCCTTGTTGGTCAACTGCATGTTGCCGCGCTGGCCATCGGCAAGCGTGGGCAGCGTGGCGCTGTACACCCCGCCCACCTTGACCGGATTGCCGGCATCGGCCGCGCCGGCCGCCACATTGCCCAGGCTGGCGACGTTGCCCGATACGCCGCCGGAATGGCCCACGGTCACGGCCAGGTTGGTGCCGCCGGGAGAGCGGACCCACACGTTGGCGGCATTCCCCACGATCGTGCCGCGCGGATTGATCGTCACGCCGGCCAGGTCGCTGGCCGGGGCGGTCGCCCCGCCGAAACACACCTTCACCGGCTGCTGGCCGGTGTTCTGCAACAGCACGTCGGCGTTGGCGGCGGCGGTAAGCGTGGCGGCAATGTCTTGCCAGGCGCCGTTGGCGGCAAAGCTGCTCTGGGTGGCGGCTGCCATGTGCATCTCCTTGGTAACGGGTTCTGACGGGCAAGGCCGGGTGCGTGTTGGCGCGCACCCGGCTGCTGGCCTTACTGGCCGCCCACGCCCAGGTTGGTCTGGCGGCTGGCCACTACCGCAGCGGTGATCTTGCCGGCCGTGGCGTTGCTGCCGCCCACGGTGTAATAGAGGCGCAGGTAGCGGGCGTTGACGCCCTCCTCGATGCTGCCGGGCACCTTGAACTGATAGCCGGCAACCAGGCTGGCCAGCGGCACCACCGCGCCACACGAAACTGTGGTCCAGGTGGCGTTGTCGGGCGAAACTTGCACGCCCACCTGCAGGTTGGTGAGCCCGGCAAAGGCCTGGGTGACCGTCACCGCCAGGTCCAGTTCCTGGCCACGGCCCAGGTCGCGGATCAGCGGGGCATTGGCGCCAAACGGCGTGCCGGTGGTGCCAAGGTCGATGACATTGGCCGACGCGGCCGAGGCGGTCACCGCCTGGGCATCGCTCAGCAACAGCGAATTGTCGAAAATCATGCGAAATTCTCCCAATTGGAGGGGCGATGCGGCTTAGGCGACCAGCGCTTCGTTGGTGACGAGCGCGTCGGTTTCGCGGATCGGGATGCCGCGCCAGGTCATCACTTCCTCGCCCTGGATTTCCATCGGCGTCAGACGCACGAAGTTGTCCACGCCGCTGCGGCCATTGCTGGTTTCGGCGTCCAGCGCTTCGAGCAGCATGCGGTTCATGTAGATCACGGTGCGGCCCGGGCTGACCTGGCCCTCGCGCTCCATGTGATAGGCGCGGCGGCCCTGCAGCTTGTAATAAAGCTTGCGCAGCAGCGGGTTGAGCGCCACCGTCCCTGCCACCACGTCCGACACGTCGATGTTGGCGATGCGCCCGTTGAAGCGCCAGTCCTTCACGCACAGCCCCATGTGCTGGGTGAACTTCTCTTCCTTGACGTAATAGGGATTGCCGTTGCCATCGAGCACGCGCTGGCGGCCCATGTCCTCGCGCTGCACGCCGGCGGGCACCGAATCCGGCACGATCACGCTGGTCTGCATGTCACCGTGGGTGACGAACCAGATCGAGGCGTTGTCGGCCTGCACGCCGCCCGCGTTCACGACATTGGGGTTGGACAGCGAGTTGTAGCGCGGCGCCAGGCCGTGGAACTGCTTGCCGTTGACCTTGACGTCGGAATACCAGATCGCGCTGTCCACGGTCTGGGCGATCGATTCCAGGAAACCCTGGCCTTCCACCAGCCGCAGCTTGGCCGCTTCGGCGGGCTTGAGGTTGAGCAGCCGCTCGTCCACCGAAGACAGCCCCTCGACAAAGCCGGTGGTGTCCTTGACTTCGGTATAGTTGCCCTTGGACTGGGCGATGCCCTGATAGAGCGCGCCCCACGAAACGCTGGGCAGGCCGGTGCGGATCGTCGAACGATGCTCGGTGCCGCTGTTGCAGGCCACCACGTTGGCATCCTTCATGAAGGGCGTCAGCTGGGTCAGCGCCTCCACCACATCGCCCAGGCCGTCGCCGCCGGCCTTGAGCACGTCGATCAGGTTCCAGTAACTCGAGCCGAGAATGGCCATGAAGCTATCTCCTTAGTTCGCTTCTTGGGGGTAGAGACGTTCCCAGACGGGGCGCTGGTTGGCGCTGCCGGCATGGGCACGGGCAAAGCCGCTGTCCTCGCTGAGCAATTGGCCCAGACGGCGGAACGCGCGGATCATGTCGGGGTGGTTGCCAAAGCCGCTGTCGGCCAGCGCCTGGCGGAACGGATGCCCTTCGCCAAAGCCCAGGGCATCAAGCCCGCGCGCGGCCAGATGCTCGCTTTCGGCGCGGCGCCCGCCGCCGATCTCCGGGTCGGCAGCAAATTCCTCGGCCCAGGCGCGCTTTTGCGCGGCGGCGGCATCGGCAAAATGGGCCAGCAGGGCGTCTTGCGTGCGCTGCATCACCCCTTGCGCCAGCGGCAGCAGCTTGCCCGCCTGATCGTTCGACAGGCCCAGCTCGCGCAGCACCGGATCGGCGCTGTGCAGTAGCTGGGGGTCAAGCGTCATGCCATCGAGTGCCAGGTCATAGCGTTCGGGCACGCCGGCCGGGGCGATCACTGCCGGCGCTGTCGCCGGTTCAGCGGCGCCCGGCGGGGGGAGCGAAGCGGCGCTGGCCGGTTCCCCCGCTGGCGTCATCGTTGGCGCCGGCGTCGGCGCCGTCGGGGTCGGGAAGTTCGTCGTATCGGGTGCGGGGATAGGGTCGCTCAAGGCGGTTTTCCTTTGCACAGAGGGCAGCATCGAGCACGGCCTGCAGGGTCGTCAGGCCCAGAGGATCGTGGCTGCGAACAGCCTGTTCCTGGCCGCGATGGGCCAGCGCGATCAGGTCGAAACCCAGGCTGCGCCGCCCTTCGAGGAAGGCGAGCAGGGCGCTGTCGGCCCCGCTGGCCATTGCCTGTTGCCCCAGCAGGCCGGCACCTTGAATCGCTGCGTGGAGGAAGCGGCGAAATTCGGGGCGCGCGATCAGGAACGCGGCGTCGGTTTCGGCCAGGCTCACGGCTGGATCAGCCGCTTGAGCAGGTTTTCCCCACCCACATCAGCACGCGAGAGCAGCTCGGCTGCGGCCGCCGCGTCCTTCATCGCCGGCACCATCTGGCTGATCTGCGCGGCGGCCTGTGCGGCATGGGCCGCCTCGCCGCGCTGCGCGCGCAACTGCGTCACCTGCGCCGCCGGGCGCATGATCCGCGCCGGGGTGCCGGCTCGCCAGGCGTATTCGTCCAGCGCCTCGTCGAAATCGATCTTGTCGAGCACCTCGGGATGGGCTGCGGCCAGGTTGCCGACAAAGCCGACCACGCGCTCGATCTGGCCAATGCCGACCATGCGCTGCATCTGTTGCAGGATGCTCACGAACTCCACGCGCACGCCGCGCCCGTGCAGCGCTGGCGGTGGCGGGGGCAGCATCCTGCCACGGCTCATGATCGCAAAGGTGCGATCGATCGCCACCTGCAGCTTCTCGTTGGCCACCCGCTCGATCACCGGGCCAAGCTGGGTCAGCTTCTCCTCGTTGCGGCTGGCGATCTCCTCCACGTTGCGCGGCTGTACGCCGCGCATGTTGGTGATCGCATTGAACAGGTCGGCAAAGCTCAGGCCATCGATCTGGCGCCGGCACTTGTCCATTTCCTCGCCGATCGCGGCCACGGCCTGGTAGGGCATCTGATAGGGGATCAGCACGCTCTCGCGGTCCAGGCCCGATGCCGTCACGGTCCGGCCCGGCTCGCCCGTCAGGCGCACACCGGGCGGCACGATCTTCTCGGGCTTGACCATCTGGTCGATGGCCTCGTTGCGGCGCTTGGCCTGCATCTGCAATTCGCGCAGCGCCGGCAGCGCTTCCATGCCCGGGGAATGGCCATAGGTGTCACCCCCCACCACATCCCAGCGCGGCGCCCAGAACGGCTGTTCGTTATAGCCAGAAACCTTCAGCAGGCTGTCCCCGCGCGCACCGGCCTCCCAATAGACGCTGCGCCATGCTTTCGAACCAAAGCGATGCGGATCGTGGTCGGGGTCAGGCTCGATCGCGTGAAACACCTCGACCACGGTTTCATACTGGCTGCGGTCATAGAGTGCCCGCACGGCAGGAGAGACCGCCGCGCCAAAGGATTCCACCGCCTGGCGCACGCTCATCGGGCAAGTGCGATAGAGCGTGTCGGGCACCAGCGCGTCAGACAGCGCGATCCAGTATTCGCCAAAGGTCAGCGCATGGCACACCGCCCCCGCGTGCGGGTGTTCCACCATCACGCAGGCTTCGGTGCCGAACAGGCCCATTTCGCCATAGCCGGCCTTGGCCGCGCCATAGAAATTGGTCGAAGCCAGAAAGGCATAGATCCGCCGCTCCACCGCCGAAAGCCAGGCGCGCACGCCATCGGCCTCCATCAGGTCATCGTCGGCGGTCTTGAGCGTGAACCACGGGCGTGATGCGCTCGACAGGCCCGAGGTCATGCCGTTGGTCAGCGTGCGGAACGCCTCGATGCCGTGGGGATCGAACAGCGTGCGGTTCCATTGCCGCCGCCGTGCGCCGGAACGGTCCTTGCCGCCGGCCAGAAAGCGCGAGCGTGCCGGCTGGGCGAACCGCGCGATCTGCTCGGCCTCTGCCTCGTAATCCTGGCGCACGGATTTCATCCCCGCCAGGCGCGCCTCGCAATGGGCGCGGATCGATTTGGGATCAACCAAGCGTGCCTCCAGAACCAAGCGTGGTCGAAGAAATCCGCGCGCTGCCGGTCAGCCCGAGGGGCGAAGTAACCATCCCGGCCAGGATCGCGCGCCGCCAGCGGGCAGTGTCCATGGCGCCGGCGGGCGCCCCCTGGTCAGGCAGTTTCAGGGTCTGCCGCTCGGGCGTGGTGGGAACGGTGGGCGTGCTGCACATCTAGGCACCTCCATGAATGATGGTGCTTGTATGGCGGCGCGGCGCGGGGTTGAATCGCTGCCTAGCCCAGCTCGCCGTAGCGTCCGGCGCCATCGTCTGCCTGCGCCTCTGGCTCCAGCCAGGCCGGCATGGCACGCGGCCCCACCGCCTCGGCAAAGGTGCAGGCCAGGGCATCGGCCCAGTCGGGGCTGGGCAGGCCGCGCCGCTTCATGTCGGGCTTCTTTTCCAGCTGCACCCGGGTGTCGTCGGCAGCAAAGGAATAGGTCGGCCCGATCAGGTCGTCCCGCAAGCGGTCGCTGTCGGGCACGGCGCCCTGGCCCAGCCAGGCCCGCATCCGCGTCCACATTTCCGCGCGCTTGTTGGCCGTGGGCACGCTCACGCCCGGCTCCAGTTCCGCCTCGCGGCCCTTGGCGCCAAACCACACCTCGATCACCGGCATGTCGCCCAGCAACTGGCGCAGCCGGTCGACCACCGCCGCGCCGACATTGCCGGCATCGACAAAGATCGCATCGGGGCGATGGCGCTGCGCTTCCAAGGCAATGTCGCCGGCCAGCTGCATGGCATCCACCCCGCGCCAGCTTTTCCACGCCCGGCTGCGGGCATCGCGGCCGCAGCGGATCGCCAGCACGCTTTCATCGTCGCCAAACCGCGCACAATCCACGCCAAAGACCACCGGATCGGCTGGCAGGCCAGCGGGGATCGCGCGCTGCCTTGCGGCCTCGGCCAGGTCTTGCGGAATGAACTGCATCGAACTGCTCGAGGGAAACTGGCCGCGCACACGCACGCGCACCACGTCGCTGTCGGCGCCATAGGCCGCCACCAGTTCATCCAGATAGCGGGTGTTGACGCCTTCCACCGTGCGCGCGTCGATCTGTGCGGTGCGCCACAGGTTGCGATGCTTGGCAAAGCATTCGCGAAAGGCGCCGGTGTTCTGGGTGGGATTGCCGAATGCCAGCCAGATCAATTCGGTATCGGCATCGGTCAGCGCGCCCAGCGCCACTTCCCACACCTTGTCGGCAATGCCGGATGCCTCGTCAAAGATCAGCACGATGCGCCGGCCCATGTTGTGCAGGCCGGCAAAGGCTTCGGTATTGTGCTCGCTCCACGTCACCAGGTCGGCGCGCCAGGATGGTCCACGTCCAGGCGCGGTAGAGGCCAGCGCGCGGCGCGTCTGGGCAAACCAGGGGGCGGTCAGCGCCATCTGCGCCCATTTGGCGATTTCCGGGGCGGTTTTGGTATCGAGCTGGCTTTCGGTATTGGCCGTCACCAGCACGCGGGTATCGGGGCAGGTATCGAGCGCCCATTTGACGATCATCGCGACCAGCGCCGATTTGCCGATGCCATGGCCCGATGCCCGCGCCAGGCGCAAGGGCGTGTGGCGCGTGGCCGGATCGGCCAGATGCGCGCCGATCTCGTCCAGCACGTCGCGCTGCCAGCGGCGCGGGCCGGTCATACCCGTCAGCGGGCCTTGGCCCCAGGGATAGACGAACAGGGCGTGGCCCAGCGGATCATGGGTGAACGCGCCGATCGCGTCGGCCAGATCGCTTGCTGCTGCCGTTTTTTTGCCCATTATCGCCCTTTCAAAACGCGCGCCCGCGCTGCGGCCAGTCGCTCGCTCCAGTCCTGGGCCTGGCCCAGCTCGGTGCTTTCGCCGTATTTTCCCGGTGCCCATTTCGAGAGCAGTTTCAATCGCGTCTCCACGCGCAGCCGCGCCCGCGCCACATTGTCGGGGTTCTTGGCCACGGCCACGCTGCCATCGGCCTTTTCCTTGCATGTCACGTCGCCGGCATCATCGTCGGCAATTTCCAGGGTTTCCTCGGCAATCGCCTCGAACCCGGCCTCGCGCGCCAGGGCAAAGCGCCGGGCAAAGTCCTTGTCCTCCATCCGCCAGCGCTGCACCAGGCCCGGCGCAATGTGGTGCCGCCGGCACAGCTTGCGCAGGGTCACGCCTTCGGCCAATCCGGCCAGCAGCAGGTCTTCCAGCGCGCGGTCGCGCACCGCCTTGCGCGGGCGCGGCATCAGCCCAGCACCTTGCCGGCCTGGTACGGCTTGCGATCGCTGGGCCGCGGCGCCGCGCTGGTCGGCAGGCTGCGGCCGCCGCTATGCGTGCCCTTGGGGATGTGCGGCAGGTCGGCGCGCATGTTGGCGGCCCGTGCGGTGCGCGCACCCGTCGCCACGATTTCCACGATGCGAAAGCGCTGGAACCGCTCCACCCGGATAAAGCCCTTGCGTTCCAGCCGCTTGACCATAACCGGCCCCATCGAGCACGAGTTATAGCCGCACAGCATCTCGATATCGATGTTGCTGGGGCAGGGCAGGCCCGCCTCTGCCGCCTCGACCAGCGCGCGATAGGTGGTTCGCTCCGTCCACGTCAGCCCCGCCAGCGAAACCTTTGCGGCAGCGGCGATGGCAGTGGGATCAGCGGGCTCAGACATCAGGATTTTTCCTTCATGGTATGCCTGGGGGGCGGCGCGTGGTGGGTCGTGCTGGGGCCTGCTGCCAATCGACAGCTGATGCCTATGGCAGCGGGTCACGGTTCGAGATCAGATGATTCAGCGCGAATTTGCGCCGTTATTCATCCGGACAAACTGCCTCGCAGACGGCGTCGGCGGCGTGTCGCGGAGGGGAGCGAGCAAAGCAACGGCATGAGGATTTGATATAGGAAAAATCCTAAACATCCAGTCGAACTGCTGCCAAATTCGCGCCAAAATGCCTAAGGGTCGATTCAAGAAAAGGAAAAATCCTCTACCGACGTGGCAAATTCCCTGTCACGTCCTCGCCCAGGTGCACTATGTCCGTTTCGAATTGCGCGCAGCCGTGCCTCCGCCTGCCGCCAGGGTGGGCCTGGTTCTGTGCCAGCCTGCCCGATGGACGGCAGCATCGCTTCGGCTATGCCGCCAACGCCGATGCTGGGGCACTGCTGCGCAGGGCATGGGAGATCTGGTCGCCGGCCCGCACCGGCCCGGATGGTCGCTTCCTGGCCGCAGGGCTGGTCGTCGCGTCCGAACGTGCCGACCGTTAGGCCATGGTCACGAATATCTCGGCCACGATGAGCCAGCCTGCATCGCTTTGCCGCCACTTGGCGCAATAGCGTCCGCTGGCGTAAACCGCGCCGCTATCGGCGTGGCGGCCTTGCCACTCTCCCTGTTCCAGGGCGATTGGCTCCACCGCCGATGCCTCGATCGTCGCCGGCGTGCGCAGATAGATGCTGCGCGGGCTGGCGGCGAACTCGCGCTTCCACGCCTGGAGTTGTGCTTTGCGCCCGGCCAGCACGGCGCTGTCGCTGCCCGTCACCAGCACGACGTCGGGCGCCAGCAAGGGCCCGATCGCGGCCAGATCGGCATCGGCCACGGCCTGGTTGAAGGCGGCGCGGCGCAGGCGGATGGCAAGATCGGCAGGGTGGCTCATGCCACGCTATCACCACGCCGGCGCCGCCGGGGCAACCACTCGTCGCGTTTAACCATGTTTCTGCGGGTTTTCCTGAAGGCCGCTTTAGGCCGGGGGGAAGGTCGCGCACGCAATCTGCGGCACATGATTCGCCATGTCCCTCCCGAACACGTCAAGCTTGGCATGTTCATTTGCGGATTCGGCGGATCATGGTTCGATCATCCCTTCTGGCGCACGCGTTTCGTCATCTCGACTGCTGACGACCTTGCCAAGGTCCATGGCTGTGCCGCCCCCTTCGTGATCATCGACGAGGCGCGCGGCGGCCGATACGAGGCAGAACCGGCGGCGCCCTCGCCGCCCGCGTCCGCGGCTGTTGCAATGCCGGGCGAACCGCGTGGGCCGGTCCGCGGTTGCCGGCGTGCCGCGCCCCCACCGCCCGATCGCGCCGATGCCCTGATGCACAGCATCTCGCGCCAGCGCCGCCGCCAGGTCCAGAAAATGGTGGGCCAGGCGCGCCAGACGATGCGTGGCCTGTTCGACGATGCCCGCATGGGCCGCGCCGTGCGTGTTGCTGATACCCATCAACTGGTGGAAGATATTGCGGAGGCCGTTGCTAGCAGCCCGCGCACGGTGATCGATGTCGTCCGTCTCAAGAGCAAGGACGAATACACCTTTGCCCATTCGGTGGCGGTGTGCACCCTGATGATCAACGCCGCCACGTTCCTTGGCCTCAGCGCCGAGGAAACCCGCGACTATGGCCAGGCTGGCCTGCTCCACGATCTGGGCAAGATCGGTATCCCGCAAGACGTGCTGAACAAGCCGGCCAGCCTCACGCAGGAAGAATTCGCTCTCGTCCGCGATCATCCCGAACATGGCTTTCGCCTGCTTGCGGCATCAGGCGATGTCTGCTCCACCGCGCTCGATGTCTGCCGGCATCACCATGAACGGCAGGATGGCAAGGGCTATCCCACCGGCCTGCACGCGGGCGAGATCAGCCGCGCCGCGGCCCTTGGCGCGATCTGCGATTGCTATGACGCGCTCACGTCCGACCGTATCTACAAGCAGGCGTGGACGCCGGTAGAGGCGCTCGCGGCGATGTGGGGATGGGAAGGGCATTTCGATCGCGACCTGCTGTTTGCCTTCATGCAAAGCATCGGGGTGTTTCCGCCCGGCATGGTGGTGCGTTTGCGCAGCAACCGCCTGGCCTTGGTCCAGCCTGGGCGCCGCACGGATACGGGGCCCCATGTGACGGCGTTCTTCTGCACGCGCGAACGCGAACCGCTCCCGCCGCAGGACATGCTGCTCGATGATGCCAATCCGCTCGACAGTATCGTGGGCCATGCCTGCGGTCATGAATGGGGCGTGCCCGATTGGAATCGGGTGCGGCACCGGCTGTGGCGCGGCGCGGCCGATCCCCCGCAGCTGTGAGCATGACTACCGGCATAAGTAAACTTTATGCTCCATATCGGCTGTGGCGATGAAAGTCGGAAAATACCATTATGTTTTAAAAGGATATTTTTTAGCATTACAAAATTACGATTTGCACGGCAAAATTGATTCCAAGCCGGCTTGCCGTATTCTGTGGGCACATAACGCCAGACAGAGGGCACGATGGCACCGGCTTCTTTCGATACGATCAACCCCGCCACGGGTGAGGTGCTCGCCACCATCCCCATCGCCGGCGCCGCCGAAATCGATGCCGCCGTGGCCCGCGCCCGCGCTGGGCAGCGGCAGTGGGCTCGCCTGACCGGTACCGAGCGGGGCCGCGTGCTGCGCCGGGCGGTCGATATCCTGCGCGCCCGCAACGATGAACTTGCGCTCTTGGAAACCCGCGACACCGGCAAGCCGATCCAGGAAACCATCGCGGTCGATGTGCTTTCGGGTGCCGATTGCATCGAATACTATGCCAACGTGGCAGCCACGATTGCCGGCGAGCACGTCGATCTCGGCCCCGGCGCGTTCGGCTATACCCGGCGCGAGCCGCTGGGCGTCACCGCCGGGATCGGCGCGTGGAACTATCCGCTGCAGATCGCCTGCTGGAAGAGCGCGCCCGCGCTGGCCTGCGGCAATGCGATGATCTTCAAGCCCGCCGAATTGACCCCGCTCACCGCGATCGAGCTGGAAAAAATCTATCTCGAGGCTGGCGTGCCCGAAGGCGTGTTCCAGGTCGTTCAGGGCTTTGCTGCCACCGGCCAGTTGCTCTCGCGCCACCCCGGCATTGCCAAGATATCTCTTACCGGAGAAGTCGGCACGGGCCGCAAGGTGATGGCCGACGCTGCCGCCACGCTCAAGCAGGTCACGCTCGAACTGGGCGGCAAGAGCCCGCTGATCGTGTTTCCCGATGCCGATCTCGACAATGCCGTCTCGGGCGCGCTCCTGGCCAATTTCTATTCTGCCGGTGAAGTCTGCTCCAACGGCACGCGCGTGTTCGTCCATGCCAGCGTGATGGATGATTTCCTCGCCCGGCTAAAAGCGCGGACCGAGGCGATGATCGTGGGCGATCCCGCCGATCCGGCCACCCATGTCGGCGCGCTGATCAGCCAGGCCCACATGGAAAAGGTGCTGGGCTATATTGCCAAGGGCAAGGCCGAAGGCGCCACGCTGGTCACTGGCGGCCATCGCGTGCTCGCCAACGGCTGCGGCAAGGGGGCGTTCGTTGCCCCCACCATCTTTGCCGCCTGCAACGACGAGATGGTGATCGTCCAGGAGGAAATCTTCGGCCCGGTCATGGCCGTCCTGCCTTTCACCGACGAGGCCGAGGTGATCGAACGCGCCAATGCCACCGAATTCGGTCTGGCCGGCGCGGTGTTCACCCAGGATCTGACCCGCGCCCATCGCGTCGTTGCCGCGCTCGATGCCGGCACCTGCTGGATCAACACCTACAACATCACCCCGATCGAATTGCCGTTCGGCGGGGTCAAGCAATCGGGCCTGGGCCGCGAGAACAGCCGCGCCGCCATCGAGCACTATACGCGCCTCAAGAGCGTCTATGTCGCCATGGAGCCGATCGATGCCCCCTACTGATGCTGATGCGGGCGAGGCGTTCGATTATGTGATCGTCGGGGCCGGGTCGGCCGGTTGCGTGCTGGCCAACCGGCTCACCGCCGATGGCCGCCATCGCGTGTTGCTGCTGGAATTCGGCGGATCGGATCGCTCGATCTATATCCAGATGCCCGCCGCGCTCGCCTATCCGATGAACACCACGCGGTGGAACTGGCGCTATGAAAGCGAGCCGGAACCGCACCTCAACAACCGCCGGCTGCACTGTCCGCGCGGCAAGGGCCTGGGCGGATCGTCCTCGATCAATGGTCTCGTCTATGTGCGTGGCAATCCGTTCGATTTCGAAAGCTGGGAAGATCAGGGTGCGCGCGGCTGGGGCTATGCCCAGGTGCTGCCCTATTTCAAGCGCGCGGAAACGCGGGCAGAGGGCGGCAATGCCTATCGCGGCGGCGACGGGCCGCTGTCCACCACCTATGGCACGCTCGACAATCCACTGCACCACGCCTGGATGGAGGCGGCGCAGCAGGCCGGTTACCAGCCGACCGAGGATTACAACGCCTTTCAGCAGGAAGGCTTTGGCCGCATGGACATGACCGTGCGCAAGGGTGAGCGCTGCTCCTCGGCCAAGGCGCATCTCTATGATGCGGTCAAGCGGCCCAATCTCAAGGTTGTGCAGCATGCGCTGGCCACCCGCGTCCTGTTCGACGGCACCCGCGCGGTGGGCGTAGAGTACGAACGCGGCGGTACGCTGCACACCGCGCGCGCCGGGCGCGAGGTGATCCTCTCGGGCGGGCCGATCAACTCGGTGCAACTGCTCAAGCTGTCGGGCATCGGCCCGGCCCAGGAACTGGCCAGCCATGGCATTGCCGTGCGCGCCGATCGCGCCGGCGTCGGCGCCAACTTGCAGGATCACCTGGAATTCTATTTCCAGATGGCTTGCACCCAGCCGATCACGCTGTTCGGCCACGCCAATCTGGTCGGCAAGGCCAAGGTGGGCCTGGAATGGCTGCTGCGGCGTACTGGCCTTGGCGCGTCCAACCACTTTGAATCCTGCGGTTTCATCCGCAGCCGCGCTGGCATCCGCTATCCCGATATCCAGTATCACTTCTTCCCGATGGCCATCAATTACGATGGCTCATCGCTCGCGACAGAACATGGTTTCCAGGCCCACGTCGGGCCGATGCGCTCGAAAAGCCGGGGCACTGTCACGCTGCGCAGCGCCGATCCCCGCGAAAAGCCGGTGATCCGCTTCAACTATATGAGCCACCCGGACGATTGGGCCGAAATGCGCGCCTGCGTGCGCCTGACCCGCGAAATCTTCCAGCAGCCTGCCTTTGCGCCGTTTCGTGGCCGGGAAATCCAGCCCGGCGCCGATTGCGTCAGCGATGAGCAGATCGATGCGTTCATCGCCGAAAAGGTGGAAAGCGCGCTGCATCCCTCGTGCACAGCGCGCATGGGCCGCGTCGATGATCCCTTGGCGGTGGTCGACCCAGAACTGCGGGTGATTGGCGTCCAGGGCCTGCGCGTGGTCGACAGTTCGGTCATGCCCTCGATCACCACCGGCAATCTCAATGCGCCCACGATCATGATCGGGGAAAAGGCCGCCGATCACATCCTCGGCAACCCGCTCCTGCCGCCGGCCAACGAGCCTTACTACGTCCACCCCAACTGGGAAACGCAGCAGCGATGATCGGTGAAGACCCCGCGATGACCTCCGCGATCACCCTGGCCGCCCCTGCCGGGGAACTGCATCGCTCGCTTGATTGGAAGGGGGCGTTCTGGGCGTCGTCGGGTGTTCCGGCGGGCGTTCTGCTCACCATGGGTGGCATTGCCGCCACCATCGGCCAGCCCAGCTGGGTGGTCTGGATCGCTTCGATCCTCATGGGGTTCATCCAGAGCTTCGTCTATGCCGAGATTGCCGGGCTCTATCCGCACAAGTCGGGCGGGGCTTCGGTCTATGGCGCGGCGGCCTGGCTGCCTTACAGTCGCTTTGTCGCCCCGATCTCTATCTGGGCCAATTGGCTGGCCTGGTCGCCAGTGCTGACCCTCGCTACCAGCCTGGCCGCCGGCTACATCATGGCCAGCCTGTTCGCGCCCGATGCGGCGATCATGGCCTGGCAGATCAAGCTGGTCGATCTCGGCTTCGTGCGCCCCGGCCTGTCTTTGCGCATCAATGCGGTCTCGCTGATCGCCACTGCGTTCCTGCTGCTCACCTTCGCCTTGCAACATGGCGGTGCGGCGCGGGCGGCCCATGCCCAAAAGATCCTTGGCCTCGTGTGCCTGGCCCCGCTCATCCTGGTCGGCCTGATCCCGGTCTTCACCGGCAATCTCCCGCGCGAGCATCTCTTCCCGCTGCTGCCCATGCTGCGCGACGCGGCGGGCCATGCCGGCTTTGGCAGCTGGAATGGCTATGGCCTGGTCCTGCTGATGGGTGCGATGTTCGGTGCTGGCTGGTCCACCTACGGCTTTGAAACCGCGGTGTGCTATACCCGTGAGTTCCGCAATCCCGCCCGCGACACGCCGCGCGCGATCATCGCCTCGGGCGTGTTGTGCATCCTCGTCTTCGCGCTGGTGCCGCTGGCGTTCCAGGCCTCGCTCGGCCTCGATGCCATGCTTTCGCCGTCGATCTACGATGGTTCCGGCGTGGCCCAGGCGCTGGCCTCGATCGTCGTCAAGGGGCTGGGCCTTGTCGCCTCCAGCCATGCCGGCGTGCTGATCGCCAACCTGTTCATCGCCATGCTGATCCTGTCGCTGCTGCTGATCGTCATGACCTCGATGATGGGATCGTCGCGCACGCTCTACCAGGCTTCGCTCGATGGCTGGCTGCCGCGCTATCTCTCGCGCGTGAACAGCCACGGTGCGCCCACTGCTGCCATGTGGACGGACCTGGGTTTCAACCTGATCCTGCTGCTGGCGTCAGACTATTTCGCCGTGCTGATGATCAGCAACGTCTGCTACCTCGCGTTCAATTTCCTCAATCTCCAGGCTGGCTGGATTCATCGCATCGATCGCGGTGACAAGGAACGCCCGTTCCGCTGCCCCACCTGGCTCCTGGCGCTGGGCTGCACGTTCGGTTTCGTCAACATGGCCTTCATGGGCGCGGGGGCGGATGTGTGGGGCGCAGGCACGCTGCGCAACGGCCTGATCGCGCTGCTGCTGATCGTGCCGGTCTTCGCCTGGCGCCACTATGGGCAGGACAAGGGCGTGTTTCCCCATGCCCTGGTCGAAGACTATGCCCGCAACAGCGATGGAACGATGACGCGCCGCGCCGGCTGGCTGCCCTGGCTTGCCCTGGCCGGCTGCGCCGCGCTCATTGCCGTCACGCACGCCTTCGCCTTGCACCACGGCGCGCCCACGGCGGGGTGATCCCCCGCCGCTGCGCTTGGGCTGTTGCTCTGTGAAAGCGGTCAGATCGCCGGGCTGAACAGCGCGGGGATCGCCTGGGGCAGGTCGGCCTCGGCCTGGGCATGGGCACGCGGGTCGTCCACGTCGATCCACCAGGCGCCATCGATTTCCATAGTTGCGGCGCGGCCAGCGTCGGCCAGCACCTGCATGCCATCGGAAAGTGATCCGGGGCGACCCATGGCCACAGCCTGGGCAATCGCGGCGGGCAGGGCCGCCGTCGCCAGGAAGGCGCCGCAATCCACCGCGTCATACGGAAAGATGGTCTTGCCGATCGCCGCGATGCTGCCATCGGGCCGCGTGCGCACCCAGGTGGCGTCGTCAGGATCGACCAGGGGATTGTCGAGCCGGCGATCGATCGCCAGCGTCACGTCACGCGTCGGCGCGCCTTCATGGGTCAGGCGCTGCAGAATCTCGGCGGAAAAGATGTGGTCGGCCATCATCAGCAGGAATGGCCCATCGACCAGTGCCGCGCCGGCGATGACGGAATGCCCATTGGGCAAGGTCCAGTCCGCCACGCGGGCGGCCTGGATGGCCACGCCGCAACGGGCGGCCAGATCGGGCAGGGCGGCTTCCACGCGGGCCGCTTCGTGCCCGGTCACCACCACGATGTGGGTAATGCCGGCAGCAGCAGCCTGGCGCACGCCCAGTTCCAGCAGGGGGAAACCGCAAACCGGGGTCAGCGGCTTGGACTGGCTGAGATCGCGCAAGCGCGATCCCAGTCCAGCAGCCAGGATAACCGCATGCCGCGGCACGGCGGCGCCATGGGCGGGCCGCGACACGGCAGCAGTTTCCATGCTTATTCGGCTGCCTGCGGCACGGCAGCGATATATTCATCGACCATGCGCAGCGCGACATCGTCGATGAACTGTTCGGGCGGGTGCTTGCAGAAATAGGCCGACGGGCCGATCAGCGCGCCGCCTTCACCGCGTTCCAGCGCCACCTTGCAGCAACGGATCGCGTCCATCACGCAAGCGGCTGCATTGGGGCTGTCTTCCACCGACAGGCGCAGTTCCAGGTTCACCGGAACGTTGCCCCACTGCACGCCTTCCATGCGCAGGAAGCAGATCTTGTTGTCCTTCTGCCACGGAACGTATTCCGACGGGCCGATCAGGATGTTTTCTTCGGCCAGGCGCTGGGCCAGCATGGCCTGCACGGCTTCGGTCTTCGATTCCTTCTTGCTCGACAGGCGATGGCGGTCGAGCATGTTGAGGAAGTCGGTGTTGCCGCCGGTGTTGAGCTGATAGGTGCGCTCGGTGGTCACGCCGCGCGCCGAAAACAGCGTCGAGAGCGTACGGTGCACGATGGTGGCGCCAACCTGGGCCTTGATGTCGTCGCCCACGATCGGCAGGCCGGCAGCGCGGAAGCGCGCTTCCCATTCCGGGTTGCTGGCGATGAACACGGGGATGCAGTTGACCACGGCAACGCCCGCTTCCAGCGCGCATTCCATGTAGAATTCGCTGGCCTTCTGCGAGCCGACGGGCAGGAAGTTGAGCAGGATTTCGGCACCCGACGCCTTGAGCGCGGCGACGATGTCGGCCTGGCTCGGGTCTTCACCCTCGGCCACGATGAAACCGCGCTCACCGGCGACGGTCATGTGGTCGGCAACGCCGTCGAGCACGCGGCCGCGCATCACCTTGGCGCCGGTGGTCGGCACGTCCTTGTAGAACACGGTGGTGTTGTTCGGGGCAGCGAAGATCGCCTCGCCCAGATCCTTGCCCACCTTGCGAGCATCGACATCGACCCCGAGAACGAATTCAACGTCGCCCGGCACATAGTCGCCGATGACATCATGGATCAGGCCTTGGGAAGAGTTGTTGTTCTTGTAATAGAAAACACCCTGAACCAGTGAACTGGCGCAGTTGCCGACGCCAATAACCGCGACTTTGATCGATGGCATTTTAGGTAATTCTCCTGCGGTCATGGCGGTGGCCCATGCTGATAACAGCCAGGTACCTGCCTGACACTCAAACGAAACTGTCTTTTCGCGGTGCTGCCCACCCCGCCTTCAAACAAGGAAGAATGAGTGGAACCCGGACGGTCCGGACCGGAAGGCGCCAAAATAGAGCAATCCTCGGGCCATGGCAATGGAGCCCGGTGTGGTTGTTACATTATGACTGCCATACTGCAGCTGCATTGCAACTTTGCGCTCGACTTGTCGCACACTGAAAACGCTTGGGCGCGCGCCCTCGGCGGTTCAGCGCGCGGCAACGCTATCGGTTGTCGCACTGGCAAAATCATGCTCCAGCCGCCGCGCGGCGCCGCTGGCATGGGCAATCGATGCCAGCAGCACGATATTGAGCACCACCGCTTCGAACAGGAAATAATAGAGCGGCGAGCCGGCCAGCATGGCCACCCCCAGCAGGATCGTGCGGCTGTTGGCGCCCAGGATGCGCCACGCCGGCAGCAGATCGCGGGCATGGCCCCGGGCGATCGCGCGCGCGTTTGCGGTGCCGGCCGGATCCGTGGCCAGCCGGTCATAGGCGGCATCCACCGCAACTCCGCCGGGCGCCAGGGCGCGGCCCAGCAAGAGATAGAGGCGGGCCAGCGCCGTGCCCGGCCCGGTGATCGGCACGTCATCCTGGCGCAGCCACGGATTGCCATAGGCCCACCACTGGTATTGCCGCCGCTGCACTTCATAATGATTGGCCTGGACGATGCGGCTCAGGCCCGCGCCGACCACCGCGATCCAGCACCATGGGCTGACATGCTGCTGCAGCCACCAGCCGAGCAGGAGATAGACCACGGTGTGGCTGCCATAATCGCACAGCCCGTCCACCATTTCGCCGTTCGGCCCGCTGCGCCCGGTCAGGCGCGCCAGATCGCCATCGGCGCCATCCACCACGTGCCAGCTCAGATGCAGGGCCAGCCCCAGCAAGGCCATCCACGGCCAGCCCGGCTGGCAATAGACCACGCCGGCGGCCACCACCATGGCCGCCCCGAATATCGAAACCATGTTGGGTGTGATCGGCGTGGGTGCCAGTGCCCAGGCCAGGCGCCACGACAGGGGATGATAGATCCGGCTGTTGAGCCAGTCCTGCAACTCGGCCGGGCGCAGCGGCCGCGGCGGGCGCACCCGCTGTTGGGTGACGGCAGGGCCAGAGGTTGCGGTGGTGTTGGCGACGGGACGTGACGGGTTCATCGCCCGCACCCTATACCGCGTCATCGGTCTCGCCAATTGCAAACCATGTCCGTGCCCGTGGCGCGGCGGTGGGCGTCAGCGGATATAGGCCTTGATGATCGCCACCAGTTCCTCGGCGGCCTGGGTCTTGGGATCGCTGCCTGGTTGGCCAGGATCGATCATGTGCTCGCGGATATGGTCTTCGATCACTTCGGCGATGAAGCCTTCCAGGGCGCCGCGGCAGGCGGTTGCCTGTTGCAGCACGCGCGCGCATTCCACTTCGGCGTCCACTGCCCGTTCCAGCGCGTCGATCTGTCCCCTGATGCGTTTCAGCCGGTTGAGCAGTTTCTGCTTTTCGGCTGCCACATGGCTCATGATCCTGGTCCCTTTTTCACTTGATACCATACTCCCCTAGGGTATAGGGGCGGGCAAGTCGAGTCGTTCCCGGGCCGCTCCCGCGCGGTCTCAAGACGCGATGATATTCCAAGGAATCCAACCGATGCCGCGAAGTTGCAACCATACCGCCGACGAGGGCGACAGTAGGCGCTCAAGCCTGACTGGCGCTTGCGTTGCGGCCGGCAGCTCGCCCGTGGGATCGGTGCGGCACATCCGCTGATGTGTCTTCGGTCCGGCCGGGCGGTTGTCGCCTGACCAAGGACCGAATTGATGATCAAGATTGCTTTCCCGCTGGTGCGGCGCGCAACTGCCGCCGACCGCCGCCCCGCCGCCATCGGCAACACGCGCCTGTCATATTCCACCGCTAGCGCTGCGGCGGTGAACGGGTTGACGGCTGCATCGATCGAATGGCGCATGGCCGGCCGGCTGGCCATGGCTGTTGCGCTCGGCGCATTGCTGGCCCAGGCGCCGGTTCGGGCCGACGCTCCGCCCGCGACCCAGGCGCCGGCTCAAAACCCGGATCAAATCTTCGCCATCCATGGCCAATATACCCTGGTGGTACAGGGCGTGGGCGGTTTCGCTTCCCCGTATTCGGCCGACAACAGCCTCGCCCCGCACCAGGTCAAGGCCACCAACGATGCCACGCTCTATCTCGGGGTGCGGCCCTGGCGCGGGGCGGAAGTCTGGGTCAATCCCGAAATCGACCAGGGGTTTGGCCTGTCCAACACGCTAGGCGCAGGCGGATTTCCCAGCGCAGAGGCCTACAAGGTTGGCCAGTTCAGCCCCTACTTCAAGCTGCAGCGCGCGTTCCTGCGGCAGACCATTGCCCTGGGAGGTGATGCCCTGGCGGTGCCGCCGGGGCAGAACCAGCTGCGCCTGGCGACCACCGCCAATCGCCTGGTGATCACCGCGGGCAAGATGGGCGTGGGCGATGTCTTCGACACCAACCGCTATGCCCACGATCCGCGCGGCGATTTCCTCAACTGGTCGCTCGTCGATACCGGCAGCTTTGATTACGCCGCCAACGCCTGGGGCTATACCTATGGCGTCGCGGCCGAATGGTACCAGGGTCCGTGGACCTTGCGTGCCGGGCTCTACAACCTGTCCCAGGTGCCCAACGGCGTCGCGCTAGAAAGCAATTTTTCGCAGAACGCGCTGATTGCCGAGGTTGAGCGCCGCTTCACCCTTGCTGGCCATCCCGGCGCCGTGCGCGTCACCGGCTTCCGCAACCGTGGCCGCTTTGCCCGGTTCGATGATGCCCTGGCGCTCGCCGCTGCCAGCGGCCAAGCGGTGCCGGATCTCGCCCCGGCGCGCCGTGTGCAGGATCGCCTCGGCATCGCGTTCAATGCCGAACAGGAAGTGAGCGGCAGCCTTGGCCTGTTCATGCGCGGCGGGTGGAGCGATGGGCGGATCGAAACCTACGATTTCACCGATATCGACCGCACCCTGGCATTCGGTGGCTCGCTGACCGGCAAGGGCTGGGGGCGCCCGCAGGATACCTTCGCCGTTGCTGGTGTCGTCAACGGCATTTCGGCGGCGCACCAGCGCTGGCTCGCGGCCGGTGGCCTGGGCGTGCTGGTGGGTGACGGCGCGCTGCCCCATCCTGGAACGGAGCAGATCGTGGAAGCCTATTATGCCTTCCGTCCGGTCGGCTGGGGTTCACTGACGTTTGATTATCAGCATATCGCCAATCCCGGCTACAACCGCGATCGCGGACCGGCCAATATCTTTGCCTTGCGTGTCCACGCCGGCTTCTGAAAGAGCCTGGATCATGACCACCACCCGCCTGCCCAGCTTTTCGCGCATGCTGCGGCTCACCCGCCCGAACCGCGAGGATGCGATTGCCTTCGCCATCCTTTCGGGCCTGGCCGTGCTGGTCTTCCGCGCGGCCGAAGGCGCCGTGGCCCCGCTCAGCAGTCTCAATCTCGAACCTGTCACGCTCGCTCCGGTACATCTGCCCTACTATGCGCTGCGCACCGTGCTGCGGATGTTTGCCGCGCTGCTCGCCTCCACCGTGTTCACGCTGGTAGTGGCAACGCTGGCGGCGCGCAGCCGCCATGCCGGGCGACTGATCGTGCCCGCGCTCGATATCCTGCAGTCGGTGCCGATCCTGGGCTTCCTCACGTTCACCGTCACGTTCTTCATGAACCTCTTCCCCGGCAACGTGCTGGGGGTGGAACTGGCCAGCGTCTTTGCCATCTTCACCTCGCAGGCGTGGAACATGGCGTTCAGCTTCTATCAGTCGCTGCGCAGCGTGCCGGGCGATCTGGAGGAAGTGTGCCAGGGCTTTGCCCTCTCACCGGTGCGCCGTTTCCTGCGGCTCGATCTGCCGTTTGCCACGCCGGCGCTGGTGTGGAACGCGATGATGTCGATGTCGGGCGGCTGGTTCTTCGTGGTGGCATCCGAAGCGATCACCGTGGGCAACACCACCGCCACGCTGCCGGGTATCGGTTCCTATCTCGCCATGGCGATCCAGCAGCAGAATTTCCACGCGGTGGGCTGGGCCGTGGGCACGATGGCGCTGGTCATCCTGGCCTATGACCAGCTGTTCTTCCGCCCGATCGTAGCCTGGGCCGATCGCTTCCGCTTTGAACAGACCGCCAGCGCTGATGCCCCGCAAAGCTGGTTTCATGATCTCTTGCGCCGCACCCGCCTGCTGCCTGTGGTGCTGGCGCCGCTGGCCACGCTGGGTCGGCTGCTCCTTGCGCTCGAACCGCGCGCGCGGCGCCAGCGTGTCGTGGTCGATGGCGCATCCAACCCCTGGCTGGAACGGCTGTGGCAGGCAGGGGTGTGGCTCGGCGTGATCGCGGCGCTCGGCTGGACCGGGCACTACGTGCTCACCTCGCTTACCTTGCAAGACATGGCCCAGGCCCTGGGCGACGCCATGATCACCATGGTGCGCGTGATCGTGCTGATCGTGCTGGCCAGCCTGATCTGGGTGCCGCTGGGCGTAATGATCGGCCTGCGTCCGCGCCTGGCGGAACGGGTTCAGCCAATCGCCCAGTTCCTAGCGGCCTTTCCCGCCAACGTGCTGTTTCCCTTTGCCGTCATCGCCATCGTGCGGTTCGGCCTGGCGCCCGATGTGTGGCTGTCGCCGCTGATGATCCTGGGCACGCAGTGGTACATCCTGTTCAACGTGATCGCCGGGGCCAGCGCCATTCCCAACGACCTGCGCGAAGCGGCCGGCATGTTTGGCGTGCGCGGGTGGCAGTGGTGGCGCCAGGTCGCGCTGCCCGGCATCTTCCCGTACTATATCACCGGCGCCCTTACCGCGTCGGGCGGATCGTGGAACGCCTCGATCGTCGCCGAAGTGGTCACCTGGGGTGATCATCATCTGCGTGCCCATGGCCTTGGCGCCTATATCGCCGATGCCACCACCGCTGGAAACTATCCGCAGGTGGCATTGGGCATCGCGGTGATGAGCCTGTTCGTGCTCGGCTTCAACCGCCTGGTGTGGCGCCCGCTCTATGCCTTTGGCGAACGCCGCCTGCGCCTCTGACTGCCCGCCTTTTCCCTGTCCCTGGCTTATCGTTTTCGGAGTATCCCCATGGCAACTCTCCTGCCGCCCCAGCCGCTGATCGAGGTCAAGGGCCTGAACCATTTCTATGGTCCGCCGCCCGGTGGCCATCTCGTGCTCGAAAACGTCGATCTCACGCTCTACCAGAACGAGGTCGTCGGGCTGCTCGGCCGCTCCGGCTCGGGCAAGTCCACGCTGCTGCGCTCGATCGCCGGCCTGATCCATCCGCGCCAGGGCACCGTTGCGCGTATCGCCAGCGAGGATTGCCCCGATCCCAGCGTAGCCATGGTGTTCCAGACCTTCGCCCTGTTTCCCTGGCTCACCGTGCTGCAAAACGTGGAACTGGGGCTCGAGGCGCAGAAAGTGCCCGCCGCCGAACGCCGCAGCCGCGCGCTGGCCGCGATCGACCTGATCGGCCTCGATGGCTTTGAAAATGCCTATCCCAAGGAACTGTCGGGCGGCATGCGCCAGCGTGTCGGCCTGGCGCGCGCGCTGGTGGTCAATCCCTCGCTCCTGCTGATGGACGAACCCTTTTCCGCGCTCGACGTGCTTACCGCCGAAACGCTGCGCACCGATCTGCTCGATCTGTGGTCGGAAGGGCGCATGCCGATCAAGTCGATCCTGATCGTCACCCACAATATCGAGGAAGCGGTGCAGATGTGCGATCGCATCCTGGTCTTCTCGTCCAATCCGGGCCGCGTCGTGGCCGAGATCAAGGTGGATATCCCGCGCCCGCGCGACCGACTCGATCCACCGTTCCGCGCGCTCGTCGATGACATCTATGCGCGGATGACCGCCCGCCCGGCCGATGCCGCCCGCCCGCGCGAAGGGGTGTTCCCCGGCACTGGCATCGCCATGGTCCTGCCGCATGTGTCCACCAACACGCTGGCCGGCCTGATCGAAGAGGTCGACGGCACCCCGTTCAACGGCCGCGCCAGCATGGCCGAGCTGGCCGACTCGCTCAATTTCGAGATCGACGATCTCTTCCCCATGGCCGAAACCCTGCAATTGCTACGCTTTGCCGAGTTGCGCGGGGCCGAACTGCTGCTCACCCCCGCGGCGCGTCGCTATGCCCAGGCCGATGTCGATCACCGCAAGGCCATGTTCGGAGAGGCGCTGCTCGCCCACGTTCCGCTAGCCGGCCACATCCGCCGCATCCTGGATGAACGCGCCAGCCACAAGGCTCCCGCGCGCCGCTTCCGTGACGAGCTGGAGGACCACATGAGCCCGGATTTCGCCAGCGAAACCCTCAAGACCGTCACCAACTGGGGCCGCTACGCCGAAGTCTTCACCTACCACGAGGATGACGACCAGTTCAGCCTGGATGACCCGCAATAATCCGGCGTGGGGCGTGACGCGCGCCTACCCGATTTGCGGGTATGAAGAAGGAATGGGAGCGGAAAAGACTTGGCGGAATGCCGCCGGTGAAGGGAATCGAATTAGCATTCTATCCAATTGATAAGGCGACAGGTTATTCGATGATTCGCAAATCGGTCCATCGGGGGTGCCACTGTCAAGCGAAAAGTAAATGGGTTCGGTTCGCAGGAGCGGAATCCCATGTCCGATTCAGCCGAGTCGTGGGCCACTTGCACCTCGGATTTAGGCGCCCGGGTTGTGACCCAGATCGCCCTAATTCCGGTCGTTCAGAGTCGCCGGCAGAGCCGTCGGAACCGGCCATAGGTTCACACGGCGAAAATTAGCAACGGACGACCGGTCCCATTGTCACGCGCTACCATGTGATCAGCGACGGAAGCGGGGGAGCGAACGTCAGCGCTTCCGCCGGCAGCCGGGTTCCATGGGTCGACGATTGCCGCCTCAAAAGGGGACGTTGCAGGGCCTGTTGGCCGTCCGCCGGCCGTCTGGTCAGCGGACGGGATATCGGCCAGGCGTCACCCTGAATTGCCTGGTAAAGGCCGTGCTGAAAGCGGCGACGCTCTGGTATCCGCAATCCATTGCTGCTTCGGTGACGTTGGCGCCGGACGACATGCGGGCGATTGCATGCAACAGACGCGCTTTTTGTCGCCACGCCTCGATGGTCAGCCCGGTCTCGCGCGGGAACAATCGTTGCAGTGTGCGTAGGCTGGCTCCCGTCATTTCGGCAAGCTCACTCATGTCCCGCCCGTCAGCAGGCATATTCCGCACATGTTCCGCCAGCCGACGCGCGCGGGCATCCCTGGGCATTGGCAAGTTGAGGTCCTGCGGTCTCGCCTCGAGCAGCAGGTCGATGAGCAGTCCCGCGATCCGGTCATGCTCCGGACGCTCAAAGGCTAGCATGCCGATCGTGATAATGTGGAGGATGAGTTCGCGCAGCAGCGGCGTCACTTCGAGCACCGCCGGCACAGAAGGGAGGTGCGCAGCGCGACTGTTCGCGATGTAAAGCGTGCGCATCGCCACCTCACCGCTGATCGCGATGCCATGCTGAAAGCCGGCGGGTAGCCAGACCGCCCGTGTCGGGGGCACCATCCACAGCATGTCGTCGGTGGTGACGTGCATCAACCCGGAACTGGCGAAGATGAGCTGGCCCCAACGGTGTCGATGCACGCCGACCAGCGCGCCGGTACGAAAGGTCGCTGCCAGCGACCGGACGTCGAAACCATCGCTGGTCAATCGAAGACTCCGGCATCATATTGCATCGCGCCGACAAGATTGCCCTCAGTGTCCTCGAAATAAATGAGTTCGCCGACGCCTTCGATCCGGTAGGGCTGCATCAATATCCTGCCACCGCCTGCTTCGATGGCGGTTATGGTCGCCTTCAAATCCTCGACGCCGAAACTCGGTTCGAAGCTCGTCGCCGGGCGTCCTGCGGTGATATCGCGCCGTTCCTGCAATGCACCAAGCAGGCCGCTACCGGCATTTCTGATCTGGTAGTAATCGGGCGGTCCCCATGGGCTGAAACTCCATCCGAACACCCCTTCGTAAAATTGTCGAGCACGCTGAACATCGTCGGCGTTGATGGCGAAATGGCGGAAGGTGGCTGGCACGGGTGATCCTCCGTTTGTGGAAGGCTCTACCCATAGCAGCAACCACTTTGGCGCGCATTCGTTAGAATGACAAATATAGCCTATCATGCGACAGGTTCGCGCGAGTTCGACACCGTGATGCAGGGCGGCCGAAAACCAGTTAGTGGCCATTTGTGGATTATCGCAATCGGCTTGGCGATGCCCGCCGCAATTACTGACGACCCTCCCCATCAATAGGCCCGTCAAAACCCGCCGCTAATTTATCCAGAAAGTTAGCCCGTCTTATTCATGAGGTCGCTGTTCCGGTCTGATCGGTTTTGATTGTTCGCTGGCGGCATGATGCAGTCGCGCGTCATCGACGGTGTTTTCACCGCGACCTGAGCAATGGGCTTTTCGAGGTTGCTGGAGGTGGGCTTTGGGGTCGGCGGCACTGCCGCGTTGATCATGCTGGCGCCGGCGGGAGGGTGGTGGC
>NZ_QBUE01000016.1:0-109105 GCF_003058045.1 Novosphingobium sp. GV079 | reverse complement strand
GCCCCGATCGGGGCCCCTGTGCTTTGAATCTGCCGCAACGTCAGTGGCCTACTTTTACTCCGCCACAGTGGCCGGTTTTTGCTCCGCCGTTGACATCCAGCGCCGTGGTGGACAGGAAATAGAGGCTGTCCGTATTCCATGCCGGCCAGTTCCAGAACCGCTGGGACGAGATCGGATCGGTCACATGCAGCGACGCGCCATTTTCGCCCTCCTGCCGGGTATAGCTGATCGCATATTCGTCTGTGCTGTTGGGCGTGAAGCCCGCCTTCACGTTCACCCGCCAATCGGCGCTGCGCGAGAAATCGCGGCGGCCGGCAGCCTGGTTGGCGGTGCCGACATAGCTTCCGGGCAAGTCCCAGTGATCGGTGAAATTGCGGGCGAAGGAAGCTTGTGCATACCACTTGTCGTGCCGCGTACCGAGCAGGACATTGGTGGTGTAACCGGCATATTCCCCCTGCCGCCCAAGGTTGATCGTCGCGCCCACTTTCGCTTCCAGCGGCTTGGTCGGCTTGGCGGTGACCAGATTGATCGCGCCGCCCATGCCGTCCGGCCCGTTCAACACCGAGACATAGCCTTTGGCCATCTGCACTTGCGCAATGTCGTTGGTGAGAAAGCGGCCGAAATCGAGCCGGTTGTCCGCCGGCAGATAGACGCGGATGCCATCCACCGTCAGCGGCACCTGGAAGCGGTTGAAGCCGCGCACGAAAATCAGCCGTTCGTTGCGGGTGCCCCCGCTGTTGCCCGCCGAGACACCCGGCGCCAATGCCACGGCGTCATCCAGTGTCAAGCGGCCAAAGGTGTCGATGGCCTTCGCGTCGAGCGTCTGGCTGGTGATCTCGATGCCCTTGGCTGGCGGTCCGGTCACGACGATCTGCCCCAGCGCGAAACTGTCAGGCTGCTCTTGTGCAAAAGCCGGCATGGTCAGCGCCGATGCCAGCAACGCAGGCACAAATCTGGTCAAACGCATGGAATTTCCCTCATGGGCGCCCTTATGTCGGGCTTATGGCTTTCCGACCATGCTATATTTGATAGAATATAGCATGGTCGGAGACCGGAATGCGCGCAGACACCGCAACGCGAACGTTGGTAGTATCCAGCCTGGTGCTCGTGATGCTGTCCGCGCCCGCTGCTGCTCAAATGGAAGCCGCGCCGCCTCCCGCGCCCATCTGCGCCGCATCGGCTGCCGCCACCGGCGCTTATGCTCCGTGGAACCGGCCCAGCCCCCTGACGGCGGGGCGCGAGGCGGCTGCACCCGCGATGTTGACGCTGGGTACTGCTGCGCAGGTCAACTTGTCCCCCACGCCAGACGTGCACTATGCCCAGCGTCCCGAAAAGCCGGGCGGGTCAGTCAGCTATGGCGGCCTGCTCGGCTTCGACGTGGTCAAGGCGGGCACCTATCGCATTGCACTGGGCTCGGCCGCGTGGCTGGACGTGATCGGCAGGCAAGGGCCGATGCGTTCTGTCGCCCATGGCCATGGGCCGGATTGCACAGGGATTCGCAAAATGGTCGATTTCACTTTGGAATCAGGGCACTATCTGGTTCAGATTTCGGCCAATGGCGGGCCTGTGGTCACAGTGCTGGCCCTCACTGCGCCGGATGTGCCTGTGCCATGAAGCGTCGCATATTATTGGCCGCTGCCGCCACCCTGGCCGTTGCGACAACGGCGACGGCGGCGCGACGGCCGGCCAATGCGGCATCGCAAGCGCCAGCGCCTGGGCAGGCCAGAATCCCGCTGGGCCGGCGGCTGTTCTACGACGCCGATCTATCGCGCGATGGCACGATGGCCTGCGCGACCTGCCATGAACAGCACTAGGCCTTTGCCGATGGCAATCGTACCCACCCCGGCGTGACCGATGAGTGGGGGCGGCGCAATGTGCCCGGCCTGGCCAATGTCGGCCGCTTCACCCGCCTGACCTGGGCCGATCGACGCCAGACCTCGCTGGCAAAACAGGTATCGGTGCCCGTTTTTGGCACGCATCCTGTCGAGATGGGGATGCAGGGTCTGACTGAGGAAATTCCCAGGCGGCTGGAGCGCGATCCCTGCTATGCCCAGATGTTCGTCGCCGCGTTTCCGCGCGGCGCAAAGCCGATTACGTTTGCCAAAGTCGCGGCTGCGCTGGCGAGTTTCGAGCGAACGCTGATCTCTCGCGACACGCCATTCGACCACGGCCTTCTGGCCCAGGATGCGCGCGCCGGATATGCCCTGTTCCGCGAGCATTGCGCCGCCTGCCACAGCGGGCCCGATTTTACGGATATGGCCTATCACCGGCTCGGCGCCGTCGATCAGGCGGCACCCGACGAGGGCTGTTCGAAATCACGCACCGATTGCATGATCGGCAACGCTTTCGCACGCCGTCGCTGCGCAATGTGGCCGTTACGGCGCCCTATTGGCATGATGGTTCCGCGCCGACCATTCCGGCTGCGATAGCCCGCCACCGCCTTGCGATTCCGCCGCAGGAAGTGGCCCCGATCGAGACCTTTCTGCAATCGCTGACCGATAAGCGGTTCCTGGCCAATCCCGACTTCGCCTTGCCGAAATCGGCATGCGGCAAGGCGCTTTGACGCAGCATCGGCCGCGCCGTTGCGGGCCTTATCGGCCGGCTTGCCATCCCGCGCCGAAATGCACGGTCACCGCGAAGCGCAGCGCATTGGCGGTACGGTGCTGGGCATATGGGCCTCGCGCCGACTGTCGGGGGCCAACGGCATGCTCAACACTATCTTCGCCTCTGGCATTGTGGTGGTCGCGCTCTACATGCTGTAGCGTAGCTAGACCGCACTTTCGGGAGGACAGGCATGAGCGAGATCGTGATTTGCCCGCATTGCGGCGGCGCCAACCGCGTGGCACGCGAAAGGCTCAGCGATGGACCCAACTGTGGCAAATGCCATATGGCTCTGTTCACCCGCTACCCCCTGCCGGTTAACGCCGCCAGCTTTGCTGCGCATGTGGGCAAGGGAACGCTGCCCGTGTTGGTCGATTTCTGGGCGCCATGGTGTGGCCCATGCCGCGCGATGGCCCCGGCGTTTGAACAGGCCGCCGGGATGCTGGAGCCCACCATGCGCCTGCTGAAGGTCGATACCGAGGCCGAACAAGCATTGGGCGCGGCGCACCGCATCCAGTCGATCCCCACCCTGATGCTGCTGGCAGGCGGGCGTGAGGTGAAACGGATTTCGGGCGCCATGGATGCGCGCCGCATCGTGGAATGGGCTCGCGGATGATGGATCACGCAAGTCACTGGAACGGCCGCTTCGCCGGGAAAGATTACTTGTTCGGCACAGAGCCCAACCTGTTCCTGACGCAGCAGGCCGCGCGCCTGCCTGCAATGGGCAACGTGCTGTGCGTGGCCGATGGAGAGGGGCGCAATGGCGTCTGCTTGGCAGCCCAAGGCCATCACGTCACCAGCATCGACATTGCCGAGGCGGGCCTCGCCAAGGCGCGCAAGCTGGCGCAGGAACGAGGGGTGTCGCTCGGCCTGCAACAGGCCGATCTTGCCGCATGGGACTGGCCCGAAGACGGCTTCGACGCAGTGGTAGCGATCTTCATCCAGTTCGCTGACCCGGCCCTGCGCGCCCGGATCTTTGCCGGAATGCAGCGGGCAACCCGTCCCGGCGGCCTGATCCTGCTGCAAGGCTATCGGCCCGAACAGATCGCCTATGACACGGGCGGACCAAGCTTGCCTGACAATCTCTACAACGAGGACATGCTGCGCGAAGCCTTCACCGGATGGGACATCAAGCATCTGGCCGTCCATGACAGCGTCATCGAGGAAGGTCCGGGACACAGCGGCATGTCGGCGCTCATCGATCTCGTGGCGCGTAAACCGGCCTAAAACAGGCTCGGGAAAAAGCGCGGCGTGATCGCGCGGTAGCGGCTGTAAGCTTCGCCATAGCGCGCCAACAGGCGGCGCTCTTCAAAATGGCTGCCCACAGCCAGATAGAGACTAGCCCAAATCGCCGTGGCCAAGGCAAGTTCGTGATCCACTCTGCCCCACAGCAGCAGCAAGGCGGCGGTATAGAGCGGATGACGCATATGGCGATGCAGGCCAGCGACCGCCAGATCCTGCGCGGCATCCTCCTCGCCGCGCAGTTGTGCCCAACCGACAAATGGCCCCAGACGATAGGCCCGCAAAGCAAACAGACCCAGCACCAACCCGCAGGCAACCATTCCCCAGCGTAAACTGGTCAGCCACAATGGCTGGGCAAAGGGTTGATTGCCCTGTGCCAACCATCGGCCCAGCCCCAAGACCACCACGATCTGCACGAAAGCCAGCGCATTGTAGGCAAGTCTATGCCCCCGCCCGAACAGACGACCCATACCATGCGAAGGCCCAGCCCCCGCCGTCAGGCTGTGGCATAGGGCAAAACCCGCCCAAGCACCCGCATACAGGATGTGATCTGCAAGGGTCATGACAGCTCAAGGATTCATGACCGCTCATGGATGGAGATAGACATAGCCCTTGCCCTGCAAACGCGCGATTTCAGCAACCCCGCTGGGAACGACATCATCAGGCTTCACACCATAAAGGTCCGCAGGGGTCAGCTTCATCCCCTGCATCGTATTGTTGCAGACCAGGAAGCGCACGCCCTTGGCCCGCAGCTCATCGACGGCTTTGGCAAGCTCGGCATCCTCCTTGGCCATCACGAAAAGCTTTACCCCGGCTGCAAAGTTGACAACACGGATTTCAACTTTGCCGTCTGTGGCGGCAATATGCGCGCCGATATGGCGCAACAGGCGGTTGAAATAGGCTTTGTCATCCGGCCAACCACCATCGTTCTGGTAGACCACCTTTTGAAAGACATAATAGGGCTGTTCCGCGACAGCATGCCGCCCTTTGGCGAAAGAAAAGGCTGGAAAGGCCAATCCTGCTGCGACCAAGGCCAAGGAACAGATCCTCGAAATTGCGCTCATCCCGCACCCCCTTCCAATTCCAAACCAAAGCGGCGCCGACGGGAAGGGTCGGCGCCGCTGTGTCCTGACATGCTTAACCGTGAAGGTTCAGACCGCAGGATCATCGTCTATCGGCGAATTGAATTCGTGCCACAGCCCGTTGATGATGCCAAAGCCCACCGCAAGGCCCAAACCCAGCACCCATGTAAAATACCACATGGAAGTTCCTTTCAGTAAAAGTCGGGGTTGGTCTGGACATCACGCAGAGTGATCCGCCCGCCCAGCATCTTCATCACCCAGGCCGTATAGCCCAGCACCATCGGCAGGAAGATCACCGTCACAATCAGCATGATGAACAAAGTCATATGGCTGGACGAGGCATTCCAAACGGTCAGGCTGGAGCGCGGGTCAATCGAGGACGGCAGGATGAAGGGAAACATCGACAGGCCCACCGTGGCGATGATGCCGGTAGTGGCCAGCGCGGTGCCGATGAGGTTCAGCGCACCGGATCGTTTGACGATACCCACCAGTGCAACCAATGGCCCGAGCAGCCCCAAGACCGGCGCCAGCACCATCCACGGATGCCCGCTGTAATTGGCCAACCATCCACCGGGCGCAGCGACGCTGGCCGACATCAGCGGGTTTGACGGGCCTTGGGTATTAACAGCCCCCGTCAGCGCCAGCCCCATGCCGCCTTTGGCCACCATCACCCCGCCGATCAGGAACAGTGCGATGCTGGCCAGCGCCGCGATACGGGCGATGGCGCGGGTGCGGGTCAGCACAACCCCCTCCTCGATCTTCACCGCCAGCCAGCCCGCACCATGCAGCGCCAGCATCGCCACCGAGAGCAGGCCGGTGAGCAGCGTAAAGGGCGTGAACAGACCAAGCAGCGTGCCCTCATAGGTCATGCGCAGATCGCTATCGAAGCGGAAGGGCGCGCCAACCAGCACATTTCCCACCGCCACACCGAATACCAACGCCGGCACGAAACCGCCCACGAACAGCGCCCAATCCCAGCGGTTGCGCCATGCGGCATCGGCATGCTTCGAACGATACTTGAACGCCACCGGCCGCAGGATCAGGGCCGCCAGAACGAGAAACATCGCAAGGTAGAAGCCGGAAAAGCTCACCGCATAGACGAACGGCCATGCCGCAAAAATCGCGCCGCCACCAAGGATGAACCACACCTGATGGCCCTCCCAGTGCGGGGCGATGGCGTTGATGACCAGCCGGCGTTCTTGATCGGTACGCGCGACGAAGGGCAGCAAAGCCCCAACGCCAAGGTCATAGCCATCGGTCAGCGCAAAGCCGATCAGCAGCACGCCCAAAAGCGCCCACCAGATTACCCGCAGCGTTTCATAATCGAGAGGGATATGCATATCCCGTCCCCTTATTCGGCGGGTAGCGGGGCAAAGCCCTGCGCCTGCGCGGTAAGCTCGTGGTGCTCGATCGGCCCCTTGCGGATTGCGGCGATCATCAGGCGGATCTCGATCACGGCCAGCGTGCCATACAGCGCGGTGAAGCCGAAAATCGTCGCCCACACCTGCGGCACGGTCAGCGAGGAGGCACCAAGGAAGGTGGGCAGCACGCCGTCCACCGCCCAGGGCTGACGCCCGATTTCGGCCAGCACCCAGCCCGATTCTATCGCGATCCATGGCAGCGGGATCATCACCACCGCCAGTTTTAGGAACCAGCGCTTTGAGAACTGGCAGGCCGAGGCGCAATAGAAGGCCATGCCGAAGAAGGCGATAAAGCCAAAGCCCAATGCCGCCATCCCCCGGAACAGGAAGAACATCACCGGCACATTGGGCACAGTGTCCCACGCCGCTTTCAGGATCAGCTGGTCATCCGCCTTGCGCGGATCGGCGACGTAGCGTTTGAGCAGCATGGCGTAACCGATGTCACGCTTATGCGCCTCAAAGGCAGCGCGGGCAGGCCCATCGGCGCGGTCAACCTTCAGCTTTTCCACCGCATCATAGGCGATGATGCCGCTGTGGATGCGCTCGTCTGCGCGCAGCACCAGTTCCTCGATCCCGTCGATCTTGCCGGTCAGGCTACGCGTGCCAATGATGCCCATGACATAGGGCAACTTGATCGCGCCATGCGTGGTGCGCGCCGCCACATCGGGCAAGCCCACCAGCGTGATGGCGGCCGGGGCCGCTTCGGTTTCCCACATGGCTTCAATCGAGGCCAGTTTCATCTTCTGGTTGTCGGTCAGCGCATAACCGCTTTCATCACCCAGCACGACCACCGACAGCGCCGAGGCCAACCCGAAGGCCGAGGCCACCATCATCGAACGGCGAGCAATATTGGTGTATTTGCCACGCAGCAGATAAAGCGCCGAAACACCCATCACGAAGGTCGCCGCGCAGACATAGCCCGCGCTGACGGTGTGCACGAATTTGGCCTGCGCCACCGGATTGAACAGCACCGCCGAAAAATCGGTCACTTCCATCCGCATGGTTTCGGGGTTGAACGTGGCGCCGACCGGGTTCTGCATCCAGCCATTGGCAATCAGGATCCACAGCGCCGAAAGGTTGGTGCCCAGCGCGACCAGAAAGGTGACCATCAAGTGCTGTACCCGGCCCAGGCGATCCCAGCCGAAGAACATCACGCCGACCATGGTCGCTTCGAGGAAGAAGGCCATCAGCCCTTCAATCGCCAGCGGGGCACCGAAAATATCCCCAACGTAGTGAGCGTAATAGGCCCAGTTGGTGCCGAACTCGAACTCCATGGTCAGGCCCGTTGCCACGCCCAACACGAAGTTGATGCCAAACAGCTTGCCCCAGAACCGCGTGATCACCCGCCAGATTGGGCGCTTGGTGATCACATAGATGCTCTCCATGATGACCAGCATGAAAGAGAGGCCGAGCGTCAAAGGCACGAAAAGAAAATGGTACATGGCTGTCAGTGCAAACTGCAGCCGGGATAACTCAACAACCGCCATATCCATCGGACATGCCCCCTTGGTAAGGCTGCGCATTCCGCACAACACCGGCAATGGCAGGCGACACACACGCGTAGACTCGCTTGCTAATTGCAGATATTTCTAATATTATTGATTTGTAATATGGTCAAGTCCCTTTCCCTCGCTCGCTCCGTCCAGGGCGCCCGCTACGGCGAGCGGATGCTGGGCCACCGCGCCGCGCCGTTTGCGCGGTCTGATCTGCGCATGGAGCTATTGGCCCACATCGCCAAGCCCACACTGGCGGGGCCACTGCCTTTGCGCCGCGGCGAGATGGTTGCCTGCTTTGGCCGCGATGTCGATCTGCTGGAAGCGTACCCGATGGATTGGATCAATGGCTGGGCGGCGATGGGGCGCAGCTGTCTCGCGCGCAAAGACGGCGTGTAGCCTTTGCGCGGGCCTTGCTGGCCGGGCACCCATGGCTGGTGCTGCATCAACCGAGCGAAGGACTGGACGCCGCAACCGAAAGCCGCCTTGTGCAAAGGCTTGGCGCGTAGCTGGATGAGACAGGTACGGGGCTGATCTTGATCAGCCACCGCCTAGCCTTGGCCAATCAGACGATCAGTCTTTAACCGAAACCTTCAGCAGGCCTTGGCGTGCATACCAACAGCGCCCGCATCGCATAGCGCGCACATGGCGTGGATCACACCCGAAACGACGGGATCGCTCAGGCTGTACCAGCGTACCTGCGCGTCGATGCGCACGTTCACCGCACCTTCGGCGCGCAACATGGCCAGGTGCTGCGAAACGGCGGACTGCGAAAGGCCCGTCATCGCCACCAGCTCGCTCACGCTGACCTCACCTTCGTCCATGCGGCACAGCATCAACAGGCGCTCGGGATGACTCATGAGCTTGAGCCGCGCCGCCATATGCGTAGCGTTCGATTTCAATTCGGAAAGGTCAGTGAGCTTCATAGTGCCTCTCCAGATAAGGCAATCCCGTCATCCCGCAAGACCACGTAGATGGCGGGAATGACCAGAAGGGTGAGCAACGTGGAGGAAGCCAGCCCGAACAGCAGAGAAATGGCCAGCCCCTGAAAGATCGGATCGGTGAGGATAACACTTGCGCCGATCATGGCGGCAGCGGCGGTCAGCGCGATGGGTTTGACGCGAATACGCCCGGCCTCGATCAACACATCGCGCAGCGATTTGCCGGGCGTGGCAGTATGGCGGATGAAATCGACCAACAGGATCGAGTTGCGCACGATGATCCCGGCCAGCGCGATGAAGCCAATCATGCTGGTGGCGGTAAACGGCGCGCCAAACAGCATATGGCCCAAGACAATGCCGATCAGCGTCAGCGGCACGGGCGTGAGAATCACCAGCGGCAGTTTGAAGCTGCCAAACTGCCCCACCACCAGCACATAGATCGCCAGCAGCGCCACCATGAAGGCTCCGCCCATGTCGCGGAAGGTGACCCAGGTGATCTCCCATTCGCCATCCCACAGGATCGATGTGTGGCTTTCGTCGTCGGGCTGGCCGTGCATCAGGATAGTCGGTTTCGTCAGCCCATGGCCCACCCAGTCATAGGCCTCCACTGCCTTGTCCACCGCCAGCAGGCCATAGATCGGCGCCTCGTAGCGGCCCGCCATGTCGGCCATCACCATGGTGGCGCCCCGCCCGTCGCGGCGGAAGATCGCCTGCCCGCCAGATTGGGCCTTGGCATCAACCAGTTCACCAAGGCTGAGCAACTGCCCTGCGGGCGTGACCGCCACAGGCGTCGCCGCCAGCGCGCCCGACCAACTCCGCTGCGATTGATCGAGGCCGATCTCCACCGGCAGCGGTTCACGATCGGCGCCGCGCGGCACGTAGGCGAGGGTTTGCCGCCCCATCAGCGCACCGATGCTGTCGAGCACCTGGCTCTCTGCCAAGCCATAGTGATCCAGCTTGTCGCGATCAGGCACCAGTCGCAGCGTTGGGCGGGCCACGCCGAACGAGTTGTCGGTATCGACGATGAAGGGCACGGACTTGAAAATCTGCTCGAGCACCAGCGCGGTTTTCTGCCTTGTCGCCTCGTCAGGTCCATAGACTTCTGCCAGCAAGGTCGCCAGCACCGGCGGCCCCGGCGGCGTTTCCACCACCTTGATCACGCCACCGGCAGGCAGTGCCAGCGCCCGCAACCGTTCACGCAGATCAACGGCAATGGCATGGCTCGACCGGCTGCGATCGCCTTTAGCGGCGAGGCTGACCATGACATCGCCCTGATTGGGCTGGCTGCGCAGGAAATAATGGCGCACGAGGCCATTGAAGTTGAACGGCGCCGCCGTACCTGCATAGGCTTCCATCGCGCTCACTTCGGGGATCTGGCGCGCAATGGCGCTGGCCTGCTCCAGAATGCGCGAGGTTTCCTCCAGCGAAGTGCCTTCGGGCATATCAGCCACCAGTTGCACTTCGCTCTTGTTGTCGAAGGGCAAGAGCTTGACCGTCACGGCCTTGAAATAGAACATCGAGCAGGCCACCAAAGTGGCAACGCCAACGCCGATCAGAAAGCGCTTGGCGCTGGCCCGCGTGGCGATCACGCGCTTGGCATAGCGGGCATAGAGCGCGCCGAGCTTGCCGCCATCCTCGCCCGCATGGCCATGGGCGAGCGCACCCCGCGCAAAGCGGATCATCAGCCAGGGCGCGATCACCACCGCAACAAAGAAGCTGAACACCATCGCCGCCGAGGCATTGATCGGGATCGGCGCCATGTAAGGCCCCATCAACCCCGAAACGAACAGCATCGGCAGCAAGGCGGCCACCACCGTCAAGGTCGCGATAATCGTGGGATTGCCCACCTCGGCCACGGCCTCGATAGCGGCCTGCTGGCGACTGCGACCATCGTTCATGCCCCAGTGCCGGGCGATGTTCTCGATCATCACGATGGCGTCATCGACCAGAATGCCGATCGAAAAGATGAGCGCGAACAGCGATACGCGATTGATCGAGAAGCCCATGATCCGCGAGGCGAACATGGTGAGCATGATGGTGGTGGGAATGACAATCGCCGTCACCCCCGCCTCGCGCCAACCGATGGCGAAGCCGATCAGGATGACGATGGACACTGTCGCCAAAGCCAGATGGAAGATCAGTTCATTGGCCTTGTCATTCGCCGTTTCGCCATAGTCGCGCGTGACATTGACCGAAACGCTGGCCGGGATCAGCCCGCCCTTCAACGCCTCGACCCGCGCCACTACGCCTTGAGAAACAGTGACGGCATTGGCCCCGTTGCGCTTGGCAATGGCGATGGAGACAGCAGGCGCTTGTCGCCATCCGCTGCCATCCTTGCTCCAGCGCCAGCTGCGCGCCTGATCCTGCGCGCCGCCTTGCTCAACCTGTGCAACATCGCCCAGAAGCACCGGCGCGCCGCTTGCAGAGCGCACTGTCAGCCGGCGCACCTCATCCACACTGGCGAAAGGCGCGCCTGCGCTCACGGCCAGCGCTGCCCCACCCTCGCGGACCGAGCCGGCGGGGAAGCTGCGGCCACCCTGACGGATGACATCAATGACGCTAGAGAGCGGCACACGCGCCGCCGCCAGCCTTGCCGGATCGGGGACAACGCGGATCGCCTCGCGCTGTCCCCCGGTGATGAAGGTCAAGCCCACATCGTCCACCTTGGCCACTTCCGTGCGCAGCTTGCTAGCCAGCGTGTAAAGGCTGCGTTCGTCCCAGCCCGGTCCTTTGGGGGTGAGCGTCAAGACCACGATGGGCACGTCGCTGATGCCGCGCACGGTGATCTGCGGGGGCTGGACGCCGGCAGGGATCTTGTCGATGTTCGCCTTGATCTTCTCGTCCACACGGGTGGCGGCCGCTTCAGGGTCTTGGCCCACATTGAACCGGGCCGTCACCATCACGCCATTGTCTTGGGCCTGGGTGTAGGCATGCTCGACGCCGTCGATGCTCTTGACGATCTGCTCGAGCGGCTTGCCTGCCAGTTCCACGCTGTCCGCCGCCGAAAGGCCGGGCGCAGCAACGCGAATGTCGACCATCGGCACCTTGATCTGCGGCTCTTCCTCGCGCGGAATGGTAATCGTGGCGATCAGCCCGACAAGGATCGCCGCCAGCAGGAACAGTGGCGTCAGGGGCGAGGCAATGGTGGCACGCGTGATGCGCCCGGAAATGCCCAGATTCATGAGGCGCCTCCCACGAGCACATCGCCGGCATTGACGCCCGAGAGGATTTCGACACTCTTGGCATCTGCGGCGGGCGATGTCTGCACGGGCACTTGCATTACCCCGCCAGATTTTGTCGCAACCTGCACATAGTCGAGACCGTAGCGCGTGACGATGAAAGCGCGGGGCACGATGATCCCGCGATGGATTCCAGCCGCCAACTGCGCCGCCATGCGCCGCCCGATCAGGCTCGAATCCAGCCCGGCCATGGCGACATCCGCACTGACCTGCCCAGCGGTCACCGCCGGATAGATGCGCGTCACGCTACCCTCGCCGCTCATCCCATCGACGCGCACCCGCGCGCCAGGTTTCACCTTGGCCGCCAGGCCTTCTGGCAGATCGAGCCGCAGCACCACCGGGCCGGAGGTGACCACCGCCACCACCATCCCTGGCACCACCGGCGATCCGGCCGGCACATCCGCGCGCAACACGCGGCCGTTGGCTGGCGCGACCACCGCACCATTGCCCGCCATCGCGCGAATGCTGGCCTGCTGGGCATGGGCGGCCCGTGTCTGGGCCGCGGCGGCGCTGGCGCCTGCCTCGGCCTGCTCCAGACGCGCCTTGGCATAGACGCCATTGGCGGCCAGGAACTTCACGCGATCCAGCTCGGCCTTGGCCTGTGCGGCCTGCGCCTGTGCGGCGGCAGCTTGGGCGCCATAAGCGGCGGATTGATAGGTGAGCTGACTGTCGGCAATCCGGCCGATGACCTGGCCCTGCCGCACCATATCGCCGGCGCGCACAGACAGGCTGGTCAGCAGGCCAGGAATGCGCGCCAGCACTTGCGCCTGGTCCTGGCTGGTCACCTCGGCAGACACGCTTTGCCAGTCGGGCGTATCGCTGGCAGTTACGGTCAAGCGTGGCCCGTTCGCCGACACTCCCGCGTCAGGCACAGGTTTGTCCTGCCCACAGCCCTGAAGTGTTGCCGCCATGAGCGCAACACCCAAGGCCCCGACCGTCAAACCCCGGCCCTGCATGCCTTTCACCCCCCAGTGGCTTCTAACCATTGTCATCTCCCGTACCCATGCCCGATGCGCCCGATCCTGCGCGCCTGCACTCAGCGCTCGACCGGCAATCCAGCCTTGGCCCAGGCGCCAAAACCGCCAGCCAGATGGGTGTCGACACTGGCTTGCGCAGCCGCGCATTTGTCGAGCGCCATGCCCGACCGCTTGCCACCGAGGCAGGTCAGGACAAGTTGCCTGGCCCCGGGAGCGGGCAGCTTGCTCGGCTGAAAGGTGGACAGCGGCATGTTGATCGAGCCGGGAATGTGCCCGCTCGCGAATTCGTCCACCTCGCGCACATCGACGACGAGAACCTGATTCGCGGCAACCATGCCCGCCAGTTCCTGCGGCCCAACCTCCCGGTGTTTTGCCGACTTTCCAAAGCCAAAGACCATGATTCGCTCTCCCATTCCGCAGCGTATGAAGACGCGTAAAAAACACCACTTGCTTATATTGCTTAATAGTCATATTAGTCAAGTGCGATTGAAGCGGATGCCGAGTCCCCATCGGTCAGAAAGCCAAGGGGCCGCATATCTCTGGGAGAGCTGATCCATGTCCAAGCCTGCAAACGCATTGCCCCGCATCCTTGTGCTGGGCGCTGGTCTCGGCGGTACCATCGCCGCCTACGAGATCCGAGATGCTACCAAAGGCCGCGCAGAGGTGTCCGTGGTGTCGGACAGTGACGATTACTGGTTCGTGCCGAGCAACCCATGGGTGGCGGTGCGGTGGCGCGAGACCGACGCGATCCGCGTGTCGCTGCCGCCGGTCATGGCCAAGAAGGGCATCACTTTTACCAGCGTTGGTGCCGCCCGCGTCCATCCAGCCGAAAACCGCGTGGAACTGCGCGACGGCACCAGCATGTCTTATGACTATCTGGTGATCGCCACGGGGCCTGAACTGGCATTTGATGAGATTCCCGGCTTTGGCCCCGATGGCCACACGGTTTCGGTCTGCCGGACCGACCATGCGGCACATGCCGCCGACGTGTTTGACGAATTCTGCAAAAACCCAAAGCCGATCGTGGTGGGCGCGGCGCAAGGCGCTTCATGTTTCGGTCCGGCCTACGAATTCGCGCTCATCCTCGATACCGAGCTACGCCGTCGCAAAATCCGCGACCAGGTGCCGATGACTTTCGTCACCAGCGAGCCCTATATCGGCCACCTCGGCCTCGACGGCGTGGGTGACACCAAGGGCCTGCTGGAAAGCCAGTTGCGCGAGCGGCACATCAAGTGGGTGACCAACGCCCGCGTCACCAGCTTCGATGACGGCATGGCCCATGTCGAGGAAGTGGGTGAGGATGACGCCGTCAAGAAGGTGCATGATCTACCGTTCGGCTTCTCGATGCTGCTGCCCGCCTTCCGCGGCATCAAGGCCGTGTATGGCATCGAAGGGCTGACCAATCCGCGCGGGTTCATCCTGGCCGACAAGCACCAGCGCAACCCCAATTTCAAGAACGTCTACTCGCTGGGCGTTTGCGTGGCGATTCCGCCGCTGGGACCGACGCCGGTTCCTGTGGGCGTGCCCAAGACCGGCTTCATGATCGAGAGCATGGTGACGGCCGTGGCCCACAATATCGCCGCCGAACTTGATGGGCGTGAGCCGAATGAAGTGCCGAGCTGGAACGCGGTGTGCCTTGCCGATTTCGGCGACGGAGGCGTTGCCTTTGTGGCCCAGCCCCAGATCCCGCCGCGTAACGTCAATTGGTCGTCTCATGGCAAATGGGTTCACCTCGCCAAGGTCGGCTTTGAAAAATACTTCCTCAAGAAGGTCCGCTCGGGCGTCAGCGAGCCCTTCTATGAAAAGCTCGCGCTGCAAATGCTGGGTATCAACAAGCTGAAAGAAACCACCAAGGAGGATGTGTGATGAGCCTTGATTCCGCTGTGATGCGCTTTGCCGGGGCAGTTGTTTTGGGCAGCGCCTTGGCCGCCCAGTTCGTGAGCCCTGCATGGATTTACCTCACCATGTTTGCCGGGGCCAACATGCTCCAAGCCAGTGTGACGGGCTTTTGTCCCGCCGCGATCCTGTTCCGCGCGCTGGGCGTAAAGCCGGGCTGCACGTTCAAATAAGGGCTGATGCCATGCGTCATCTGATCATGCTGTTGCCCTTGTTGGTGGCCTCGCCCGCCTTTGCCGAAGGGCAGGATCTGAATGCCACCATCGCCGATGCCTTGGCGCACGCTCCTGTCCTGGCCGAGGCCCAGGCGGGAGAAGCGCAGGCACAAGCAAGGCTCGACGGCGCCAAGGCACAGGGCAACCCGATGCTCAGCGTCGAAGGACAGATTGGCGCCGGGCGCATCGACAATGGTGGCTTCTTTGGCTTTACCGCCAGCAATGTCACGCCGCTGGCGCTGCGAGCAGGCGCGGAAATGCCACTGTATGCCGGCGGGCGGGTGGCTGCGGCGGTGGACCAGGCGCGTGGGGGGCAGGCGATCGCCACGCTGGCGTTGGCTGATGCACGGTCGCGGGTGATCGTGGGCGCGGTGGCTGCGCATGCTGAGGTATTGGCAGCGCGCCGGATCGAGACACGCTTTCAGCAAATGGCCACCGAACTGGCCGAAGTCGAGCGGCAAGCCCGCTTGCGATTTCAAGCCGGCGAAATCCCCGCCTCGGATCTTGCCGCTGCCACCGCCCGCCGGGCCGAGGGCGAAGCTGGCCTAGCTGCCGCGCAGGGCCGCCGCGTGACCGCAGAGGCCCAATATGTCCGCCTGACCGGCCATGAAGCGGGCGCGCTCGCCCCCTTGCCAGCGCTGCCCGCCACCCCGCCCAGCCTGGACGAGGCGCTCGACAATGCCCATCACGCCAATCCCGTCCTCGCACAGGCCGAAAAAGGCATCGACGTCGCCCGAGCCGGGTTACGCGGCGCAAAGGCGGAAAGCCTGCCCACCATTGGCGCCTTTGCCGAGGCGACCCGCACTCGCGACCAATTCTTCCCCGATTACCGCGCAGATGCGATGGCAGTGGGTATCCGTGGCCGCTGGACCTTGTTTGCCGGTGGTCGCACCACCGCCAAAATCCACGAGGCCGACGCCACGCTCGACGCCAGCGAAGCGCGCGCGCGCGAGGCCCGGGAACAAATCGACGCTGCGGTCATCGCCGCCTGGACCGGCCTTCAGACCGCGCGCCGCGTGGTCGACGCCAGCGCGGCCCGTTCCGCCGCGACCGCCGAAGCTTTGCGCAGCGTTCAACTGGAAGCCAAGGTCGGCGCCAAGCCCACTCTGGCCGTTCTCGACGCCGAGCGCGAGGCCACCGCAGCTGATGCGGCCGCCATCGAGGCGGAGGGCCAGCGCATGGTTGCCGCCTGGCAATTGAATGCTCTGGCTGGACAGATCAATCCTTGAAAGGAGGAACGTCATGCACAAGGACTGGCCGCAGATGGCCAAGGAACTGTCGGGCGCGATCAAGCAAGTTCGTCTTGGCGCACCGGATGTCATGAAGAATTTCTCTGCAATGGCCAGCGCCGCCACGGCCAATGGTGCATTGGACAGCAAGACCAAGGAGCTGATCGCGCTGGGCATTGCGGTCGCGATCCGCTGCGATGGGTGCGTGGCCTTTCACGCGCAGGCCGCCGTCCGGCACGGTGCTTCCCGCGAAGAGGTGATGGATGCCATGGGCCTCGCCATCTACATGGGCGCTGGTCCCAGCCTGATGTATGCCGCTCAAGCGGTGGAGGCCTACGATCAATTTGCCGCAGATCAGGCGCCGGGCGCCTGATCGCAGCGCCCGCCCTATTCATGCAAAATCCATATAGATCGCGAGGCCCATGGCATCCTTGTTTTGAAGAGGTTGATTGGGTTTCAACCCTTCGCTGGAGCGCTTCGCTGCGTCTTCATTTCAAAGCGCTGCGGAAATGCCAACGGTTATCATCACGAGGCTGGGCATGGCCTTAACGGAATCGGCAATCGCGCGCGTGGGGGGACGCCCACTACGGAGCAGGGAGACGGCGGCCCCGTGGCAGCCCCTCACCCTTCCGCCGGTGCGCCGACCGCCGCTGCGACCAGGCAGACCAGACCGATGGCGCCAAAGCCGATCCGCTGGGCCGCTGTTCCCACGCCATTCCTGATCGAAACGATCAACGCCAGCGCGCATTGCAGCGCATAGAACAGCGCAAAGGCGCGCGATGACAGCGCGACCACCTCGAATGGGTCGGTCAGCCAGACGATGACGATCGCCAGCGCGCCAGCCAGCAGGAAAGCCAGCGGCACGCTGATCTTGCGCCGTGACACCTCGTTGATCAGCCCGCCCGAGCCGATCGAATCTGCCACCGCCGCGCTCAACTGGCTGGCAACCGCGCCGATCAGCACGAACACGCCAAGCGCCGGCGCGATCAGTTCCATGATGTCGAGAATGCCGGCCACCCCCTGGGTGGCCGCAGCGCGTGAAAGGAACGGTGTGAGCAGCGCGATGAATGCGAGGTAGATCGCCGAGGAAATCCATTGCGCATGCCGCATCGTGCGGACCCGCAATGCCGCCGGATAGGCATGGCCGAGATAGCGCGAGGTCTCGAAGCCCTGCACCGTGATCAGCAGGCCGAGCAGCATCGGCACGCTGGCGAACGACAGCCGCGCGGGCGGCAATGCCGCTTGCATCCCGCCGATTGCCCACGCCAGCGCCAGCGCCACGAGCAGGCCGGCGATGATCCCGATCTTGAGTGAGACCGTGCCATGGGCCAGGTGCTCCACCTTGCGCAGGCTGCCCCCCAGGGCCAGCAGCGTCATCAGCACGATCAGCACGGTCACGATGATATTGGCGGCAAGGGGCTGAAGCGCCGGCGCAATGGCGATCGGCTTGAGCGAGAATTCCGCCAGCAGCTTGAGGTAATAGGCGACCGATACCGCATAGGCGAGCGCCAGCACGCCCTGCGTCAGCCGTGCCAGCCAGGCGACGGGATCGTTGAAGCTGGCCCTGGCAAGATAGCTTTCGACATGGACGATGTTGAACCGGATTACCGCGCCCGCCGCATAGGCAATAGCCAGCAGAACGGCCATGGCACCGAGCGCCGCGCTGCCGAACTCGCGCGCAAGCAACGGCCCGCAGATGAGAAAGCCCGATCCGATGATCGACGCCAGGGGCGTGACCGTCGCGCGCCACGTATCGCTACGCGCAAACCGGCCGAAGGTCAGCGCCAGGGTGACGACAAGCGCCACGATCAGGGCAACGGCAACAATCATATGATCCCTTCCATTCGGTCTGCATCGCCCGCGCGGCTGTCTTGCGCGCCAGCATGGACCAAGGCGTTCAGCACACTGTCGGCGCGCGCCACCACGGCATCGCGACATGCGCCATCCAGCGCCTTGGCGGCCAGCGCGCGAAAGGCACGGGCCTGTCTTGCCAGCGTTGCGATAAGCGCGGGATCATCGCAGTTGCGGGCAACATCGCCCAGCGCATCGAGATAGTGCTTTCCGGCGATCATGTCGGCGCTGGCATACTGGGCAAGGGCGCCAAACGCGCGGTCGACAAAACCCTCGAACGTTACTGGCTGCGCGATCAGCCGCAGGCTTCCCTCCGCATCCACGCGCTGGCACGGCGGCAGGCGCCGTCGCGCCAGAGTGGCCAGCGCCGCGCCCAGCCAGTCGAGGCAACTGCTGGCCGTGAATGGATCGTTGACGCCCGGTGACAAGGCGCGCGCGGCAATCTCCACCAGTTCATCGATCAGGAACCGCAGGTCTTGCAGCGCGCTGCGCCGCGAACCAAGCGCGACAGCATGGCGCAGGGCTGTGGCCGCCTGCTCGGTGCAGGCATCGGCCGGCCAAGCCGTCATCAGCACGCTGTGCTTGTGCACGAAATCACCCGGCTGGCGATGCAGGCGGACGACCATGTCGTGCTCCTTGGCCACGGCGATGACGGTGCTTTCGTCGATGAGCTGGATATAGCCCATGCCTTGGCACGCGATCGTGGCGGGTCGGTCCGGGCCGACAACGGGCCTCTCGGCCAACAAGGCAGCGGGCATCGGCATGGCGCTGGCGGGAGTGGCAGACGGGGGCTCGTCCCGAGCCGGAAAGCGTGCCTCGATATCATCGACCAACCGCCCGCCGATCTGTTCGATCACGCTGTTGATGTGGATTTGCATCGGCACATGGTGGATGAAGTAGATCAGCACGGCGATCGAACACAGCACCAGGACCAGGGCGATCAACAGCGCCAGTTGCGGCACGAACGCCGCGACCGCCGAGCCGCCCTCCCCTGCCGAGTGGATCGTGCGCAGCACCACCAGCGAATAGACGAACGTGGCGATGAAGGTGCCGAGGGTAACCTGGTTGCCTCGATCCGACATGAAGTTGCTGAGCAGGCGCGGGCCATACTGCCCCGAGGCATAGACCACTGCCGCGATGGTGACCGAGAAGGTCGTCCCGGCAACGCCGATCATCGAACCACCGATCGCCGACAGCAGGCTGCGCGCGCCATCGGGCCGGGCCGTGTCGAGCCCGGGCAATCCGGTCGTCCATGTCGTCGATCCGGCATGGCTGTCGATCATCACCGTGGTCAAGGCCAGCAGCAGCGCGGCCAGGGCCATGATCGTGGGGACGAACCAATAGCTTTCGCGCAGGGTGTTCGACAGCCGCAGCAGCCGCGCCTTCATGCCGGCGCTCCTTCATCCCTCGCGGTCAGGCGCTGCAACACGCCCTTGATCGTGCCGCCCTGCCCGATGACCGAGAACAGCACGACCAGGTAGGTCGCTGCCAGGATGATCGGGCGCGCCGGGCCATCGGGCAGCCCCAGCGCCAGGGCGATGGATATACCACCGCGCAGCCCGCCCCAGATCAGCGTAACGGGGGCCACCAGACCATAGCGATGCCCAGGACGGATCGCGCACAGTGGGAGGAGCACCGAGATCGAGCGCGCCAGGAGTGCCAGCGGAATGGCAGCAAGGCCCAGGACCACCAGGCGCAGATCTCCCGGAATGGTCACCACTTCCAACCCGATCAGCAGGAACAGCACGGTGTTGAGGATATCGTCGATCAGATCCCAGAACTTGTGCAGATAATCGCGGGTCGTGTCGCTCATCGCATGGGCCACGCCGGCATTGCCGATGATCAGCCCGGCCACGGCCATGGCCACCGGCCCGCTGGCATGGAGCGGCCGCGCAATGGCATAGCCGCCCATCACCACCGCCAAGCTGATCAGCACTTCGACCTTGTAATCGTCGATCGAGCGCATCAGCCGGAACGCGATCCAGCCGATGACCAGCCCGAGCACGACGCCGCCGCCCGCTTCGGTGGCGAACAGGCCGGCGGCATGGCCGAGGGAAAAGGCCTCACCCGAAAGGGCCGATACCAGCAGGATGGTAAAGATGACCACGCCCACGCCATCGTTGAACAGGCTTTCCCCCGCCACCGTCGCCTCGAGCGTGGGCGAGACGTTGGCACGCTTGAGCACGCCCATCACCGAGACCGGATCGGTCGGGCTGATCAGCGCACCGAACACAAAGCACCAGATCGCCGGCAGTTCGAAGCCGATGGCGCGGGCCAGCAGCAGGAAGCCGCCACCAATCAGGGCCGTCGACAGCGCCACACCGATGGTGCTGAGCACGATGATCGGCCAGCGACCGCGCCGCATCTCGTGCCAATCCACATGCAGCGCGCCGGCAAACAGCAGGAACGAGAGCATGCCATCCATCAGCGTGGTGTGGAAATCGATGCCGGCGATGAACCCGACAATATCCCGCGCGAACGCGGCGCCGGGCACGACGCGGGCTATGCCGACGACGAGCAGCGAGGCAATCGCTCCCATGACCGTCAGCCCGATCGAGGCAGGCAATTTGAGGAAGCGATAGTTGCAATAGCCCAGCCCGGCGGCCAGCACGATGAGAATGGCCGCCGCATCGAACGGCGTCAGCGCCACGCCGGCGATCACTGGCCTTCTCCAGCCGACAAGTGGAACCGCTGCCCACCGCCGGGCGCTGGCAGCGCGTTGACGCCTTGCGTCGCCAGCGTTGCTGCGATGGCAAGGGCGCGCCGCTGGGCCAGACTTGGCCGCGCCGGCGTTGTCCCGGCCGGCAGACCCGGCACGCCCAGCGCCGGCACATTCCACCGCCGCGCCGCCCAGGCCGAAGCCAGCACGGCCTCGCGCGCCACGGGGTCCAGCGTGTCGGCATCATTGGCAAAGGCGATCTCGGGCAGCGGGCCTTGCGGTGGCACGATCGCCACGCTCCAGCCATCGGTCTGCGCGGCAGCGCGGGCTTCGAGCACGCGATAGGTAGCAACGGTTGCGCCGGGAAGCGGCATGGCCGCCGCCGTAGCGCGGTGATGATCCCGGTCGATCGTCACGTCGTCGGCCGAAACACCGGTGATCAGCGCGATCATCCGCGCGATCCCGGCTAGGCGCTGTGTCTCCAAGTCCGGCTGATCGCCTGCCTGGCGCAGTTCCTCGCGCTGCGCCTCGATCGCGCCGGCCCCCGGTTCGAGCAAGATCTGGTCGATATTGAGGCGAACCGGGCGCCCGAGTTCCTGTTCGATCGCCTTTTGCAGCACCACGGTCTTCTGCGTCTGCCCGCGCGGCGTGATGACCACCGCGCGAATGACGTTGGGTTCGCGATCGAATGCCACGTCGAGCTGGGTCACGCGCGAAGCGCTGCCGAAGCGCTTGTTCAGCAGCGACCGCACTTCCGAGACGATCAGGGCCTCGCGCGCGATGCGGTTGAGCGCCAGGCCGAGCGGCACGGCCATGGCCACAAAAACCAGCAGCAGCAGGATGGTCTGGGTCCAGCTCTGACGGCTGGAAAGCTGGTGGCCAAAGCCGTAATAGCGCGCCATTGCCGTTGCCGAGAGCGCGATCGTGATGAAGTTGGTGACGAACAGCGCCAATGCGCCGCCCAATACGGGCAGGTTCCACGTTGCCAGGCCATAGCCGACCACGGCAAGCGGGGGCATCAACGCGGTAGCGATCGCCACCCCCACGATGGTTTCGCCCCGCCCGCGAATGATCGCAAAGCTCCCCGCGAGCGCGGCGAACAGGGCGACGCCCAGATCGAACAGATTGGGGCGCGTGCGGGCCACGATCTCCGCCGTGGGGGCCTGCAAGGGCGAGGCCGTGACGATCAGCGCCGTGAATGCCACCGCCGCAACCGCACCGACCGCCAGCGCCAGCAGCGAACGGCGCATTTCGGCAAAATCGAACAGCGCCAGGCTGAACCCGAAGCCCAGGATCGGGCTCATCAGCGGCGAGATCAACATGGCACCGATCACCACCGCCGGAGACGAGAGCAGCAATCCCAGCATCGCGATCCCGGCAGACATCATCGTCATGAAGGCATAGCGCGGTGACCAGCAGCTTTCCGCGAAGATGCGCGCAACGACCGCCTGGTGATCGACCTGCCCCACGACCCGGCGCCGCCACCAGCGGTAAAGCGCCAGTCGGCTCAGCCGCGCGCCCACCCGCATGCCTGTGTTCCGGGCCGGTTCCGTCAATGCTTCCATGCTTGCTCCGCTGTCTGCGCAAAGGCCCGCCGCCACTCCCGAGGGCCGCAGGGCGGCACCCGCGATCGCTTCAACGCCAATCGGCGGCGGTTGATCCGGTGCCACGGCACCGGTGCGGGCCGCAATCGGGATGCAGAGGCCCCTCGGCAAAGCGCGTGGCAAAGCCGGGCAAGAGCACTGGCAAAGTCATGGGTATGCAACACGGGAAACGTCCGGACACGACTGTTGGCCCGCTGGCGGCCCGACCAGCGCAAAAGCCTGCCCGCACCACGTTCTGGCCAGCGAGCACCCGCCCCCTCTATTGCATCACCTTTCCCGCACCGCAATGATTTCAGGCCAGGGCACCGCCATGCAGCAAGCCATCGGCCGCCCATCGCGCCAGCCAGTGACCGGCGATCCCGACACCTTCTGCTTCACCATGCGCGCAAACCAGATGTTGGCACACCTCGGCAAACGACACGCCGGCCAGCAGCCGCGGGGCAAGTTCGGCCTCCGCCGGGTCCAGCGTGCGAAAGCAGGCGGTGTCCCCTTGCCGCCAGACCAGCACAGCGACGGGGTGCGGCATCCTTTCCGCGCGCGGCACGGTGCCGCCAAGAACCAGCGCGGACCAGATCGCCGGCGCATTCGTGCGCAAGGTCACCAGGCGGGCACTGGGCACGCAGCGGAGCACGGCCTTGTCCCAATCGACCTGCCCCAACGCGGCGCTGGGCAGCGGATCGGCATCTGGGCCGACAAAGGCATCGGCCAGCGCCAGTTCCAGTGCGGCGAGGTCGGCCACTTCGGGATCGTCAGGCCATTGCGCGGCCAGGCTTTGCGGGAACAGGGCGGCATAGTGGTCCAGCGACCAGCTATCGGGCGGGCGATCATCGATGCAGCGGGCGGCGCTGGCCTGGAAGTCTTCAGGCCCCAGCCACTGCACCGTTTGCGGAAAGCTCTCATGCAGGCAGGCCATCAACGCCGCGCGATAATTGTTCTGGTAAACCAGCAGTCCGGCTTGGGCCACCGGGCCAAAGCGCGCCGCCGCCCGGTCCGACCCGGTCATCAGCCAGTTGCCGAATTCGGCCTGAAACATGGCCAGCGTCATGCCGCCATCCCGCGCCGTGCCAGGCTCCGGGCCTGGTCGAGTTCGGCCAGCAGGTCAGCCAGCGGCGGGATATTGTCATCGCGCTCGATCATCACCGCGACCGGGCCCAGGCGATCGATGACTTGCGCAAACAGCGTCCATACCGAGGGTGGGACCGGCTGATCATGGGTATCGATCAACAGCGTCTCGCCCTGACTGTGGCCGGCAAGGTGGATCTGCCGCACCCGGTCCAGCGGCACCCCGGCCAGATAGGCGAGCGGGTCGAAGCCATGGTTGATCGCCGAAACGTGGATGTTGTTGAGATCGAGCAGCAGGCCGCAGCCGGTCCGCGCGCAGACCCGTTCGAGGAATTCCCACTCGGCCATGTCGGACTGGGCAAAGGCCAGGTAGCTCGAGGGATTTTCGATCAGCATCGCACGCCCGAGGCACTCCTGGGCGTGGGCCAGGTTGGCGCAGACGATATCGAGCGCTTCGGCGGTATAGGGCAGTGGCAAGAGATCGTGCGCGTTGAAGCCCGGCGTGCGGGACCAGCTCAGGTGGTCTGACACGAACAGCGGCTCGATCTCGTCCACCAGGCCACGCAAGCGCGCCAGGTATGCCGCGTCCAGCCCATGGGCCGAGCCAACGGAGAGCGAGACCCCGTGCAGCGCCACCGGGTAGTGTGCGCGTACCTGGTGCAGGATGCGCCTTGGCCGCCCGCCTGGAACCATGAAGTTCTCGGATATCACCTCGACGAAATCGACCGGGACGGCCGCTTTCAGAAAGTCGGCATAATGCGGTTTGCGCAGGCCGAGGCCGAAACCGGCAAAGCTGGAGTGAGGCACGATCGCTCTCCTCTTGCCTGCGCGCCGCCGCCCACTGGCCGGGGCGGCGGCGCGCAGGCCAGGTTGGGTGCCGCAGCGCTTACTTGGGCTCGGTCAGGCTGCCGCCAGCGGCCTTGCAGGCCTTGACCGACAGAGCCTTGAAACCCTGGCCCTTGCAGTCGTTCTGGCCCTTGCAGTCATGGTTGCCCGACTTGCAGTCCGACGTGCCCTTGCAACTGTTGACGCCATAGCAGTGGACCACGGCAGTGCCGCTCGCTGCCATCGCCGGGGTGGCAACGGCTGCGGCCGACATGGCCACGACAGCGGCGGTGGCAGCAAGGCTCAGACCCGAATTGAGAGTGTTCATCATAGCGCTCCTGGGAAATGCGGTTGCCGAAAGTGGCATGGGGTTATTCGCCAGGGTGCCGGCTGCGGTTACAGCGGCGAAAAAAGATTACCAGCGCAGCAGACGCGGCCCGAGGATGGCGCCGGCAAGCGCCGCCAGGCCAATCCCCAAGGTATACCAGGTCAGCACGAAGATCGCGGACACTTCGGGGCAGTGCAGGCAATAGAGCGTTGCGCCCCACGATCCCGCCGTCAGCCCTGCGGTGGCGCCGGCGGCTCTCAGGCGCGTCGGGGCGAGGCGCCGAAACGACCACAAGAGCCCGCCAAAGATCGGCACCGAGAGCAGGAACACGATCGACGAGCACACGCTCCAGCTTTGCCCCAGCCACATCGCCAGCCATTGGGCGGGCGGAACCCGGCTCATTTCGAACAAGCCGATCGCCACCAGCGAAAGGACCGGGATCGCCATCAGCCACAACCAGCCGAACCGGCCACTATCGGGCCGGGCGAGGCGCGCCGTGGCCAGCGCAGCGCAGATGCCCAGCGACACGGTGTAGCCCCATTTCATCCAGAACGAATAGTGCCGGATGGCCGCGCCAAGCTGCGGATTGAACCCCAGCAGCCAGGCAATCAGCGCCAGCGTGATCACGCCACCAGCGGCAAGACCAATGGCCAGGCGGCGCCCCACGGCATGGCGCGGCACGGGCGTCACCTCGCGCGCCAGGGCATCGATCAGTTGGTCGGTGTTCATCCTACAATTCGCCTCTGATACGGGCCGCGAGCGCTTTCAGGCCGCGATGCACCGACACTTTCACGTCAGATTCCCCCATCCTTTCCCGCGCCGCCGCCTCGTGCGTGCTCAGTCCGTCGAGGCGGGTGGCGCGGATCGCCTGCGACTGCTTGGCCGGCAGCGCGTCCAGCAAGCGGTCGATATCGATCCGCGCGCTGCTGGCCTCCTCGAACCCCTCGGCAACCAGAATGTCGTCCAGCCCCTCGATCGGGCAGGTTCGGCCGCAGCGGCGGAAGTGGTCGACCATCTTGTAGCGCGCGATGGCGAACAGCCAGCCACCGAACGCCCGCTCCCGGTCGAACGTCGCCCGCCGCGTGTGAACGGCAATCAGCGTTTCCTGCACGAGATCGTCGATGTCGTCGCGGCGATCGCGCATGCGGCGGCGGTAAAACGCTTCGAGCACGGGAACGAGCGCGCGCAGCAATTGCGCCTGGCAGGCCGCATCGCCATCCAGACCGCCAATCATCCACGCTTTCAACTGGGCTTCGTTCGCTTGCATGTGGGCTCCCACGCCATGCTTCGCGCCAGACCCGCCGATGGTTACACCGCAAGCGGCCCATCGTCGAAAATATATTCTGTAACCGACCGTCCACCCGCGCCGAAATGCTCCCTGTCGGCCGGGGCAGGAACGCCGCCCGCGCCGCACCTGACCGCCTTCATTCCCAAGGAGCTTGATAATGACCATTACCCAAGCCGCCGCTGCCGTCGCTCTCTCCGTTGCCCTCTCGGCCACCATTGCCGGGGCGAGCGCCCAGGCCGCCGACGCTCCTAAGACCGAGAAGTGCTATGGCGTCGCGCTCGCCGGCAAGAACGACTGCAAGGCCGGTGCCGGCACCAGTTGCGCCGGCACCTCGGTCAAGGACTATCAGGGCAACGCCTGGAAAGCGGTGAAGATCGGCACCTGCACGTCGATCAAGACGCCCCACGGCATGGGCTCGCTCACGCCGCGCGGTTGAACCAGCCCTCTCCACCAAGCGGTGCCCGGACGCTGCCATCCGCACTGTCCGGGCCGCCTTGCCATGTCTGCCGAACGACCAAGGACAAGCCGATGACCACGCTGATCTCGTTTTGCCACCACGCCACCGATCAGGCGCGGCGACTGCTTCCCGAATGGCTGTTGCTGTTGGTGGCGAGGCTGGGCGCGGGCGCCATCTTTTTCCTGTCGGGCCGCGCCAAGGTGGAAGGCTGGTTCACCATCACCGACGGCACGTTCGACCTCTTTGCCAGCGACTATGCGCTGCCGCTCGTGCCACCACACCTCGCCGCCTATGCCGCGACGATTTCGGAGCACCTGTTCTCGCTGCTGCTGTTCCTTGGCCTGTTTACCAGATTGGGGGCGCTGGGCCTGCTGGGCATGACACTGGTGATCGAAGTGTTTGTCTATCCCGATGCCTGGCCCACCCATCTGAGCTGGGCCGGTCTGCTGTTGCCCCTGCTGGCCAAGGGTGGTGGAACCCTGTCCCTCGATCACCTGCTGTGGCCCCGGGTGCCGGTGCCGACCAGCAAGAACACCAATATCCCCGGATCACGCGCCGAATAACTTCTGTGACGTCCACGCATCCTGGCGGCGGTAATCACCCGTGCAAGGATGCTGGAGAGGCGCGATGCGCCTTGAGCGCGATACCAAAGTTGCTATGCCGGAGCTTATCCTGACCTCGGTTCCGGCTAGCATATGATGCCATTCTGCATGTCGATATTCAGGTTGAAACACCTGCTGACCGAGAAGTCGTCAGATCATCCCTCAAGGCTGTTAATGTGCCCGGCGAGAAAACTCCCAGCGAATTCCGCGTTTTCGGGTATCTCTCTGATGATCAGAGCGCCGACTACATCTAAAGCCGATCGCCCTGATCGAGTCTGAGCGCTAGAGGATCAAATGACGGACTTGCTGTCCTGGGATACCGGCGCGATCATTCCGCTGGAAAGTTATGTGCGTCTACGCGCCAATCCAGGCTATCCCAGCGCCATCCGCTGGCTAGCACGGGCAATGCTCGAAAGCGCTGACGCCGACCCCGCTATCGCCGGCATACTCAAGGATGCAGGTCGCAAGGTCGCCGCTTTGTGCACGGCGATGCTTCACGTTTCGGGCGGCATAACCCTGCCGCGCTTGAAGGAGTTGATGACACAGCTTGGGCTCGCTAGCCCCGGCCGGGCGCGCTTGCTTCTTATCTACATGGGCTATCTTCGGTTTATCGAAGTGAGGCCGGCACGTCCCTCGCATTCCCCGGCCGTTTACCTCCCGACCGACAAATTCCTGAATACCTACACCGCTCATCTTCGTCAGGTTGTCGAGGCGACCGCTTGGATTGCACCGGCAGCAAAGCAGGTGGCTGGCGCCTTGGACGATCCCCGCACCTTTCACGCCTTGGTGCGGCACTTGACGCAAGGGTTTCTGGACAGCAGCGCGCAGGGACACGACGTGGACAACTACTTCCAGGTTTTCTCGCATCGTCACGCCGGAGCCCAAATCCTCAACCAGCTTGTGAGCGAAGCGCCGGGCGATAGCTTCCCGCCGACCGGTTCGATCCCTTTTGCAGTTGCTACGGCAGCGCGGCGCTTTCATGTATCCCGCCCCCATATCCGGCGTCTTTTCCAATCCGCCGTAGAGGCACAGCTGATCGAACTAAACGACGGAGCGGTAACTTTTACCGACGCCGGCCAGGACATGATCGAGTGGGTCTTCGCCACGAAGATGATCGTCTATCTCGGAGCCGTTGCCCGCACATTCCGCGACATTAGCGACCAGAAGAATGTAGATCGCGACGGCATCGCCGCCTGAACCTCCATCACGAGCTGATCAAAAATGTTCCATCACCGAAATCACGCCGCTGGGATATCGCTTGGGCAGGCCACAGAAAGACGACGTCGTTAATCGCGTCGAGTGCTCATCCGGCCGCGCAAGCTTATCCTGACGCAATTAACTCGGTGGGGGCTCTATGAAGCACTTCCTTTCAGCAGTCGCGCTCCTCTGTGCGGCGTCGAGCACGTCTGCTGCGGCGCAGAGCGTTTTCAACGGCGAGTGGGTACTCGATCTTTCGTCGGCGCAGCTTTCGAACAAGCCGTTCACGGTGACGGTCAAGGACGGGCAATTCACCTGCGACAGCTGTGTCCCGTCATACACGATCCCTGCGGATGGTGCGTTTCATCCCGTGGCCCGCCAGACCAGCCTTGACGAAGCATCGGTAACGATCATCGACCCCCGCACCATGCGGATGGTCGAGCGCCTCCGTGGCCGGGTGGTGCACGATGAAACCGACGTTGCCTCACCCGATGGCGCGACGCTGACCTACACCGTCGTCATTGGCGGCGCCACCAGCGGGAAGACGACCAAAGAGACCGGAGTCCAGGTTCGCACGGGGACTGCGGATCCCGCCGCACATCTGACATCGGGCGCATGGCGCACCACCACAATCGCCGATCCGAGCGCGGAAAAGACCCGCTTCACTATCACCGTCAACGGCAACGTCATGTCCCAGCGTAACTCCACCGGCCAATCCTTCGCAGCGACGATCGGCGGCGGGTTCGTGCCGATATCCGGCACGGACATACCCGGAGAGGTGTCGGTGACACGCGATGGCCCGCGCACGCTGATCGAGACGTTTCGGCGCCAGGGGCAGATCGGGATCGTACGCACGCTGACCGTGCTCGCAGACGGCAAGACGCTGGCAATCAGCAATGACAACAAACTGCTCGGCTCTGTCGACCGTCTGACCGCGCACAAGAGCTGACCAGAAGGGGTCGCACAATGAGGATCGTCATTGTTGCCGCGGCGGCAAGTGGCAGCTCGCCTCCGCCCCCGATCACCAAGATGAACTGACGACACCGCGGGGGCTGACATGCGCAGGCCGGATTGCATCGAACGCGCAGGATTAAGCGATGCGTCAACAAGCGGTTGGTCCGCGACCTGGTTCGCAAATCAGGCCCAGCCCTGGGGGGTGATCTGGTGTACTCTGTGAAAACCTCATCGGGCCTGCTTCGCGTGCTCGGGACCGCGTTCGCGCTCGCTGTCGGGCTCGGCAATATGGTCGGTAGCGGCATCTTTCGCAGCCCAGGCAATGTGATTGCGCAGACCGGCAGTGTCCGTCTTGCCGTGTTGCTGATCGTCGCGGTGGGGGCGCAGTCGCTGCTGTCGGTAAATCTATGGGCAGAAGTGTCGACTGCCATCGGCTTGTCGGGCGGCAGCGTCGTCGTCGCACGTCGGGCATTTGGCGACACGGCCGCCATGGTGATCGGCTGGACGGACGCGCTAAGCTGTATCGCCGGCACCGCGCAGGCTGCGGCGGGGGCGCCGATCTTTCTGGCGATTGTATGGCCGATCATCGCGCCGGACCCAAGGCTGAGCGCGGCGATTCTTCTGATCGTTTTCTCACTGATCAATTGGCGCGGTGTCGTGACTGGCGAAAGGACGCAGATGACGGCCAGTCTGGTTCAGGCGGCGTTGGTCATCGGAATCATTATCCTGTTGTTCGTCGTTGCCCCGACCGCAGCGCCAGTGGCAGCATTGGTGCCGGCGAAGGCCCCGATCTGGACCGCCGGGGGACTGATCATCGGCTATCAGTTGGTCTACGGCACCTATGTCGGTTGGAACAACGCCGCCTATTTCGCCGAAGAAACCGCCGATCCCGGCCGTACGGTGCCGCGCGCGCTAGGCTGGTCGGTCATTGCCTTCGGCGCGCTGTACGTCGGCATGCTGCTGGGCCTTGGCCACGCCCTGCCGTTGGCGAAGCTTTCGGGCGCGGCATTCCCTGCGCAACTGGCGCTTGGCAGCGCCCTGGGTACAACGGGTATCAGAATTTTGTCGGCCGTGGCGTTCGCCACGCTGGTCGTCTGCATGAACAGCGGGATCATGCCCGGCACGCGCGTCCTGCTCGCGCTCGGCAAGGCATCCTACGCCCCGCGTTTCCTGACCAGCGTCAACGCTGGCGGCACGCCGGATCTTGCGTTGTTGGCATTCGCTGGCGTCGCTGTCCTGTTGGTGCTTACCGGGCGATACGAGACAATCTTCATGCTGATGGGGACTTTGGCGCTGGCAGTGACCGCCGCGATGGACCTGGCGTTCTTTCAGCTGCGGCGGCGCGAGCCAGAGCTCAACCGGCCCTACCGCGCGATAGGCTACCCGTTTCTGCCGGCGCTCGCCCTGTTCATGGACCTGGCAATCCTGCTGATGATCGCGCTGTCCGACATGCGCAGCACGTGCCTTGGGCTGCTGATAGCGGGGGCTGGCGGCATCGTCGCACTTATGCTCTCCTCAGCGCGGCGCGGGCGCGAGCGCGCTGCGGTCTCATAGCAATGAAAGAATGATCCAGCCGAAATCATGCGGAAGGCTCAACGATCAGGGGATCGCTTTGCACCCGCCAAAAAAGTCACGCTCGTTTACGAGCGGCAGTGAGACGTCGTAGAAAGACCTACCATTACCTAGGCGGCGTGGACAAATTCCACATCGCCTAGATCCCGCGAATACGCGCGACTTATCAACCTGCGCAGGCTTGTTATGATTGCGCAACGGTACGGGGCGAAATGAGCATGGCGATGCGCAAGACTCGGCAGCGAGCTCGACCGGGAGTTTTGGCCGCCGCACTCTTGATCTTGGTATCGGCATGCCAACGCGATGCTGACCCGATATCGGCGTTGGCATGGGCCTATCCGCACGGTCCGACGTCGACCTACGGACAGCCGCTGGGGAGGGGGCCGTTTCGTGTGCCTGGCAGCCCGCTCGTCTTATCCCGCGCGCAGATGGAAGCAGCGCCAAGGCCGATCGACTGGCACCCACAAGATCACCCGCCGGCTCCAGCGGTCGTAGGCGGTCCCGAACGGGCCGGGCTCACGCCATGCGCAGAATGCCATTTGCTGAACGGGGCGGGCTTTCCCGCCTCGGCGGATCTGGCCGGCCTCCCAGCCGATTATATCATCGAGCAAGTCACGGCGTTTCGAAACGGCGATCGCCGGTCAGCCGCGCGCGGTCAGCCCAGCACGGCCGAGATGATCAAGGTGGCAAAAGCAGTCTCGCCGACGGAACTCAGACGGGCGGCGACATACTTTTCGCAACTGCCGAGGTCGCGCTGGGTAAAAGTCGTCGAGAGCGCTACGGCGCCGCAGACCTATCCCGACAAATATGGCTGGCTCAATGTCGCTCCAGGCGGAGGAACCGAGCCGATCGGCAACCGCGTTGTCGAATTGTCCAGTGACCTGCAACGCATGATGATCGACGACGATCATGTGGTGATGACCGATTATGCCCCGTTGGGGGCTATCGACAGCGGGAGACGCATCGTCATGACCGGCGGTGGCGGCGGGATGCCGTGCCAGAGCTGTCACGGCGAACGCCTGGAGGGCGTAGGTATGACGCCGCCGATCGCCGGACGGCCAGCCGGCTATGTCGCGCGTACGTTGTGGGATATGCGGACCGGAGCACGTGCCAATCCGGGGGTTGCGCCCATGAAGGTAGTTGCCCGGGGATTGTCCGCAGCAGACGTCAGGGACGTTTCCGCCTACCTTGCCTCACTACAGCCCTAGGCCGTAATGTCGGTGTGGTCACAGTCGTGCTGCCAGGCAGCGAGCACGAACTGGACCGCCCTGGCTTTTCCGAAGGCTCCTGTTTGTGAAAAGGAGCTTTCGTTATGAGCAAGACCCGGAACAAATTTTCGCCTGAGGTGCGCGATCGCGCTGTGCGCATGGTTGGCGGCGCTAGGCATGACATCGGCCGAAGCCAATACCACTACTACAAATCGCTTTCACCCGATGCCAAGCACCTCGATCCAGCCGGTGATCGCTACCGCGCTCTATCATCCCCGCGTAATTGAGCATTCACCGCTGGTCTCGCTCCACGCAGTACTGATGAAGTGCTCCGATGGTTCGGGTGGAGTAAGAGGCGCACAGGCGTTAGCAGGACAGCAGCAAAGACGCGATCGGCAGGGCGATTCGGCAGCATCAAGAACTCGAACCTGCCCAAGATAATTTCTGAGGGTATCGCTTAGGGCATCAAGCAGAAGATCCTCACAAAAAGTGGCGGAATTCAGGCATAAATGGGCGTGAATGGGAGTCCTCTCCTGGCGCCACTTTCTCTCTTGCAAATCTCCCTACACATGCGCTGAATGGCTGGCATCGGCCAGTTTCTCCGCGCTGTTCGCGCAGCGCTATTCTGGCGCGTTCGGTACCAATCGAAAGCCACACAGGTATCCTGATGGGTATCGGCCTCTGCCATTCGGCGGGGCGACGTGCGCTTGAGCACCCTCTTTGCGATTGCGAAGACCAACAGCCGGCGGGCAAGCAGGTCTGGAACGGTTTACACGCCCTATCGCGTTCGAACCGCAGCAAATGCCTCGATCAGTGGGCATCTGCAAAGCTAGAGGTTAGGCAGCAATCGAGAGGAGAGGCCTTGATGGAGATTCGCCAGATCGCGCGCCTGGCCGTTTTCGTTGCCACACCATGCGCTGCCTCTGCCCACGCCGTGGAGCGCGCGGACAAGACCGAAACCGAGCTGCGGCGCTGCCTGGATGGCGCGAGCAACGTATCCACGGCCGGCCAGGTCGGCTGCGAGGTCGCTGCCCGCGACGCCTACGACAAGCGCATGGGCACGGCCTACCGCGCGCTGTTGCACGCCTTGCCCAACGACGCGGCGGGTAAACTGCGCGAGGCGCAGCGCGCGTGGCTGCGCTTTCGTGACGCGCATATCCAGGCAAGCAACGCACTGTTTGCAACGCGACAGGGCACGATGTACGTGCCGATGCAGGCGGCCGACCACACGGCGATCGTCAGGCAACGCGCGATCGAACTGGAAGCGCAACTGCGCATTTTCAGGATCGACTAGTAGGCCGTTAAGGCGGTGATCATGCCGCCCGCGAGGTGGCAGAGAAAAATGGCGGTTACAAAGGCCGCGCCTAACGCGAACAGCCCCATCGTTCGGCATCGAGCCGCAACGTTTCGCGATCACCCAGCAGCCCGGCGTCGCGCCGTTTCGCCTGGCGCCAGGTGAGCGCGCGCTTCTGCCGCGCTCCATCTTGGCCAGCGCCACGCCTGCCGCACGCGGCACTTGCATTGGCGGCATTGACCGGCTTTGCCGCCCTCGCAACAAGGATTATGCGCTGGCGCCCGCGCGGCGGGCACAGATCGCATAACAAGCGCAACGCCTGCCCGATAGGATCGGCGCAATGACCTGCACCGCCCTGCCTGCTGCCACGCCCGATCTGGCCACCCCGCCCGTCGCCCCCGCGCCGATGGCTTATGCCCAATGGGTTGCCGCCGCCGTGGCGCTGGCACGCCAGGCGCCGCGCCCGATCGTGAGCCTGTTCGAAAGCGCGGTGCCCGAACCGCGCGCCTTGCTGCGCCAGGCCGTTCTGGCCACGGTCGAACCCGATTTTTCACCGCGCTATGTCAGCGCCTTTGGTGATGGCAACCCGTTCGTGCGCGCGATGCTGGCGCAAAGCCATGGCGTCGCTATCGACCAGGTGCTGTGCACCACCGGCGCCACGGGCGGCCTCGCCCTGCTCTATCGCGCGCTGCTCCGGCCTGGTGACCGCGTGCTGGTGGAAGTGCCGGGTTTCGATCTGTTTGCCGGCGCAGCGCAAGTGCAGGGGATTGGCGTGGATACGTTCACGCGCCCAGCCCCGCATTTCGGCATCGACGTGGAGCAGGTTGCCGCCGCGCTTCGCCCGGAAACGCGGCTGATCGTGGTGTCTGACCTGCACAATCCCTCGGGCATGGGCATCCCGCGCGATACCCTGGTCGCGCTTGCCCACTTGGCACAGGCACGCGGCGTGCTGCTGGTGGTGGACGAAGTCTATGGCGACTATGCCGACAAGGCCAGCCGCCCCGGCCCGGCCTGCGCGCTTTCGCCGGCGGTGATCAGCCTGTCGAGCCTGACCAAGATTTTCGGCCTGGGCGTGTTGCGCTGTGGCTGGATCGTGGGTGCGCCCGGCGTGATGGCCACCCTGCGCGACTATGCCGCGCGCGCCGAATTCGGGGTTTCGACCCTGTCGCACGCGGTCGCCGCCGAAGTGATGCTGCGCGCCGACGCCTTTGCCGATCACTGGCGCAGCCATGTGGCGCGCGCGCGGCCCCGCTTTGCCGCGTGGTTTGCCCGCATGGTGGATGCCGGACTGATGGCGGGTGAATTGCCCGATGCGGGCTGCATCTGCTTTCCCGCTTTGCCCGGCATTGCCGATACCCGCGCCTTTTCCGAAATGCTGATCGCGCAAAGCGGGGTGATCGTGGCGCCGGGCGAATTCTTTGGCCAGCCCGGACACATCCGTATCGGCTTCTGCCTGCCCGATGCCGAACTTGACGCCGGCCTTGCCGCGCTGGAAGCGGCCCTGCGCCAGGCAGCAGGCAACCGCTTGGCAATCTGACCACGCAACAGGGGATTTCTGCCAATGCCGCGATTGCCCCATTCCCTGGCCGCGTTGCTGGCCGCAGCCGTGCTGCTGCCTGCACCGGCTCGCGCCACTCCGCCCGCGTTGACGGTCACCTTTGCCCCGCGCGCCGATGTGGCCGACCGGGACCGCGTGGGCACGGTGGAGATTACGCTGCGCCTGTCCGGCCTGACCGCCAAGGCTGGTGCGCCGGTGTTGCAATTGCCGCTGGTGGCCAGCAACGTCGATACCGTGGCCAGCCTGCTTGGCCCGCTGCACGCACGCGATGCGGCCGGGCCGCTGCTCTTGCATCCACGCGATGCGGTGCTGGCCGACAGCGCCGATGGCGATGCGGTCAGCGGCGGGCCAGGGCGGGAATGGCTGGCGCCGCGCGCGGTCCGGGGGCCGCTCGTCGTCTCCTATCGCGTGCCTGCCCAGGCCAGCCTGCCACCGCGCGGCCCCGCCCCGCCCTTTGCGTTCAGCGCCGATGGTGGCGCGGTTTCCGCCGCAGGGCAGGTTTTCCTGCTGCTGCCCCCCGGCACCACGCGTTGGCGCGCCACGTTCGGCTTTGATCTGTCGCGCGCGCCCAGGGGCAGCCGCGGCGTCAGCTCGCTGGGCGCAGGAACGGTCACGGCGGCAGAACCACTCGACGCCAGCGCCCTGCGGCAAAGCTTCTTCATGGCCGGTCCGATCGGCACCTGGCCGACGGGTCACGCGCAAGATGGCTTTTTCGGCGCCTGGCAAGGCCGCCCGGCCTTCGATGCCGGCGCCCTGCTGGCGTGGACCGGTGCGCTCCATGGCCATTACCGGCAGATGTTCGGGCAGACCCGGCCCGCGCCCTATGGCGTGTTCCTGCGCTACAACCCGATCAACGCGGGCGGCGGGGTGGGCCTCCACCATGCGTTCGTCACCACGTTCGGCACGGGGCGCGGCGCGGACCTGGCCAGCATCCGCATCACGCTGGCGCACGAAATGTTCCACACGTTCCAGCCCTATGTCACCCGGCCCGGCGGCCTTGAATCCGCGTGGTTCGGCGAAGGACTGGCCACGTTCTACCAGGCGCGCCTGCCGTTCCGCTTTGGCATGATCGATGCCGATGCGTTCCTGCACGATCTGAACTGGACGGCCGCGCGCTATTACACCAGCGCCATGGCCAGCGTGCCCAACGCGCAAGTGCCGGCACGGTTCTGGGCCGATACCCGCATCCGCACCCTGCCCTATGACCGCGGCATGCTCTATTTCGCCACGGTGGACCACGCCCTGCGCCAGAAGAGCGGCGGACGCGAGAATCTCGACACGCTCGTCCTTGCCCTGCTGGCCCGGCAAAAGGCCGGCGCGACCCTCGCCAACGCTGATTGGGAAGACCAGTTGGCCCAGCACCTGGGGCCGCAAGGCGTAGCCGATTTTGGCGCGTTCCTGGATGGCGCCGTGCCGCTGCCGGCGTCCGACGCCTTTGGCCCGTGCTTTGCCCGCACCACCACCCGCCTGCGCCGCTATGAGCTGGGCTTTGCAACGGACGTTCTCGCCGAGCCCAAGCGGGTGGTGCGTGGCCTGGTGACCGGCTCTGCCGCTGCGCTGGCCGGTGTGCGCGATGGCGACGAGATCGTCGATCCGGTGCCGCAGGACGGCATCCAGGGCGAGCAGACGCAGGAACTGACCCTGCGCCTGCGCCGCGATGGCCATGTCTTTACCGTTACTTACCTGCCGCGCGGCGAAACCGTCGATGCCTGGCAGTGGCGGCGCGTGCCGGTTTCTCCCGGCACGGCCTGTGCTCTTTGAGATGCGCCCTTTGCGAAAGGTTGTCCCGATGCGCGCCCTGCTGCTTCCCCTCGTCCTGGCAAGCGCCGCTGCGCCGTTGCACGCCCAGCCGGCTTCACCGGCGCCCGCGCAAACCGCCCAGCACGCGCTGGCAGCGCCGGTAATCACCCACCACAAGGGCACGTTCGGCGGGCAGACCCTGGCCTATACCGCGCAGGTGGAGGCGACCGAGGTAAAGACCGTGGATGGCGCGGCCCGCCTTGTCAGCTTCGCCTATCTGCGCGATGGCGCCAACCCCGCCACGCGGCCGGTGCTGTTCGCGTTCAACGGCGGGCCGATCGTGGCCTCGGCCTATGTCCACGTCGGCGGCCTTGGGCCACGCCGCGCCGCTTTCCCCGATGACATCGCCGCCGACCCGGCCAAAGTCACGCTGGCAGACAATCCCGCTTCGCCGCTCGACGCCGCAGACATGGTCTTCGTCGATCCCGCGTCCACCGGGTTCAGCACCGTGGCGCCGGGCACCGATACTCATGCGTTCTGGTCGGTGCGTGCCGATGCTGCGCAAGTTGCCGCATTCATCCGCGCCTGGCTGGCCGCGCATGGGCGAACCGGGGCGCCGGTCTATGTGTTGGGCGAAAGCTATGGCACCAACCGCGCCTGCGAAATCGCGCGGCAATTGGCGCAGGGCCCCGATCCGCTGCCGCTGGCCGGCGTGGTGCTCTATGGCCAGGCGGCCAATATCATCGAATATGCCCAGCGCCCCGCCAATGTCACCAGCTATGTCGCCTCGCTGCCCACCCTGGCGGCGATCGCGTGGTATCATGGCCGGGCCGATCGGATGGGTATGAACCTGCCCGCTTTCCTCGCCGCCGCGCGCGCCTTTGCCAAGGGCGATTACCTGACCGTGCTCTATCAGGGCAGCGGCGCGCCCCTTGCCGATCGCGCCCGCGTCGCCGCGCGCCTGGCCGCGTTCACCGGCATCCCGGCCGCCTGGTATCTGGCGCACGACTTGCGCATATCCAAGGAACGCTATCGCGTCGAACTGCTCAAGGACAAGGGCCTCGTGCTGGGCCGCATGGACGCGCGCTATACCATGGCCGCGCCCGCGCAGGGCGGCGCCCCCGATGCGTCGGAAGCGATTACCGATACCCTGGCCCGCCTGTTCGAGCGCTACCGCCACGACGAACTCAAGGTGGCGGAAACGCAGCCCTATGTCCTGTCCGCTCCCGTCGAAGGGTTTGACCAGTGGGGCTGGGGATCGGGCACCAGTCCCTTTGCCGATTGGCCCTATTACCAGGGCATCACCGCGATGATGGCGGCCAACCCGCGCTTTCAGGTCCTGGTCGCCAACGGCTATTACGATACGCAGACCACGATGGGCGGGGCCGAGCTGCTCGCCACGCAATCGGGCTGGGACCCGCAGCGCGTGACCTTGCGCTATTACGACGGGGGCCACACCGGCTATTCGGTGGCCGCCACGGCCCAGGCCCTGGGGAACGACATCCGCATGCTGATCAGCAAGACTGCTCCTGCTCAAACCGGGCAGGCGCCGCGATGAGCCGCGCCCTGCTCCCGCTCGTCCTCGCTCTCGCCGCAGCGCCACCGGCAGCGCAGGCGGCGGACGAAAGCCTCGTCATCGTCTCCAACGGCGAAACCGTCGGCTCGCTCAAGATCCACACCCAGGGCAACCGCGTGGCCGTGGATTACCGCGTCGACGACAATGGCCGCGGGCCCAAGCATCACGAGGATCTGGTGCTCGATCCCTCGGGCGTGCCGACCAGCTGGACGATCCATGGCACCTCGCTGATGGGCGGCACGGTGGATGAAAGCTATGCCTATGCCGGGCAGGAGGCGCGCTGGAAAAGCCAGGCCGACGCCGGCAGCCAGGCCTTTGCCCGGCCGCCGCTCTATATCGCCAACGATGACAGCCCCTATGCCCTGGCGCTCTATGCCCGCGCAGCGATGGGGCGGCCAGACCATTGCCTGGCCGTGCTGCCCTCGGGCCGGGTCTGCGCGCAGGCGGTGCGCACGTTCGCGCTGGGCAGTGGCAAGGCGGCCCTGCCGGTCACTGCCTGGCGCATCACCGGAGTGCAGCTCAACCCCGGCTATGTCCTGCTCGACCAGGCTGGGCAGTTGGCCGGCGTGTTCGGCCCCGGCGCCGATGGCACCACGATCCGCGCCGGCCATGAGGCGCAAGTGCCGATGCTGGGCAAGCTGGGAACCGAGCTGGAAACGGCGCGCGCGCTGGCCCTGCAACAGCAACTGGCGCACCGCTTTGCCACGCCGCTGCGCATCCGCAACGTCCACGTGTTCGATCCGGCCAGCGGCACCCGCTCTGCCCTGTCGGCCGTGGTGGTGATGCGCGACACGATCACCCAGGTCTTGCCCGAAGACCCCGCCGCGCCCGATCCGGCCGACGAGACGGTGATCGATGGCCAGGGCGGCACGGTCTATCCCGGGCTGCACGACATGCATTCGCACGCCACGCTGCCGGCAGGGCTGCTCTATCTGGCGGCCGGCGTTACCGCCACGCGCGACATGGGCAACGACAATGCCTTCCTGCAAGACCTGATCACCCGCGTCGATGCCGGGCAGGTGGCCTGGCCGCGCATCGTGCCCAATGGCTTTATCGAGGGGCGCAGCCCCTATTCGGCGCGCTTCGGCTTCATTCCCGCCAGCGTGGACGAAGCACTCAAGGACGTGCGCTGGTACGCGGCGCGCGGCTATGCCGAAATCAAGATCTACAACTCGATGAACCCCGATTGGGTGGCGCCGATCGCGGCAGAGGCACACCGCCTCGGCCTGAAAGTGACCGGCCATGTCCCCGCGTTCGACACGCCCGACCGGGTGATTGCCGATGGCTATGATTCCATCGCCCATGTCAACCAACTGATGCTCGGCTGGATCTTGCAGCCGGGCGAAGACAGCCGCACGCCCCTGCGCCTGACAGCCATGGCCCGCGCCGGCAGCCTCGATCTATCCGCGCCCGCCGTGCAGCACACCGTGGGGCTGATGCAGCAGCATCATGTTGCGCTCGATACCACGGCCTCGATTCTCGAACAGCTGATGCTCAGCCGCGCCGGGCACGTGCCGCCGGGGCAGGAGGATTTCCTCGGACACATGCCGATCGGCTTCCAGCGCTATCGCAAGCGTTCGTTCGTCAGCGTGCCCGATGCCGCCACCGATGCGGCCTATCACAGTGGCTTTGCCAAAGTGCTGGAAACCATCGGCATGTTGCACCGCGCCGGGATCGTCCTGTTGCCTGGGACCGATGAAGCGACCGGCTTTGCCGTGCAGCGCGAGCTGGAGCTTTATGTGCAGGCCGGCCTTACCCCGGCAGAGGCGCTGCGCACCGGTACGCTGGATGCCGAGCGCTTTTTCGGGCGCGAGGGGCAACTGGGCACGATCGCGCGGGGCAAGCTGGCCGATCTGGTGCTGGTGCCGGGCAATCCGGTGGAAGACATCGCCGCCATCCGCCGCCCGCGCCTGGTGCTGCGCGGCGGGGTCGCCTATTTCCCCAGCGAGATCTACACCGCGCTGGGCATTGCCCCGTTCACCACGCCACCGCAGCTTCACCCCGCCAAGGAAGCCCTGGCCAGCCAGGATGCCGGCCTGACCGCCCGGTCCGCCTTTGGATACGAGATTGCCGACCATGCCGATTGATCGCCTGATCCTGGCCGCTGCCCTGGCGCTCGCCCCGCTCGCCGCCCCGCTGCCCGCGCACGCTCAGGACGCCGGCCCACGCGCTTTCATCACCAAGGGTCAGGGCACGTTCGGCACCACGCGCATGGCCTATGACGCGGCTGAAGAGGAATTCATCCTGCGCAGCCCCGATGGCAAGGCGGCCGCCAGCGTCTTTGCCACCAGCTATCTGAAAGCCGGCGGGAAGACCGCAAAACCCGATGCCAGCCGGCCCGTGCTGTTCGTGTTCAACGGCGGGCCTGGCTCGGCTTCGCTGTGGTTGCACATGGGCATACTTGGCCCGCAGCGCATCGATTTCGACGATCCCGATCATCCCCAGACCACCGCCCCGTTCCACACCGTGGCCAATGCCGACAGCCCGCTCGACGTGGCAGACCTGGTGCTGATCGATCCGCCCGGCACCGGCTACAGCCGCATCCTGGCCGATGGCACTCCGGCGATGTTCTATGGCGTGGAACAGGACGCGGTGGCCACGGTGCAGGTGATGGAACAGTGGCTGGCCCGCCACGGCCGGATGAACGCGCCCAAGTACATCCTGTCGGAAAGCTATGGCACGGTGCGTGCGGCGGTGGTGGCACGGCTCTTGGCCGGCGGCCCCACCCAGACCGGACAGATGGACGGCATCAGCTTGAACGGCGTGATCCTGCTGGGCCAGGCGATGGACATGGCCCATGGCGCGGCGGGCGACGATCGCGGCTATCTCGGCATCCTGCCCAGCCTGGCGGCCACGGCATGCCATTTCCACAAGGTGGCGCCTGGCTGCACCCCGCAGGGCCAGGTCGATGCGGCGCAGGCCTTTGTCGATGACACCTATCTTGGCGCGCTGCATGCCGGGTCGCGCCTTGATCCCGCGCGCCGCGCCGCCGTGGCACACGCCATGGCGCGCCTTGTCGGCCTGCCCGCCGAAACGATCCTGGCCAACGACCTGCGCCTGTCGGGCGCGGCCTTTGCCCGCCTGCTGCTGGCGTCCGAGGGACGGCGCACCGGGCTCTATGATGCGCGTTTCACCCTGCCGCTGGCCGCTGCCGGGCCAGACCCGGTGGCCGATGATCCGGCCATGGCGCAATATGTGCCGGGCTTTGTCGCCGCGTGGGACGCCTATGCCCGCGACACGCTCAAGATCACCCTGCCCCAACCCTACAAGGCGATTGCCTTTCGCGACGTGAACGGGGCGTGGGATTATGGGCCATCGCCCAGCAACTATGCCACCGATCTTGCCACGGCGATGAACCGCAACCCGGCGCTGCGCGTGCTGGTTGGCACCGGGCTCTATGACCTGGTCACGCCACTGGGCACGGCAAGCGATACGATGGCCCATTCCGGTGCGCCGGCAGACCGCGTCGCGTTCCGCACCTATCCCGCCGGGCACATGGCCTATCTGGGCCGCGAGGCGCGCCAGGCCCTGGCTGCAGACTTGCGCGCCTTCATCACGGGCAGCCTGCGATGAGCGCACCCGAAGCGCCGATCCAGCTCGGCAAATCGGTGGGCCTGGTCGGTGTCGTCACGTTTGGCGCGGGCACTGCGATCGGGGTCTCGATCTTCACGATCCTGGGACCGACCGCGCAAGTCGCCGGGGCGGGCCTGTTGCCGGCGATCGGCCTGGCCGCGTTGCCGATGCTGATCTTTGCCGTGGCCTATGCCTATCTCGGTTCGGCCCTGCCGGTATCGGGCGCATCGTATGAATGGCCGCGCCGCTTCATCCACCCGGCGGTGGGCTTTCTCATCGCCTGGATGCGCATCGTGGCCAACGTGGGCGCCATGGCGATCCTGAGCCAGGTACTGGTCGGCTATCTCGGCATGGTCGTGCCGCTGCCGCCCCTGCCCGCCATGGCGGCACTGATCACGCTGGTCTTTGCGCTCAACTATCGCGGCGTTGCCCTGGCGGCCAAGGCGCAGACCGCGCTCATGGCCCTGCTGCTGGTGGTGCTGGCGCTGCTGGTCGCGCTTGGCCTGCCGCATGTGCGCGTGGCCACGATGGGCGCGCCGCTCTCGGTGCCGCTGCCCCAGGTGCTTGCTGCCGTGCCGCTGATGATCAGCCTGTTCCTGGGCATCGAAAGCGCGGTGGAAATCGGCGAAGAAGTGCGCAATCCCGCCCGCACCATGCCCTTGGGCATCGCGCTGGCGATTGCGCTGACGGCGCTGGTCTATGGCGCTGTGGCGGCCACGGCGCTGGGCTTGATCGGCCCGGCCGGATTGGCCGCCAGCAAGGCGCCGCTGCTCGACGCCGCGCGCGTGGTCATGGGCAGCCCGGCCGCCACGATACTGATCGTCGGCGCGGCCACACTCTCCATCGTCAAGTCGATGAATGCGCTGGCGCTGACCTTTTCGCGCAGCCTCTTTGCCATGGGGCGCAGCGGCGCGCTGCCCACCGCACTTGGCCGCGTCCACCCGCGCTTTGCCACGCCGCACGTGGCCGTGCTGCTGGCCTGGGCCTGCGCCATGGCCGGCATGCTCCTGCCGCAAAGCCTGGTGTTCCTACTGCTCGCGGTCAATCTGCCGACCATGTTAAAATACGCCGCCTGTTCGTGGTCGGCCACGGTGGTTGCCCGCCATCACCCCGAAATCCATGCCCGCGCGGCGCTGGGCATGGCGCCGGCCACGGTCACGCTGATCGGCCTGGCCGGCGTGGTGGCGGCGCTGGCCATTGCGGCGTTTGGCGTGGAAGCCGATCCGCGCCCCTATCTGCTGGTGGGCGGCTGGCTGGTCCTGGGGCTGGCCTGGTGGTTCGCGTTCGCGCGCAAGAGCTGATCGATCATCGCGCGCATGGCCCGGCGGCCGGGGGCATCGGCAAAGACCGAATGCCCTGCCGGCAAGGCCACCAGCCGCGCCCGTGATCGCGGCAGCCAGGCATGGCGCAGCGCGTCGCGCGTCGCCATCAGCGGCACGGCCATATCGTAATAGCCCCCCACCAGCGTCACCTCGAGGGCAGGATGGTCGGTCATGGCCTGGGCCAGGTTGCCCAGCAGATCGGGGCGGCGATCGGCCTCATCCCCGTCCGCCCCCTCCATGCGCGGCCAGCGCCACTGGAAATTGACGTCCAGCGTGAGCGAGACATAGTCGCGCGTGGTGTGCACACCCAGTTCGCGGCGCAGGTAATCGCCCAGCGCGGCAGACACGATCACATTGCTCGCGCCCAGCCCCAGCGCGGGATCGCTGGCCGCCGATGGCCGCCCAGCCACCTGCGCCGGACGCGGTGCGGCGATGCGACTGTCGAGCCGGCCCACCACCTGGCCCTTGCCGGCCAGCAGCGCGGCGCGAAACATCTCCACGTCCACCCGCAGGCGTGCAGCGCGGATCGCGGCCGGTGGCAGGCCGATCAGCCGCGCCATCTGCATCGCCACGCGGGCCTCCTCCGCCGGGGCCAGGGCGCTGCCCGCCAGCAGGGCGCGGGCATAGGGGCCGGCGGCAAAGGCAGCCGCGCGCGCTTCCACGCGCGCTGCGGGCATGCCGGCAAGCGCACCCTTGCCATGGGCTACTGCGGCCACGGCCATGGCCGGCAGTGCCTCGACCAGTTCGCTGTCCCCCTGCGGCCCGATCGCCAGGGCGGGAGAAAGCAGGACCAGCCCAGCCAGGTTCACACCCTTGAGCAAGGGCAGCATCGCCGCCGCACGGGTGCCGCCATAGCTTTCCCCCACCACGATGACCGGCGCACCCGCGCGGCCATGCGCGGCAAGCCAGCCGGTGATCGCCTGGGCCATGGCGCGCGCATCACCGGCCACGCTCCAGAACGGGGCACCGCCGCCAGGCGTGAGCGGGCGGCTGAACCCGGTGCCTACCGGATCGACGAATACCAGGTCGGCCCGATCGAGCGGGGTCTCGGCGTTGTCGACCAGGCCAGCGCCATCGCGCCGGCGCGGCCCCATGGCGTCGATATGCAACGGAGAGGAGGAAGCACCTGGCCCGCCGTTGAACGCAAAGATCACCGGCCGCACGGCATCGGCCGTGCCGCTGCGCAGATAGGCAATCGTGGAAATCGTGGCTGCCGGTTGCCCATCCGGCCCAGGCAGCACCTGCTGCTCGAACACGGCGTCATAGTCCAGCCGCCCGGCGGGCGTGGCCAAGGCGTGATGGCTGATCGCCGGGGCAATCGGGGCATCCTGTGCGGGCGCAAGTGCGGGCGCAGTGGCCAGCAAAAGCGGCGCCAGCGCCAGGGCCGCGGCGTTCACCGGCATGCCCCGGCAGGCGCCGCCGCCCTGTGCCCCGCTGGCGCAGCCCGTTGCCATTGCCAGCCATCGACATGCCCATGGGGCGTATCCCACTGCGCCGCCACGCGGGCAAAGCAGGGGCCAAAGGTATCGGACAGCGGATCGAGCGTGTCCGTGCCGTCCAGGATCAGGCGCTTGAAGCGATCGCGCTCGCCCTCGTCGCCCAGCTCGCGCACGATCGCCGCCAGCCAGGCCTCGGTATCGAACCGCACGCCCTGCTCGCGCGACAGGAACAGCGGGAACAGCACGCTTTCGAGCGTGCGCTGGCCCTGGCTATGGGCACGGATGCGCGCGTCCAGATCGTGGAAATACATCGCCGCGCGATAATAGACGATGTGGCGCACCTCTTCATCGCCAAAGCCGATCTTGACCACATCGGCCGCCGCCATGTTGCGCGCCTTGCTGGTGAAGTAGCGCCGCGCCAGCCGGTTGACCGCCGCGAGATAGGCATCGGCGCTTTCAAAGCCGCCGCGCCATTGCAGATCGTCTTCGTAATAGGTGGTCAGCCCTTCGGAAAACCAGCTGGAAATGCCGCTGGGTGCGTCGATCTGACCGGTCCACTGGTGGATCATCTCGTGAAAGAACAGGGAACTGGGCATTTCGCTCTGTTCACCCGGCGCCAGCGGCCCGCGCGAGAGCATGAACGACTGATCCAGCGCGGTGCCACCGCCATAGGGCGCCGCGTCGCGGAACTGCACGAAGATGCGATAGGCACGCTGGCCTTTCAGGTGGGGGAAATACCCTTGCAGATAGCGGTGCGCCGCCCCGGCCCGCGCCAGCGCCGTGGGCACATCGAACACCGGCTGGCCCAGCCAGGTCCCGGCAAAGCCGTCGCGCGTGCCGGTCGCCGGCCAGTGGCCCAGCGGCCCGGCCATGAACCAGCTATCGGCCAGCGCCTGCGCGCCACCGGGCACCACCACATCGCCTGCGCCATAGGAGATTGCCGCGCTCGCGCCCCTGGCCATGGCCGAAAGATCCCAGTGCAATCGCGCGGGTAGCGCATCGCGGTTTTCCGGCAGCAGCAGGAACCCGCCGCCCGATGCTGCCAGGCCCCCGCCCACCGCGCGCAGGCCAAAGGCCGGCCCACCGGGCCCACCCGCCGGCATCACGGCGGCGCGATAGCGGATCGCCACTTGCCCCTGCACCGTGCGGGTGGCGCGCCAGTGCCGATACCATGGGAACCCGCCTTTGACCGGCGCATCCTCGCTCACGGCCAAGGGCACTGGCCCCCGCGCGTCGGTAACAGCCAGGCCGCTGAGCCGGTCGGCCACGCCCGGCGCACCGGGATAGACCACCGGCGCTGCCAGCAAGAGCGTGCCGTCTGCCGGCGCGGGCAAGTCCATCGCCACGGCCACCCCCGCCACCGCGCCATCGGCCATGTCGGGCCGCAGCGTGACGGCAAGCTGGTCTGGCTGGCGCGGCGCCGTGCCCATGGTCAGGGCAGCAGCCAGGGGCAGCAGGGCCCGGATGGAAAGCACGGTTTGAAACTGGGGCATCGCGGCGCTCGCTATGATGATGCTGCGCAGCCTAGCGTAGCGGCCCGGGCAGTGCGTGCCTTTCGCGCGCCCATCCTGGTCGTGAGCGACATAGATTATGCGGCAAGTGCCAGTGATGCAGGTGAATCGCGCCAGGGGCCACGGCACGGCTCACACCGCGCAAGCGCGCTTTCACGCATAAATATAATCGGCAGCCGGTCAGCCCACGCCATATCCAAATAAAAATTCCCGCTCCGTTGTGGTGTTCTTGCCGATAACGAACCAACCAGAACATGAGGGCATCCATGCAGACTAACACCACCGGCGCGTTCCGCCGTCGATCCGCCCTGGCCCTGACCCTGGCGCCGATTCTGTCCGGCGGCCTGGCCCTGGGTGCCCATGCGCAGACCGCCACGCCGGTCGCGCCGCAGGCCAGCACAGAAGAGCCGGGCGATACGATCATCGTCACCGCGCTCAAGACCAACCAGCGCCTGATCGATGTGCCTGCCCCGGTCACCGCGCTGTCAGCCAACACGCTCACCGAGCAGAACCTGACCAACATCAGGGACTACTTCAACCGCATCCCCGGCCTGCAATATTCCGGCCAGGCCGTGCACAGCCTGTCGCTGCGCGGCATTACCACCGGCGGGGCCACCAATCCCACGCTGGCCGTGCTGGTTGACGATGTGCCCTTCGGTTCGGCCACCGCCAACGGCGATACCGACATTCCCGATTTCGACCCGGCGATCCTTTCGCGCATCGAAGTGCTGCGCGGCCCCCAGGGCACGCTCTATGGTGCGGCCAGCCTGGGCGGCATCATCAAGTACGTGACGCAAGACCCCAGCACCACGCAATTTACCGGGCGGGTGGAAGCGGGCGTTTCCACCGTGGCCCATGGCGGCCAGGGCAATTCGCTGCGTGGCTCGCTCAACGTGCCGCTGATCAAGGACCGCGTCGCGCTGGCGGTCAGCGGCTTCTATCGCCGCGATCCGGCCTGGGTGGACAACACCGACAGCAACACCGGGCAATTCCTGGCCAATGCCAACCACCAGCGCCAGTGGGGCGGCCGCGCCGCGCTGCTGCTGCGCCCGGTGGATAACCTGACGATCACGCTCAGCGCCATTCGCCAGCGCCTGCGCACCGAGAACAGCGGGTTGGTCGATTTCAAGTCCGACACCGATTTCAACAGCGTCAACGCCGATCCCTATTCGGTCACCCGCGTGCTGGGCCAGCCCAGCCGCAGCCAGTTCGATGTCTATTCGGCGCGCGCCGTGCTCGATCTGGGCAAAGTCCAGGTCACCTCGGTCACCGGCTGGAACGTCAACGAATCCGTGCCCTACCAGGATCTCACCAGCATCTTCGGCGGTTTGCTCGGCCGCTATTACCCCGGCCTGTCGTCGGTGTTCCTGACCAATTCGCACCGCGCCACCCGCTTCTCGCAAGAGCTGCGCCTCTCGGGCAACAGCACGGCACTCGACTGGATGCTCGGCGGGTTCTATTCGGTCGAGCACGCCAATATTTCGCAAACCATGCTGCTGATGAACGCCAGTGGCAGCCTGATCGACACGCCGTATGTCGGCGCCGGGCCTTCGACCTATCGTGAACTGGCGGCGTTCGGCACGGTGACCGGGCACCTTGCGCCCGGCCTCGATCTGCAAGTGGGCGGCCGCTATGCCCACAACAAGCAGGACAACCTTTCCACCGTCGCCACCACGGGCGTTGCGCAATACATCTTCGGCTTTTCCAGCAGCGAAGAACACCGCACCTCGGAAAGCCCGTTCACCTGGCTGGTTTCGCCCAGCTGGCACATCACGCGCGACGTGATGGTCTATGCGCGCGTTGCCAATGGCTATCGCCCCGGTGGCACCAATACCCTGGCCGATGGCGTACCTGGCACCTATCGCTCTGACCGCGTGGTCAACTATGAAGCGGGCGCCAAGGGTTCGGTGCTGGAGGGCAAGCTCGATTTCGACCTGTCGGTGTTCCAGATCGACTGGAGCCGCATCCAGTTGCAGAACACCTCGGCCAACGAGCTGACGTTCACCACCAACGGCGCCAAGGCGCGCAGCCGGGGCGTGGAACTGGCCGGAACGGTGCGGCCTTGGACCGGCGGCGCGATCAGCGGCAACGCCACGTTCACCGATGCCGTGCTGACCCAGGCGCTGCCGGCGGCCACCGATGGCGGTTCCGCGCTGGTTGGCGCCAAGGGCGATCGCCTGCCCAACTCGGCGCGGTTCACTGCCAATATCGGGCTCGATCAGAAAGTGCGCCTGGGTGAAGGCGTCAGCGGCTCGCTGGGCGTGAACTATGCCTGGACGGGCAAGCGGCCGGGCGATTTCCTCAACAGCCTCGCCGCGGCCGGGCGCGAACGCCAGATGCTGCCCAGCTATGGCCAGCTCGACGTGCGCGCCGGTGTCGCGCTCGACGCTGGGTGGAGCGTCAACATCTTTGCGCGCAACCTGACCGACGAACGCGCCGTGCTCTATGCGATCAACCGCAACGGCACCACCGCGCCCTATGGCCGCTACATCCCGCCCCGCACGGTCGGCGTGCAGTTTGCCGGTTCCTTCTGAACGGCCAATCCCCCGAACCATTCGGGTCGCAACGGTCCGCTGCCTCCATTCCACGGAGGCAGCGGATTTGCCGTTTCAGGAAGACTGACTTTCCCCGCCCGCATGCACGCGGGCACCCCCTACCCCGCCCGCACGCGCTCCAGCAGCAACTGCGCGGCGGCGATATCCTGCACGGCGTGGCCGAGCGACTTGTAGAGCGTGATATCACGCGCATCGCGGCGTCCGGGTACCTGGCCGAGCAGCACCTCGCCGATCTCGGCCACGATATGGGCGTCGTTCACCACGCCGGCGGCGCGGGCGACCAGGAATTCGGCAGCAGCCTCTAACGCGTTGGCCTTGCTGTCGGCGATATAGCGCGCGGCCGCGACAAGGGCGGTGTCGGCTTCCACCGGGCCGGGCGCGCTCGATCCCACCAGGTTGACGTGCGTGCCGGGCCGCACCCATTGCCCCAGCAGGATCGGCTGGGCAGCGCCGCTCACGGTGCAGATCACATCGGCCTGCGCCACTGCCGCTTGCGCGTCTGGTGCCACGGCCACGGGCAAGCGGTCCTGCCATTGCTGCACCACAGCCGCCGCGCGGGCAGGATCGCGGCCCCAGATCAGGATGCGCTCAAAACGATGGACCAGCGGCAGCGCGGCCAGGTGGGTATGGGCCTGCCCGCCGGTGCCCATGATCAGCAGCACGCGGGCATCGGCGCGGGCCAGGGCGCGCGTGGCCACGGCCGTCGCTGCGGCGGTGCGTATGTGAGTCACCGCCTCGGCATCGACCACGGCCACGGGATGGCCTTGTGCCGGCTCGAACAGGGTGATCACGCCGCGATGGCTGCGCTGGCCCGGCCGGGTCGGATCGGCGAACACGCTGATTAACTTGGCCCCGAACATGCCATCGTCTGCCAGGCTCGCGGTCATCTGGGCAAAGGTGCGCCCCTCGCCCATGTGGATCATGGTGCGCGGCAATTGTCGCGTTGCGCCGCCCGAAAGCGCGCGCATCGCCGCCTCCATGGCCGCGATGCAGGCAGGATAATCGAGCAGGCGATGCACGCGCTCGCCATCGATGAACACCAGGTCTTGCGCCATCTTGGCCTCTTTCATGCGCGCGGCAGGGCCGCCAGGAACCGGTCTATGTCGGCATCGTCGTTCTGCACCGAAGGCGTCAGGCGAAAACGGTTGGCCGACAGCGTCAGCTTGACCCCCGCCGCCGCCATTGCCGGGCCAATCCTGGCGCGGGCATCGGCGCAGATCGCTGTCACGATCGGGGCGCGGCATTCGGGCGGGGTCATCACCGCATAGCCGCGCCCGGGCAATTCGGCTTTCAGCCGGGCTACCAGCCCTTGCGCATGGGCCTGGATACGCGCCACGCCCGTGGCCATGATCCAGTCGAGCGAATGGTGCAGTTGCGCGATCACCGCGTGGCTGTGGGTGCCCAGGGCAAAGCGGCCGGTGGCATTGTCGGCAAACGCGTAGTCGGCCACCGCCTGCCCCGGCGGATCGAGCGGATAGATATGCGGCTGGAACGTATCGATGCCGTAATACCCATAGGCACAGCGCTTGAGGCGCGGCCATACATCGCGCCGCACATAGAGGAACCCCAGCCCGAAATCGCCCATCAGCCATTTGTACGATGCGCAGGCGGCGAAATCGACACCGCTGGCCTTCACGTCCACCGGCACGCAGCCGGCGGCATGAATCATATCGGCATAGACCAGCGCGCCATGGGCATGGGCCAGGTCGCACACCGCTTTGAGGTCATGCTCGAACCCATTGATCGTCGACACCTGCGAAAGTGCCACGAGCCGCGCCCCACCGGCAAGCGCCCTGGCCATATCCTCCATGCGGATGCGGCCGTCCACCGCCTGCACCCAGGTGACGTTCACCCCCTGCCGCGCCATTTCTTCGTAAAGCGGGATGGAGCCGAAGAAATGGAGCGTGTCGGTCACCACGCGGGCACCGCCGTTGCCCGGCAGGTCCAGGGCGCACAGCACCATCTGCTCGGCCGCCGTGGTGCTTTGCACATAGGTCACTTCGTCGGCATCGGCGTTGATCAGCCGGGCAAACTTGGCCAGCAGGCCGGCCTCGTCCAGATCATAGCCTTGTGCCGCCGGGTCCAGCCGCCGCTTGGCGAGATATGCCTCAATCGCCGCCTGGCCGCCTAGGCTTAGCGGGTGCTGCGATCCGTTGTCGAGGTAGGCCAGGCTGGTGGGCGCAAAGGCAGCGCGGGCCGGCAGCGTGGTGGCGATTGGCGCGATGACGGTTGGTGCAGTTGCCGCCGCCCCGGCGTGCGCAGCCTGCGGGCCCACTGCCATGCCGGCAGCCACGCCCGCGCCGAGCCCCTGCATCGCCTGGCGCCGCGTCAGCCCCGCGCCCACCATCGCCTCTTTGCCCTGCCGATATGCCATGGTGCCCTGCATAGCCGCGCGCCGCTGCCAATTCATGCCGTTTCGCAGCGTGTTTGCGCATAACCATGCCGGGCAGGAACACAACGCGGCGTTCATGCAAGCTGACCATGCATTTCGTCGATTTAATCTTGTGTTGACCCAAAACCCGGATAGCGATTGCGCAAATTGCAGGAATTTTCGCATGGCCGAACCGCTCAGCCCGATCGATCTCAAGATTCTCGACCAGATCCAGCAGGATGCCAGCCTTTCCACCACCGAACTCGCTGAAAAGGTGGGCCTTTCGCAATCGCCGTGCTGGCGGCGGCTGCAACGGCTGCGCGAGGAAGGCTATATCAAGGGCCAGGTCGCCCTGCTCGATCGCAAGCAATTGGGCGATGCGATCATTGTTTTCGCCACGCTCAAGATGGCCGCGCTGTCGGACAAGCAGCGCGAGGATTTTCTGCGCAAGATCGAAATCACGCCTGAAATCCTGGAGTGCCACACCATTTTCGGCGAGCGCGACATCCTGATCAAGGTCATCGCGCAATCGCTGGAATGGTATCAGAAATTCATCTTCAAGGTGGTGCTCAAGCTGCCCGGCGTGATCGACATCGTGTCCACCGTCACGCTGTCGGAACTCAAGCACACCACAGCCATTCCCGTGCGCGGTTTTGCCAGCGTGTGACGATCCCGGCGTGATGCCGTGCCCGCGATCCTGCGTTCGAACGGAGAAGGGTCATCGCCGCGCCTGCTGGAACACGGCCATCTGCGCTGCCAATGCCGCCTGGAAAGCAGGGCGCGCCCTGCCGCGTTCGACGTAGGCGGCCAAGTTGGGGTGGGCTGCCACGAGGCCGGGTTCTGGAACATTGCGCAGCACGTCGATCATCAGCAAGTCACCGATCGTGAAGCGATCCTCCAGCCAGTCGCGATCCCCGATCTCCCGTGCCAGTTGCGCCAGCCGCATGACGGCCAAGGGGCGCACCGCGGCCTTGGCTTCGTCTTGCCACGGTTTTCCATCGGCGAAGAAGCGCAAGATGGTCAGCGTGCCGAGAAACGGCTCGATACTGTTGAGCGCCGCGAACGCCCAGCCGATCGCCCGCGCCCGCCCGGCGGGGTCGCGGGGCAGCAGCCGTTCGTCCTTTTCGCCGATGTGGATCAGGATCGCCCCGGATTCAAACAGGGTCAGGCCGTTCTCGCGATAGACCGGAACTTGGCCAAAGGGCTGCTCGGCAAGGTGCTCTGCGGATTTTTCGGTGCCCGCCCCGCCGACAAGACGGACGCGATAGGGCAGGCCGATTTCCTCCAGCGCCCATCGCACTCGCAGATCCTTGACCCGTCCGCGCGCCATGTCGGGCACCCAGTCGTAGGCGGTGATTTCGATGGCGGCTTGCGGATCGATCGGCATGTCAGGCTGCCCCTTGCTGCATGGCTGCCGACGCAGCGGCCATGTCCATCCACATCACTTCCCAGATATGGCCATCAGGATCTTCAAAGCTGCGCCCGAACATGAAGCCGAAATCCTGTGTCGGCGTCGGGTCAGCCTTTCCGCCGTTGGCCTTGGCCTGCTCGACGTAGGCATTCACCGCGTCCTTGCTGTCGGCAGACAGGCACAGCAGCACCTGCGCGCTGGCATGGGCATCCACAATCGGCTTCGTCGTGAAGTGCCGCCACTTGTCGTGGGTCAGCAGCATGACATGGATAGTGTCGCTCATGACCATGCAGGCGGCGGTCTCGTCGGTAAACTGCGGATTGTTGGTCGCCCCGATGGCGGCGTAAAATGCCATCGACCGGTTCAGGTCGGTTACCGGCAGGTTGATGAAAATCATCTTGGACATGACTGGTTTCCTCTGAACGCGATTACTGGCTGATTTCAGGGGTGACGAGGCGCGCGAGCTTGTCCAGCGAGTCCTGCCAGCCAAGATAGCACATCTCCGTTGGGATGGCGTCGGGAATGCCGGCCTGTTCGATGCTCAGCGCCGTTCCGCACAATACCGGCGTGAAGTCGACCGTGACGACGATCTCGCCGGGCAGGTTGGGATCGTCGAAGCGGTCGGTATAACGCAGCCGTTTTCCAGGCACGAATTCCAGAAATTCGCCGCCGAAACCATGCGATCCGCCGGTGGTGAAATTCGTGAACACCATGCGAAAGCGGCCGCCCTCGCGCGCATCAAAATGTTCGATGCCGGCCGTAAAACCATAAGGGGGCAACCATGCCGCCAGCGCCTGTGCCTCGGTAAAGGCACGGAAGACCTTGTCGGGTTTGACAGGCAAGACGCGGTGAAGATGGACGGTTCCGGGCATGTCAAACTCTCCTCTTGGTTTGGCCTCTTCATTGGGCCTCTTCATTGTGTCGCTTCATTGAGGCAGGGGCACCTCGCACAGCATGGCGACATAGGCTTTGAGATGCGCGACGCTGGCCTTGGCATGCGCCGGGTCGCCGCTGGCTTTCGACAGGATAAACCCGCCCTGCAGAACCGCCTGGAAATGCAGCGCCAGGTCGATCGGCTGAACGCCGTGGACATTATGCGCCGCCAATGCTGCGGTGATATCGGGCACCAGGCTTTGCGCGTGGCCGAAGATGCTCGCCTCGCAGGCTTGGCGGATGGCGGGGCTGGTGCCGTGCACCTCCTGCACCATGGTGCCGACCAGACAGGTGAACGCGGCAATCTCGTCCGACACCAGGTCACGCCGGAAATCGAGATAGGCAAATACGCGGTCGAGCGGATCGGCAGGCAGGTGATAGGGAGCGCCGGCAAACAGGGCGGAGGTCGTTTCCGCCCAGTTGTTTGCCGCAGCCACGCCGAGCGCTTCCTTCGAGGCGAAATGGTGGAAGAACGCCCCTTTGGTCACACCCGCTGCCGCGCACAGTTCATCGACGCTGGTCGCCGTGAAGCCCTTTTCGCGGATCAGCTTTGTCGCCGCGTCGAGCAGGCGCGCCCGCGCATTGCGCTTGTTGGGAGATGAGGCTGCTCGACTCGACATGGGCAAAACATACCAACCGGTTGGTATGTCGTCAAACGCGCGGTTACGCGCATGTGCACAGCGCCTACTCCGCGCTACCCCGAAAAATGAAACGGCCCCGTTCCGTTTCGTTGGAGCGGGGCCGTGCGGGATGCGTCAGTGAGTCTGCACGGGCTCTGCCGCCGCGTCGCTGGCCAGCATGTCCCGGCCCTTTTCGCCCAGCATCATGCCGATCAGCGCGGCCAATGGCCCACCGGCAGCGCCGCTGGCGTCGCCGCCAGTGCTGATCTGGATACGGGGCACGATGTCCACGCCCGACTTTTCCAGTGCGTCGGCCAGCCGCTCCACGATCTGGCGCGTGAGCTGGTTCTGCGCCCCGCCCGATGCCTCGGCCTGGCGGGCAATGGTTTCGGCGGTGGCAAGGCCGGTCTTGGTGATGCGTTCGGCATCGGCCGCGGCCAGGGCGATCATCCGCGCGGCCTCGCCCTCGCCGATGATGCGCACGCGCTCGCTTTCGGCCTTGGCCAGGGTGCGGGTTTGTTCGGCCTGTTGCGTGGCCTGGCGCAGGGCCGCCTTGCCTTCGTTTTCGCGCACGATGATCGAGAGTTCCGACTGGGTGATCGCGGTCTGCTGGTTGGCGCGCGCCTCGGCCTCGCGCAGCGCCTTTTCGCCTTCGGCGGCGATGCGCTGCTTTTCATAGGTGGTCACGCGCTCTTCGGCCACCTGGCGTTCGCGCAGCTGTTGCAGCACTTTCTCGATCTGGTCGTTGCCGGCGCTGGCGCGCGGCGTACCGATCAGCACTTCCTGCATTTCCAGGTTGTAGGTGGCGAACTTGGCGCGCATTTCGGCGCCGGCCTGTTCCTGGATGTCGCTGCGTTCCTGCAGCAGTTCGATCAGCGTGCGCTTCTGGGCGATGTTCTTGAAATAGGCCGAGACCATCGGATCGAGCGTCTGTTCGACCAGCTTCTTGATATCGCCAAAGCGCTGCACCACCAGCGGCGCCTTGCGGTAATCGATATGCACCACCACCGACAGCGGCAGGGTGGGTTCGAACGCGTCGCGCGTGATCAGCGAGACTTCCGAGAGGTTTTCGTCGAACTTGTGCTGGCCGATCGTGTCGCTTTCCCACTTCAGGATGAAGTTGGTGGTGGGCACGATCAGGATCTTGCCGGCATAGGTGTTGAACGCATATTTGCCGGGCAGCAGCGGATCGCTCCACACCCCGCGCGAACCGCGCGCGACCAGCTCGCCATGGCGATAATCATCGCCCGAGGTATCGGCCGTGTCATTGCCGGTATAGCTGATCACCACGCCGACATGGCCCACCTCGATCACCGTCTTGGCGACCATTTCCACCGTGGCGAACAGGCGGTTGATGTAATAGCTGCCTTCGACCAGCACCTGCAACTGGCGCCCGCGCCGGCCGCCGGCGGCGATGAACTTTTCCGGGTCCTGGAACGAGTTGTGGAACGTGGCGGCATCGCCCTGCTGTGTGCCTACTTCGGGCGCGATGATGTGATCGGCGCTGAGCGCGGGGCCATCGTGCACGGTGACAATGCCGATCTGGTCGGCCGAATCCTTGATCACCACGGCTTCGAACCCGCCGCGCCCGGCGATCAGCGTCTGCATCTGGCCGAACAGATCGCCGTCATTGGCATTGAGCATCAGGCCATGGATGCGATCGCGCGTGATGATCACGAACTGCGCGGTGTTGATGGCATAAGTGCCCTCGCGCAGGATCGTGCGCTGCGGCCCCTTTTGCCCGCCGGCCGAGAGAAACGCGCGCACATCGAGGAAATCGGCGGTGTGGGCATTGCTCGCCAGGGTCTGCGTGGGGCCAAGCGGCGCACCATCGCGGGCAAAGACATAGCCGATCTGGCCCTGGGGAATGGTCACCAGCGACTGGCTATGGATGCGGTACTGGAACGGGAAGAAGAAGTGATAGCCGCCGCGCAGCACGTCGGGCTGGAACCCGGCTTCGCCGCGCAGGGCGATCAGGCCGTCGGTGATCGAACCGGCGCCGCTCCACAGCTTTTCGACAATCGCCACGCGATTGTTGCCGACATAGCGCACGCAGCGCGACGCCACGAACAGCACGAAGACGAACACGACGAGCACGGCAGCGGTGCCGAGCATGATGGGATCAAGCATGGATGACATCCTGTGGAGTCTGGATCAGGGGAAACAGCAACCGGGGTGACGCAACCCTCACAGCAGGCCGCACGCATGCCTGCCAACTGCGCCGGCTATCCGGCCCGGCTAGGGCAAGCATGGCGCCCGGCATGGCATACCGGCGTGCGGGAATGGTGCGGATGGGGTGGTGCGGTTGCGCACGGGCGCGCGGCCACGGTCAGGCGTGGTTGAGGCCTGACGCGGCGTGCGCGCCGTCAGGGCCGCAAGCGGCCTGGGCTTTCAAACCTGTGCTTGGTGAAAGTGAGCCGGGCGATACGCCGGGCCGAAGGGAAGAATTGCACACCCATGGGTGCTGTTACCCTGTTAAAAGCCGCTCGATGCGGCCACCGACTCATCTAGGCCGTTTTCACAGCGAAATCCACAACAATCGCAATGTCACACAGTATCCTGCCCGTCAGAACCGGGCCGATACTTGAGGTCGATATACCGCGCCATGACGCGCGCCTGATCCTGTGCTGCGCCTGATCTTTGGCGCATGTCCTGCTCCAGCGCGTCGGCCAGCGTTGCCAGGGCCTGGGCGGTGCCATGCTGCACCCCGGGATCGGATGCGGGCGCGGCGCTGCTGGCGGCAAGCAGGCGGATGATATCCTGGGCGATCGGGCCGGCTTCGGTGGGCGCGGCCAGGCTGGCAATGCGTGCCAGTTGTGCATCAGCCGCCGCGCCAAAGCGGCCCTGTGCTGCGGCCAGGGCCGGGGCCAACGGCACTGCCGGCGGTGCCGCCTGCACGCGCTGGCGCCGATCGGCCAAAGCCGCCACGCCGCTCGCCACCACGGCGGCGGCGCCATAGGCGGCCAGGAACCAGCCGCCCAGATGCAGGGCATGGGGCAGCCAGGCCGCCCACGCATGCGGGGCATGGCCCAGCGCGGCATCGGTCACCAGCACCAGGCCATAACCAGGCGCCAGGAAATGCAGGGCAATGCCCGCCACCAGCCGTCCGCGCCGGATCGGCCGCCCTGCCGAACGGGCAGGCACGCCGAGCACGGCCGACTGATCAGCGAGGTAAACCGGCGGTCTGTCTGCGGTCATCGTGCGTCGATCCAGGCACCGCGCGCTGCGGCATGGCCCATCTGCCCCGCTTCCCGCGAAACTTGAAGCAATTTCGCGCCAACCCTGGCTGGACGGTTCCCGGCGCAGGCGATAGCAATGGCAACAAAGACAAATCTGCCGTTACCATGCGGCACAAAGGTGGGGGCATTCTTGGGGGTTTTTCGTGCAGCCGCGGCGCTGGCCGCCGCTTCTTTGCGGCCATGTGCAGCGCTCGCCCTGCTGGGCTTGGGCCTGGGTCTGGGGTTGGGCGTGGCACCCATCAGCGCCTACGCCGCGCCCGAGGGCAGGGCCAGCACGGCCAGCGCGGCGCTGGCCCGCCCGGCCATTGCCCCACCCGAACCCTGGGTCTTGCCGCCCGGCGCCGCGATCACGCCCACCGGCGCCGGCGCGCAAGGTGCCGCCACGATCGACCTGCTGATCGATGAGCAGGCGCACCTGATCGATGGCGGCAGCAGCGTCTATCGCGCCAACCGCTTTCGCATTGCCACCACCCAGGGATTGGACGATGCCGCCCTGCAATTGAGCTGGGATCCGAGCCTCGAAACGCTGACGCTGCACCGCTATCGCATCCTGCGCGGCGATAGCGTGATCGACCTGCTGGGCGATGGCAGCGCCCTTTCCGTGGTGCGCCGCGAAAAGAACCTCGAAGATGCGATGCTCGATGGCAAGCTGACCGCCACGCTCCAGCCCGATGACCTGCGCGTCGGCGATGTGATCGACGTGGCCTATACCCGCACGCGCCGCGATCCGGCGATCGGTGGCCGCGCCGAACTGGTGATGGGCCCGGCAGACGGTTTCCCGCTGGGCCACTATCGCCTGAGGATGACCTGGCCGGTGGGCCGCGCGGTGCAATGGCGCGCCTGGCCCGGCGTGGTGCAACCCAAGCTGACGCGGCAGGGTGACACGATGGAACTGCTGGCCGAACGCAGCGACTTTTCCACCGAGCGGGCGCCCGCCGGCGCGCCCGCGCGCTTTGGCCTGGTCAACCTGGTGGAGCTGACCGAATTTGCCGATTGGCCCAGCGTCTCGCGCACCGGCCACGCCCTGTTCGAAACCGCCGAAACGCTCAAACCCGATAGCCCGCTCAAGGCCGAGATCGCGCGCATTGCCGCCGCCAGCTCCGATCCGGTGCGCCGCGCCGAACTGGCCCTGGCCCTGGTGCAGGAACAGGTGCGCTATCTGTTCATCGGCATGAACGATGGCGGTTTTGTGCCCGCCCCGGCAGACCTGACGTGGCAGCGCCGCTTTGGCGATTGCAAGGGCAAGACCGCACTGCTGGTGGCACTGCTCAAGGGACTGGGCATCGCGGCACGGCCGGTCTTTGTCGATACCGACAGCGGCGATGCCGTGGCCGCGCGCCTGCCGGCGATGAACCTGTTCGATCACGTGCTGGTCGAGGCGCAGATCGGCGGGCGCAGCTATTGGCTGGACGGCACGCGCCAGGGCGATAGCCGGCTCGACCGGCTGGAAGTGCCGAATTACACCAGTGGCCTGCCCACCACGGCGCAAGGCAGCGGCTTGGTGGCGATGGTGCCGCCCGCGCCCAGCGCGCCGCAGGTGGTGACCAGCCTTGCGCTCGATGCCTCGGCCGGGGTGGAGGTGCCCGCCCCGGCGCGGGCGGAAATGCGCGCGCGCGGCGATACGGCGGCGCGCTGGCGGATGAAATATGCCGGCCTGGCCACGGCCGAGCGCGAACGCCAGCTGCGCAAGCTGTGGCGCGATGTCTATGATTTCGTTACCCCGCAAACCGTGAAGGCCACTCTGGACGAGGCCAGCGGCGATTATGTGCTGGGCATGACCGGCACCGCCAAGATGGAGTGGACATCGAGCGGATCGATGCGCTGGTACGAACTCGATCGCGCGCGCGTAGGGTGGAAACCCGATGTGCAGCGCGAGGGCACCTTGCTGGCCGATGCGCCCTTTGCGTTTGATTATCCCGATTGGTGGGCCAACCACGAAACCGTGCGCCTGCCGCGTGGCGGCAAGGACTTTGCCCTGCAAGCGAGCGACGTGGATGAAACCGTGGGCGGCCTCTATGCCTTTCACCGTCGTGTGACGCTGAATGGCGACACGGTGACGATGGACAACGACACCCGCGCTCTCAAGGCCGAATTGCCCGCCGCCGATGCCGCCAAGGTGCGCGACCGCATGGCTGAGCTGGGCAACCATGGCCAGTTCATCCGCCTGCCCGCGATGTATGAAGCGACCGATGCCGACATGGCCGCCCTGGCCACTGACAAGCCGGCACTGGCCCATGCCTGGCTGGTACGCGGCGCGGCTGCGTTTGACCGGGGCGACATGCCCGGCGCCATCGCCGGCCTGAATGCGTCGCTGGCGGTCGATGCCAAGCAGCCGATCGCGCAAGGGCTGCTGGCCTTTGCCTATGCCAGCCAGGGCGATGCCCGCGCCACCGAAACGGCCGATGCCGCACTGGCGCTGGACGACAAATACGACATGGCCTGGGCGGCCAAGGGGCTGGTCGCGCTCAAGGCGCAGAAGATGGCCGACGCCATCGCTGCCTATGACCACGCCATCGCGATCGATCCGCGCAACCCGCGCACTCTGGCCGGGCGGGCCAGCGCGCACCTGGCGATGGGCCACTATGGCCCGGCCCTGGCCGATACCGACGCCGCGCTTGTCCTCGCGCCCGATCTGCCGCTGCAGCCCGTGCGCGTGGTCGCGCTCTCGATGCTGGGCCGCACGACCGAGGCACTGGAGGGGGCCGACGCGCTGCTGGCCAAGACCCCCGACGCGCGCGACATGCGCCGCCTGCGCGCTGCCCTGCGCGCGCAGGAGGGAGACCGCACCGGTGCCCTGGCCGATGCCGACTGGCTGGTGGCGCATGACGGCACGGCGGCAGACCTGCTGACTCACGCGTCGATGCGGCCGGTGGGCGACAATGCCGGACGCATGACCGACGTGACCGCCGCATTGAAGCGCGATCCCGACAATATCGATGCCCTGCTGCAACGCGCCGCCCTGGAACGAGACGCTGCCGCCACTGACGCGATGGCCGCCGATATCACCCACGCGGCCAAGCTGGCGCCCACCTCGCTCAAGGTGGCGGCCGCGCAGATGGACATGATGGCCGCGCAGGGGCGCACCGCCGCCGCGCTGCAACTGGCCGGCACCACGCTGGCCGGCCATGCCCAAGACCCGGAGGCGCACAACCTGGTGTGCTGGTTCAAGGCCACGCACAACCTGGCGCTCGACAGTGCCGGCGGCGATTGCGACAACGCCCTGCGCCTGGCGCCGGGCCGCCCCGATTTCATCGACAGCCGGGGTTTCCTGCGCCTGCGCCAGGGTGACAACAAGGGCGCGATTGCCGACTACGACACCGCGCTGCGCATGGCGCCGACGCTGATCGCCTCGCTCTATGGGCGCGGGCTGGCCTATGCCCGCCTGGGCGAGCGCGACCGCGCGCTGGCCGATCTGTCCCGCGCGCGCAGCCTGTCACCGGGGGTGGACAAGACCTGGGCCGAATATGGCATGCAACTGCCGCCAGGATTCTGAGCGCCGCGCGCGCCATGTGCGGTGCGGACGAGGCCCAAGGCTGGTGACGCGCCGGTTGCGGACGGTCTGGCAGGACGGGCCACCAGAAAAGCGGGACCCCGGGTCAAGCCCGGGGTGACGTAAGGTTTCAGAAAACAACACCTTCTTCGTCACCCCGGGCTTGACCCGGGGTCCCGCTCGGTGGCTTGCGCCATGGCAACCAGCCAACACTCCTTGCCCCTTACCCACACAATGGATCGACGCAGCGCGGATTGGCAGCGTCCTAATCCACCTGGCGCCACTCTCCGGGCGCGAGGCCATCGAGTGTCCAGGCGCCGATGGACCAGCGCACCAGGCGCAGGGTGGGGTGGCCCACGGCCGCCGTCATGCGCCGCACCTGGCGGTTGCGCCCTTCGCGCAGAGTCAGTTCCAGCCAGCAATCGGGCACGCTCTTGCGAAAGCGCACCGGCGGCACGCGCGGCCACAGCGCGGGCGGATCGATGCGGCGTGCGCCAGCGGGCAGGGTCATCCCGTCCTTGAGCCGCACCCCGCGCCGCAGGGCAGCGAGCGCCGCCTCGTCCGGCTCTCCCTCCACCTGCACCAGATAGGTCTTGGGCGCCTTGAACCGGGGATCGGCAATCCGCGCCTGCAAGCGGCCATCGTCGGTCAAAAGCAGCAGCCCCTCGCTATCGAGATCCAGCCGTCCGGCCGGATAGACGTCCGGCATGGTGATGTGATCGGCCAGGGTGGGCCGCGCCGGGCCGGTGCTCTCGTTGGTGAACTGGCACAGCACGCCATAGGGCTTGTTGAACGCGATCAGGGCCATGGGTGCTCAATCCGCCCAATCGCCGTCTTCGTCGTCCTCGCCATCATCGAAAGCGAGCGTGCCCTGGTCGATCAGCGCGGTCACCAGCGCGGCGGTGCCCGGCGCGCCGGCCAGGCCCGGATCGAGCAGCACCAGCGCCCCGCCGCACAATGCCTGGGCCAGGGCCACGTCGGCGCAGGGCCAGGCCTGGCCATCGGCAAACAGCAGCGTGCCGGCCCCCTCGCGGATATAGGCCAGGCGGTGGGCCGGGTTGCGGCGCAGCGCCACACCCTGCGCCAGCAGCGCGGCGACATCGGCCGGGTCTGCCGCCGTATCGGGGCGCCAGTCGGTATCGGCGTATTTGGCCTGGGTGTTCATCTGGCCAAACCAGCGGGCAAAGGCGACGCGATCGCCCAGCGCTTCCAGCGTCATGGCGTGCAGCCGGTCGAGCGCGGCCGGGGTGATCTCTCCGGGGTGATCCTGCAGGACGAGATCGGGATCGGCATAGCGATCGGCCTCGTGATCGGCCGCCGCTTCCAGTTGGTCGGCGACGTGGGCGCCCCAGCCCTCCACCAGTTCGGCGCGCGAGGGGGCGCGAAACCCGATCGAATAGGTCATGCAATCATCGCCCAGCGCCACGCCATCGTGGGCAAAGCCGGGCGGGACATAGAGAATGTCGCCCGGTTCCAGCACCCAATCGCCAGTGGCGGCAAAATCCGCGATCAGGGCCAGATCGGCGTGCTGCTGGCGCGGCGTGGCGGCATCGCAGCGCGGACCCACGCGCCAGCGCCGCCGGCCCAGCCCCTGGATCAGGAACACGTCATACTGGTCGAAATGCGGCCCCACCCCGGCCCCGTCGGTGGCATAGCTGATCATCACGTCATCGATCCGCCAATCGGGCACGAAGCGGAACGGCGCGATCAGATCGGCCACCTGCGGCACCTGCTGGTCCACTGCCTGGACCAGCAGCGTCCAGGGATCGGCGCCCAGGCTGGCAAAGCGGTCTTCGGGCAAGGGCCCGTGTTCCAGCACCGGCCCGCCCGCGCCGCGCACGATCAGGCGCGATTCCACCCCGGTTTCGCAGGCCAGGCCGGCCAGTTCGTCGGGATCGAGCGGATTGTGCCACGCCCCCCACGGATTGCGGATCAGCATGGGCTGCTTTTGCCAGGCAGTGGCGAGGAACCGGGCGATATCGAAGTGGGCAAGGTGCATGGCGCCGCTCATGCGCCGATGCACCGCCCCTTGTCAAAAGGTGGCCCGTCACCCGGGCTGCCAAGCTTGAATTTGCCGTGCCGCCGTTCCATGCAGGGCCAGCAGGAGACGATATGGCCAAGCGCGCAAAAGCCGAACAGGCAGAGCCTTCAGAAGCAGTTATCGAACAATTGACCACCGGATCGGGCGCCCCCAGCAACGATCCGCGCGCGCTGGAAAAGGCGCTGGGCCTGCGTGTGCGCCAGTTGCGCCGCCAGCAGGATCTGTCGGTGGCCGATCTGGCCACCGCCGCCGGGCTTTCCACCGGCATGCTCTCCAAGATCGAGAACGGGCAGATTTCCGCCTCGCTCACCTCGATCCACTCGCTTGCCCAGGCATTGAGCGCGCCGATCTCGTCGCTGTTCGCCCTGGCCGAAGAGCGGCAGGACTGCTCGTTCGTGGCGGCAGGCGAAGGCGTGAAGATCGATCGGCGCGGCACCAAATCGGGCCATGTCTATCAATTGCTGGGCCACCTGATGCGCGGCGACCTGGTGATCGAACCCTATCTGATCACGCTGTCGGACCGGGCCAGCCCCTATACCAGCTTTTCCCACGCCGGCACCGAACTGATCCATGTGCTGGAAGGCGAACTGTCCTATCGCCATGGCGACCGGCGCTATGACCTCAAGCCCGGCGACACGCTGCTGTTCGACAGCCAGGCCCAGCATGGTCCGGAAACCATGGGGCCGGGCACGATCCGCTATCTGTCGATCATCGCTTATCCGCGCGGGCAGGCGGGGGCCTGACGCACCCCCGCGCTGCTGGGATAACCGCCGGCAGGTTAGCCCAGTTCGCTGCGCAGCACAGCGATGTGTTCGGGCCCGATGCCGCAGCATCCGCCCAGGATCGTGGCGCCCTCGGCCGCCCAGGCACGGGCAAAGGCGGCATAGCCTTCGGGCGTGAGATCCGCGCGGATCGGACTGAGGCCATTGTTCGCCTCGGCATCGGCGCCCTGCGGCGGGAAGGCATTCGCATAGACGCCGATCGCCACCCCGCTGCCGGCCAAGGCGGCCTTGGCCTGGGCCACGGCGGCAGCCATCACTTCGGGCTGGCTGCAATTGAACAGCAGCGCCTGGGCGCCCAGCCGCAGGGCGGCGGCCGCAGCGGCTTCGACGCTTTCGCCCGAGCGCAGCTGCGGGGCTGCGGCCGGGTCTTCATCGGCCAAGGTGAACGAGAGCCACAGCGGCTTGCCCGTGGGCGCGATCAGATCGGCGACGAGTTCCGCCTCGGCAATCGCCGAAAGAGTTTCGGCCTGCCAGTGATCGACTTGCGGCGCCAGCGCGGTCACCAAGACCGACAGCACCGCGCGGCTGCGCTCCAGATCGATCAGGTCGGGGCGGTAAGACCCCGAGACCGGCGGCAGCGATCCGGCCACCTTCACGCCACGCGGCGCGGCATCGGCCACAGCGCGCGCCAGGCTGCCGGCCAGTGCCGCCCACTGCGCGCCATGGGCATCGAAGCGGTCCTGCCCGATGTGAAACGGCACCACGGCATAGCTGTTGGTGGTGATCACATCGGCCCCGGCATCGACATAGCGCTGATGCACCTGGGTCACGAACTCAGGCGCCTCGATCAGCGCCAGGGCCGACCATTCGGGCTGGCGGAACGGCGCGCCGCAGCGCGCCAGCTCGCGGCCCGTGCCGCCATCAAGGATCACCAGGCTCACAGGTTCACCGTCAGGCGCAGGTAATACGATCCGCCGTTGATGCCATAGGGCGCAACGTGGGAATAGCGATCGTAGTTGAGCGCCTGGCCAATGTCGGTGGGGATCATGCGCGGGTGCACGTCGAACAGGTTGTTCGCGCCCACGCCCACGCGCACCTGCGGCGTGACGCGATAGCCGATGTCGAGATCGGTGATCACGCGCGCGCCGGTATCGATGATGTAATAGGGCTCGGCATAGCCCTGGGCCTGGCGCGCATTGCTGTAGAACGTGTTGCGCAGCGTCAGATCCAACGGGCCGCTGCTCCATGCGGCAGCCAGCGAGGCCTTCCACGATGGCGTGGCGGTGGTGAGATTGGTGCGCTGCACCGCATCGACCAGCGCCAGACCGGCATCGGCCAGGACCGCCGGCGCGGCATGCACGCGGCGGATCGTGGTATCCACGTAAGCCAGCCCCGCATCCCAGCGGATCGTGCCCAGCGCGCCGGCCGGCATCACCCAGCTGGCGGTCATGTCCACGCCCTGCGTGCGGGTATCGACGCCGTTGGTGAAGAACACCGCACTGACATTGCCCGGATCGAGCCCGGCGGGAATCGTGGTGCCGTTGGCAGCAATCGCGGCCTGGGCCAGATCGCCATAGAGATAGGCGCTTTCGATGATCCGGTTCTTCACATCGATGCGATAGGCATCGACCGTGATCGACAGGCCATGGACCGGCTCTGCCACAAAGCCCAGGCTGGCGCTGGTGGAGGTTTCCGGCTTGAGCGCGGGGGCGCCCAGCAGGTTGGCGCCGGGCGAGCCGAGCGGCAGCTGGATCGAGGCATAGCCGGTGGTGACCGTGGTGGCCGAATAGTTCTGCTGCGCCAGCGTCGGCGCGTGGAACCCGGTGCTGACACTGCCGCGCAGGGCAAAGCGGTCGGTCACGTCATAGCGGCTGGCGAGCTTGCCGTTGAGGCGGCTGCCCACGCCGTTGTAATGCTCCCAGCGCAAGGCGCCCGAAAGCTCCCAAGCCTTGACCGGGCGCAGCGTCAGGTCGGCATAGCCGGCCACGCTGTTGCGGTGCACGTTGGCCGCGTCGCTGGGGCGAAAGCCGGGAAACGCCTGCGGCCCGCCGCTGTAGTACGACGTCGGCTCGCCGGCGCGGATCTCGTAGGTTTCATAGCGGTTTTCCGCGCCGAACGCGAACGTCGCCGGACCGGCCAGGCCCAGGTCGAACTGGTGCTTCACATCGAGGTTGCTGGTCCATTCCGACGCGGCAAAGCCCCCGACGTTGAAATCGGTCTGGGCATTGCCGGTATCGGCCAGCAGATCGGGATTGATCGTGCTGATATTGCGCAGCTTGACCGTGTCGCGGCCATAGGTGGAGGAAAGGTCCACCGCCCAGTCGCCATGGCTCTTGATGCCGCCGGTCACGCTGAAATCGTGCTCGTTCAAGGTTTCCTGCGGGGTGAAGCCCTGGGGATAGAGCGCATCGACCGCATCGGAAAACCAGCCGGGCTGGCGCGGGTTTTCATTGGCCCGCGCCTTGCGCCAGGCATAGGTGCCAAAGCTGTAGAAATCGAGGGTTTCACCCAGCGGCCGGGTATAGTCATAGCCGCCGCTGACCACGACCGAGCGCGGCATGCCCTGCACCTTGGCCGGCTGCACGCCGCCGCTGTCGCCGCTGCGGTTGGTGAAATCCTGATAGCGATAGCCGGCCGACAGATGCAGCACGCCGCCATCCTTGAGGGCGACGCCCTTGTCGGCATTGGCCTGGATCGAGGTGCCATCGCCGGCATAATACTTGCCGCCCTGCACCGAAACGCCGCCCGAATTGGCATCGTCCTTGAGGATGACGTTGATCACCCCGGCAATCGCGTCAGACCCATATTGCGCCGCCGCGCCATCGCGCAGCACTTCCACCCGGCCCACGGCGGCCAGCGGGATCATATCGAGATCGACGACATTGGAGCCCTGCGAGGGATCGCTGTCGGCATAGATGCTGGATGACAGGTGCCGGCGCTTGCCGTTGACCAGGATCAGCGTCTGGCTGGGCGAAAGGCCGCGCAGCGCAAAGGTGCGCGCCAGGGCGCCCACGTCATAGCCCACGGCCGGGGCATTGAACGAAGGCAGCACGCTGCGCAGCGAATCGACCAGGTTGGACTGGCCCGTGGCCGTCAGGGTATCGGCCTTGACCACGTCGATCGGGGTGGCGCTCTGCCGGGCCAGGCGGCCGCTTTCGCGCGTGCCGGTGACGATGATGGCATCGCCGCTGGTGCCGATGTCGGCAGCCGGCGCATCGGCGGCCGGTGCCGGTGCCTGGGGCGCGGCCAGCGCCATGCTGCTGGCCGAGAGGCCAAGGGAAACCAGCGCCAAACGCAGCGGCGCGCGATAGGAAACGACGGAAAGTGCCACGAAAACCCCGGATCGGTTGGACGTCGGAAAAATCCACCTAATGACTTGAGTATTATTCGGTCAAATGAGCAGTTCAAAACATGCCAATCCTTGCACGGACTGTGGCAATCGCGCACTAGGTGCGCTGCTCGTGGCCCCCAGCCTGCGGAAAGTGCCTGCTTGACCGATCTGCCCCCTTCCGGCCCCCTTACTTCCGGCCGTTCCACTTCTGGCCCACGCGCCCATCTCCACGTCGGCCACGCCATGCTGGTGGCGCTGGGCATGGTCATGTCGACCGACAGCCTCAAGACCGCGCCCACCGTGGCGGCCAATGCGCCGGGCGGGCATGTGCTGCTGCTGTGGGTAGCCGGCGCGCTGGTCACCATGGTGGGCGCGCTATGCTATGTCGAAATGGCGGCGGCCTTTCCGGATTCGGGCGGCGAATACAGTTTCCTGCGCCGGGCCTGGGGCGGCCGCGTGGCCGCGCTCTATGCCTGGTCGCGCTTTGCCATCATGCACACCGGCTGGATCGCGCTGATGGCGCATCTGTTGGCCGACTATGCCAGCGCGCTGTGGCCGCTGGGCCATGCCGGGCGCACCGTGCTGGCGCTGGCGATCGTGGCGGCGCTCACCGCGCTTAACCTCGTGCATGTCAGGCTGGGTTTCCTGACCCAGGCACTGCTGGTGGCACTGGTGGCGGCCGGCTTTGCCTGTGTTACTGCGGCCGGCCTGCTCGTGCCGGCCCCCGCCGCCGGCGCGCCGCTGGCTGGTGGCGGCAGCGTGGGCGTGGCGCTGATCTATGTGTTCCTGGCCTATGGCGGGTGGAGCGACATGGCCACGCTGTCGGGCGAGGTGCGCGGCGGGCGGCGGGCCATGCTGGTGGTGGTGATCGGGGCGCTGGCGCTGCTGATGCTGATCTATTGCGCGATGAACTGGGCGCTGCTGCGCGGGCTGGGGCCAGCGGCCCTCGCCGCCAGCACCGCGCCCGGCGCCGATCTGGCGCGCACCGCGTTCGGCCCGGCCGGCGCGTGGCTGACCGTAGGGATCGTGGCGATCTCGGCGATCAGCAGCATCAATTCCACGCTGATCGTGTGTTCGCGCGTCACCGCGTCTGCCGCGGCAGACCTGCCGGCGCTGGCCGCGCTTGGTAATTGGCACGACGCACGCGGCACCCCGGCGCGCGCCACGCTGGCTGTGGGCGGATTTTCCCTGCTGCTGACGGCAGTATCGGGCCTGTCGCAAAGCGGCTTTGGCGCGATGGTCGATTACATGACCCCGGTGTACTGGCTGTTCGTGATCCTGGGCATGGCTGCCTTGATCCGCCTGCGCCGCACGATGAAGGCGCACGACTGGCCGGTGCGCACGCCGCTGTTTCCGCTGTTTCCGCTGGCCTTCATGGCGCTGTCGGCCGCCATGCTGTGGTCTTCGCTCACCCAGCTGGGGCCGGGCGCCTTGGCCGGGGCCGCCGTTCTGCTGCTGGGCCTGGTGCTGGGCCAACTGGTGCAGCGGCGTGGGAGGACTGTCCAAGCCGTCCAACAAAGCTGAACAATTCGACCAGCCTTATCGGTATTTCCTTGAATAGCTGCGCGCCTTAAACCGGCCACATAGCCCGTCACGGGCGCAAGCTTTGGGAACACCGCCATGACCATCCGCACCCCCGACGTGCCGGGCATCGAATTTGCCCTCCTGCCCCCGGTTCGCGATCTGGGCGAAGGCTTCAAGGTGCGCCGCGCGCTGCCTTCGGCCCACCGCCGCATGGTCGGGCCGTTCATTTTCTTTGACCAGATGGGCCCAGCCGCCTTTGCCGGTGGCGAGGGGCTCGACGTGCGCCCGCACCCGCATATCGGCCTCGCCACGGTGACCTATCTGGTGGAGGGCGAGATCCTGCACCGCGATTCGCTCGGCTCGGTCCAGGCGATCCGCCCGGGTGAGGTCAACTGGATGACCGCCGGGCGCGGCATCACCCATTCCGAACGCACTGGCCCGGAAATGCGCAGCAGCGGCGGCCCGCTGTTCGGCCTGCAGGCCTGGGTTGCCCTGCCCACCCATGCCGAGGAAACCGATCCCGCCTTTGCCCACCACAAGGCGGATGAAATCCCCACGGGCGAAGTCGATGGCACCCGCCTGACGCTGATCGCCGGGCAGGTTGATGGCCTGACCTCGCCGGTCAAGACACTGTCGGACCTGGTCTATGCCGAACTGGTGATCGCGCCGGGCGGGCGCTATCGCGTGGCGGCCGAGCATGTCGAACGCGCGCTCTATGTCGTGAGTGGCGAGATCAGCGTGGGCGGCCAGACCGGCGGCTTTGCCACCAGCGAACTGATCGTGCTCAAGCCCGGCGCCGAAGTGGTGATCGAAAGCACGACCGGCGCGCGGGTAATGCTGATGGGCGGCGAACCGTTTCCCGAAAAGCGCCACATCTTCTGGAACTTCGTCTCGTCGCGGCCCGACCGCCTGGAGCAGGCCAAGGCAGACTGGAAGGAAGACCGCTTTGCCCATGTTCCCGAAGAGCACGAGTTCATCCCGCTGCCCGAATAAGTGGCTGTGACGTAAAAGCCACAGCAGAAACACAGCAACACTTCGTTGCATAAAGGAAAAGGAACAGACAGCATCGCAGCCTAACCCCGGTCATCTCGGCGCAACCTGCTGCCGGAGATGGCCGGGCTTTCCCTTGCCATCGTCCGAGACGGGCAGGCGCCGAGACGCAGGCGGAACCGTTTCTCGATGACCGTGAGGGAAGGACAGTTCCGATGATTCAACGCTCTGCACGCCGCCGGGCCGGCCGTATCGCCTTGGCCGCCACGCTGGCCGGCGCATCCATGGCCCTGGCCACCGCGGCCAAGGCGGAAGACACCGCGCCGCCTTCGGCCATCACCATTTCCGGCAGCGCCGCCGTGGTGACCGACTATCGCCTGCGCGGCGTGTCGCAATCCAACAATGGCTTTGCCCTGCAGGCCGGCGTCACCATCGCCCATGAAAGCGGCTTCTACGTCGGCACCTGGGGCTCCAACCTGGCCGGCTGGGGCACGTTCGGCGGTCCCAACCTGGAACTCGACGCGATCGGCGGCTTCAAGAAGTCGTTCGGCCCGGCCACGCTCGACGTTGGCCTGACCTGGTACATGTATCCGGGCGGCGCGGCCAAGACCGACTTTGCCGAACCCTTCGTCAAGCTGTCGGGCACCGTCGGCCCGGTCTCGGCACTGGCCGGCGTGGCCTATGCGCCCAAGCAGCAGGCGCTGGGTCAGTGGTATGATTCGGGCGCCAGCTACGTCGCCGGCACGCCCGAACATCCCGGTGCCAAGAACGACAACCTCTATGTCTGGGGCGATGTGAGCGGCGCAATCCCGACTACCCCGGTCACGCTCAAGGCCCACCTCGGCTATTCCAAGGGCAATCCCGGCCTCGGCCCCAATGGCACCAGCGTGGCGCCGACCGGTTCCTATGCCGATTGGCTGCTGGGCGCCGACCTGGCGCTGGGCAAGGTGGTACTGGGCATTGCCTATATCGACACCAACATCAGCGATGCCGATGCCGCCTATCTGCGGCCCAACTTCACCAAGTATCAGGTCCAGGACGGCGCCTCGATCTCGTCCTCGCGCGTGGTGCTGTCGGCCACGGTCAACTTCTAACCCGCCCTTTCCACCAGGTACGCACGACTGTCCCTCGCCAGCCCCCAAGCTGGCGGGGGACTTTTTTTATGTGCCGTTGTCGCAGGCCTGGCTCAACGAAACTGCCCCCACAGGCCAGAGGCCGTGGGGGCAGCGGCGCGTGGTGCGCCATCCATGAGCCGGGATGGGGGTGGGCTCAGGAGTTCGACAGGGGCTCTGCGCGATCAGGCGGCGTGGGGCACCGCGCGCAGGATCGGCTCGGGGCCCGAGACGGTTACCGCGTTGCCCTGCTGGCGGCGGCGGGCGAGCCATTCGCGCAGGGTTTCGGCAGTGGTGTGGTCGATCGCCTTGACCCGGCCGAGATCGAGGTGGACACGGCGATCGGCCGGCAGGTCTTCGAGCACGGCGTTGAGCTTGGTCAGCCGCAGGAAGGTGGCCGCACCCTTGAGTTCCACGTTGGTGGCGTCACCATGATCGTGGGCGTGAACACCCAGGTTGAGGTGCTTCACATGCGGCAGCAGTTCCACCAGCGACAGCGCCATGCCCACGAGCACGCCGGTCAACAGGTCGGTCGTCACGACCAAGGCAAAGGTCACCGCCCAGATGGCCGCGGGCAGCGGGCCATAGTGGGTGAACAGGTGCTTCACATGCTTGAGGCTGACCAGCTTCCAGCCCGTCACCACCAGCACGCCGCCGAGCGCAGCCATCGGCACTTCGCGCAGCAGCCAGGGCAGCAGCGCGACAAAGCCAAGGATCCACGCGCCATGCAGCACGGCCGACCAGCGGGTTTGCGCACCGGCCTGGACGTTGGCCGAAGAACGCACGATCACCCCGGTCATCGGCAGGGCGCCAACCATGCCGCACAGCAGATTGCCCACGCCCTGCGCGCGCAGTTCCTTGTTGTAATCCGTGCGCACGCCATTGTGCATGCGATCGACCGCGGCGGCTGACAGCAGCGTTTCAGCACTGGCAATAAAGGCGATGGCCACGGCCGAAACCAGCAGCGCCGGCTTGGCCAGCAGCGGATCGAGGAACGCGCCGCCCGGCGCGGCAAACGCGGCGCTGAGCGAATCCGGCACGGCAATGCGCGCCACCGGCAGGCCGAGCACGGCGGCGAGCACGGTGGCAGCGACCACCCCGATCAGGGCGCCCGGCACCAGGGACAGCGCCTTGGGCTTGAGCTTGTCCCAGGTGAGCATGCCCACGATCGTCACCAGGCCCAGGACCAGCGCCATTTCGCTGGCGCGCCAATCGAACGGCGAAAGGCCCAGCACACGCGCCGGGATCATCGACAGGTTGGCCAAGCCATTGGACATCGGCTTGGCATCGAACAGGATGTGGAACTGGCCCACCACGATCAGCGCGCCGATGCCGGCCAGCATGCCATGCACCACCGCCGGGGAAATGGCGCGGAACACGCCGCCCAGGCGGGCAATACCCGCCACCAACTGGATCAGCCCGGCAACGAGCAACACCGGGCCAAGCGCGGACAGGCCATTGTCGCGCACGAATTCGAACACGATCACGGCCAGGCCCGCCGCCGGGCCGGAAACCTGCAAGGGAGAGCCGGCCAGCAGGCCGACGACGATGCCGCCGATGATGCCGGTCACCAGGCCCTTTTCCGGTGGCACGCCCGAGGCGATGGCAATGCCCATGCACAGCGGCATGGCCACCAGGAACACCACGATCGACGCGGTGAAATCGCGAACGAGGCCGCCCCTTGCGGGGGCAGCCTCGGGCGATGCAGCGATTGCTGCCTGGCTCATTCGGCCGCCTCCGCCAGGGCCGGTTCGCGTGCAAAGCGCGGTGCGGCCGCCAGGGCAACCGGCAGCGGGCGATCTTCGCGCAGCGGCACGAATTCGCCGGTATCGCCATCCAGGCCCAGTACCTGGCCAGCGCTGATATCCACGAACCAGCCATGGAGCGACATTTCGCCGCGCGCGATCGCCGCCGAAACCGACGGATGGGTGCGCAGATGATCGATCTGGGCGATGATGTTCTGCAGGCTGACCGCGCGCACGCGCTCGCTGCCGTGCAAATGCGGCGAACAGCTCGACACGACATGCTCGGCCGCAGCGCCATGGCGCAGCCAGGCGACCACGTTGGGCATGCCCTGCGGCGGCTCGGGCGCGGCCAGCGCCTTCATCGCACCACAGTCAGAGTGTCCGCACACGATGATGTCACGCACGCCCAGCGCCACCACGGCATATTCTACCGTGGACGAGACGCCGCCGTTCATCGTTGAATAGGCCGGCACCATGTTGCCAGCGTTGCGGCACACGAACAGGTCGCCAGGCTGGGCCTGCATGATCTGCTCGGGCACGATGCGCGAATCCGCGCAGGACACCATCAGCGCCTTGGGCGCCTGGCCGTGGGCAGAAAGCTGGCCATAAAGCTCGCTGCTCTGCGGAAACACGGTCTTTTCGAAACGGAAAACCCGGCCGATAAGTTCGTTCATGGGGAGGTACCTCCTCTTGAATATCTGATGCGCGGGGCGAATGCCGTTGCGCTTGATGCAAGAGGTACGCGGATGTCTTTGCCCGCAGCCGTCGCAACTGTAAGGAACTATTTCCCTGGCTTGGCAGCGGGGTAGCCGGCCTTGCGCGGCAGACGAACCGTGGCGACAAGGCCGCTGACCGGCCCGGCCTCGCCCGGTTCGGGGCGGCGATTGGCGAGAATCAGCGTGCCGCCTTCGGCCCGGATCGCGCGCTTGACGATGGCCAGGCCCAGCCCCATGCCCGGGGTATCGCGCCCGCGCGCCGCATCCAGGCGCACGAACGGCTGGGTCACTTCGTCCAGCCGGTCCACCGGAATGCCCGGCCCGCGATCGGCCACCACCACTTCGGCCCAATCGCCGTCGGCGCGCACGATCACTTCCACGTGCCCGGCATAGTGCAGCGCATTTTCCACCAGATTGCCCAGCGCGCGGCGCAGCGACACCGCGCGCGCCTGGATCACCAGCCGGTCTGGCCCGTCATAGGTGGCATCGCCCCCCTGGTCATAGGCGTTGTCCACCAGGGTCATCGCCATGGCCGCCAGGTCCACCGGCTCTGCCGGGATCTGCCGCCCTTCCCCTTCGACATAGGCCTGCAGCGAGGCGAGCAGGTGCATCATCTCGTCAATGTCGTGGACCATGTCTGCCTGGGTTTCGCGGTCGATGCCGGCATCGTCCAGCCGCAGCCGCAGCCGCGCAAGGGGTGTGCGCAAGTCATGACCGATCGCCAGCATCGACTGCGTGCGATCGAGCATCTGGCGATAGATGCGGCTTTGCATGCGGTTGAACGCGCGGATCAGGCGGCGCACTTCGTCCGGGCCGCGCTCGGTCAGCGGTTCGGGCGGGCCGGCGCCAACCCGCCCGGTGGCCGATACCAGCGCCTTGAGCGGGCGGATCGTGGCGCGAAACAGCACCCAGGCCAGAACCACCAGCAAGGGCGTTGGCACCAGCAGCACCGCCAGCCGTCCGGCATTGAGCGTCCAGGCCTCGCTTGCCTGGGTGCGGAACACCACGCCCGAGCCATCCTTGAGCAGCATCGCCCCGTTTACCGATCCGGGCGAGGCGAGCGATTTCAGCGAAAAGCGCGGATCGCCCGAGGCCAATTCGGGCGCGGCATCGAGCACCTGCGCGCGCAGCCGGTCGAGCGAAAGGGCATCGTCGCCGTGGGCCAGGCGCGGTTTCCACGCCAGGGAAAAGCGCGGTGAAGACAATCGCTCGGCCAGCGCCGGGCGGTCGGCGGGCTCTTCTGCTTCCAGCGCGCGGCTGGCGATTACCAGGTTTTCGGCAATGCGCGCCGCATCATCGCTGCGCAGGGCAAAGTTGCTGGCGCGATCGAACAGCACGGCGTTGGAGCCGAAATCGATCGCCGCCATCAGCACCAGAATGGCCAAAAGCCGCTCCGGCAAACCGAAGCGGCGCATGGCCCGGCGCAGCGACAGCCGGCGCCGGGAAATCATGAGCGGCGCTGCATCACGTGCGGGTGACTTGCGCCTTGAACATGTAGCCAACCCCGCGCACCGTCGCGATCGGGGCTTCGCCCCCGGCCGCCGTCAACTTGCGGCGCAGGCGCGACACCAGCACGTCGATGCTGCGGTCTGAACTGTCACCCAGGCGGGTGCGCGACAGCTCGATCAGGCGTTCGCGGCCCAGCACGCGCTGCGGCTGCGCCACGAACGTGGCGAGCAGATCGAACTCCGCCCCGGTCAGGTCCACCATCACACCATCGGGGGCATGCAGTTCGCGGCGGGCGAGCGAGAGCGTCCAGCCATCAAAGCGGATTTCGCTGGCGCGCTCACCCGGCTCGGCCGCCGCCAGGCCATCGCCGCCCTGCCCGCCACGGCGCAGCACGGCGCCGACGCGGGCGACCAGTTCGCGCGTGCCGAATGGCTTGGCGAGATAGTCATCGGCGCCGAGTTCCAGGCCAAGCACGCGGTCTTCCTCGCTGCCACGGGCGGAAATGAAGATGATCGGCACGTCGCTCAACCGCCGCAGCTTGCGGAACAGCTCGATCCCGTTGGTGCCGGGCAGCATGATATCGAGCACGACAAGGTCGGCCGGCGCGCTATCGAGCAGCACCCACATTTCCGCGCCGGTGGCGGCCGGGCGCACTTCATAACCATGCTCGCGCAGGGCGCGGGCGGTCAGCGTGCGCAGGGGGCCATCGTCTTCGACAAGCACGATGGAGGGGGCAAGACGGGTGGCCAGCATGGCTGTGCTACGCAATGGCGCTCCTTTGGTTCCAGGCTCGATCATACCGCCGCCTCAGCGCGCATCCTCGCGCACCACGGCGTTCTGGGCAAGGGCGGCATCAGTGCCGATGGCGGTGCGGCGGAAACAACCGCGGTTCTTGCCCGGATCGGGATGGCAGGCCACCACGGCGACACGGCCAGCGGCTGCATCGGTGCGTTCCGCCACCGGCGCGGCGACGGCAGCGGGGCGGCACAGCGCGGGACGGCCAGGCGCGCCCTGGCACACCGGGGCCGGGTGAGCAGCGGCAGTGGGAGCGGCCAGCAGCGGAGCTGCCGGGGCCGAAAGCGTCGCCAGAGCGAGGAAGGAAGCGAGGATCATGAGGGGGACACTCCGCAGGAAATTGATCGTGAAATTGGTCGTGTCCGGGGTAACACCATGCCTTTTGCGCGATGGGTGCGGCTTCGTGAAGAAGTGTTGCTGCGCAAGAAAAGATTGCGCCTTCATGTCCACCCTGCGCGCCATGCCGCAGCAAAGTGCCGGTGCGGCATGGCGCCGGCATAGGGACGAAGCTGTTAAAGCAATTACGTTTCGTTGCGCGGACGTGTCTCGATCGCGGCGCTTTCGCGCGCCGGCGCCGCGCCGGGCGCCAGGGCCTTGCCCGGTGCGCCGGCAAAACCGTGCAGGCCCAGCCACCATTGCAGCGCGATCACCGCGCCCTTGGCCGGTTGCAACAGGCCTAGCACCATCGTCACCGTGATGGTCAGGCACACGGCCATCATCACCGGCCATGACAGCGTGGTGTGCAGGCCCAGCGCGATAATCACCGGCGCCATGACGTGGCCGGTGATCAGGATCGCCACATAAGGCGGAAAATCGTCGGCGCTATGGCCGCGCCAGTCCTGCGCGCAGGCCGGGCACTGTGCCACCGGGCGCAGCCAGGCGGCAAACAGGCGCGCGCCGTCACAGCGCGGGCAATGGCCCCGCGCCCCGCGCCACAGGGCATCTGCCAGGCGGCGCGGGGGGTTGCGGGTCATTTCTTGGCGAACGGGTTGGTGGGGCTGCGCAGCGTCAGCCGGATGGGCACCGCTTCGAACCCCAGCGAGCGGCGGATGCCGTTGACCAGATAGCGGCGATAGCTTTCGGGCAGCTGATCGAGCCGCGTGCCGAACATCACGAAGCTGGGCGGGCGCGTCTTGGCCTGGGTGATATAGCGCAGCTTGATGCGGCGGCCGCCTGGCGCGGGCGGCGGGTTGGCCGCCAGGGCATCGTCGAACCAGCGGTTAAGCGCTGCAGTCGGCACGCGCTTGCTCCAGGCATCGCGCAGCGTAAAGGCGGCCGACAGCAGCGTGTCCAGCCCCTTGCCGGTGCGGGCCGAAACCGCCACCAGCGGCACGCCGCGCACCTGCGCCAGGCCATCGTCGAGCGCCTGGCGCACGCCGTTGAACAGGCCGCTGGCATCTTCGGCCACGTCCCACTTGTTGATGGCAATCAGCAGGGCGCGCCCTTCTTCCAGCACCATCGAGGCGATCTTGAGATCCTGGTGTTCCAGCCCGCGCGTGGCATCGAGCAGCAGCACGACCACTTCGGCAAAATCGATCGCGCGGCGGGCATCGGCCACCGACAGCTTTTCCAGCTTGTCGACCACCTGGGCCTTCTTGCGCATGCCGGCCGTATCGATCAGCCGAATCGGGCGTTCTTCTCCGTCCTTGGGATCGGTCCAGTTCCAGTCGATGGCGATCGAATCGCGGGTGATGCCCGCTTCCGGCCCGGTGAGCAGGCGGTCTTCACCCAGGAAACGGTTGATCAATGTGGACTTGCCGGCATTGGGCCGGCCAACGATGGCCAGCTTGAGCACGGCCTTGGGATCGTACTCGGCCTCCTCGTCGGTGGCTTCTGCCTCGTCCTCGGCTTCCTGCTCGGCAAAATGGGGCAGCAGCGCCTCGAACAGGTCGCCCAAGCCTTCGCCGTGCTCGGCCGAAACGCCCACGGGATCGCCAAAGCCCAGCGAGAACGCCTCGAACAGGCCATGATCGCCGGCGCGGCCCTCGGCCTTGTTGGCCAGCAGGATCACCGGAATATCGTGCCCGCGCAGATAGCGGCCGATTTCCTCGTCCAGCGGGGTGATGCCGGCGCGCGCATCGATCACGAACAGCGCCACGTCGGCGCCTTCCAGCGATGCTTCGGTCTGCATCCGCATCCGGCCGGGCAGGCTGGAGGGATCTTCGTCTTCCCACCCGGCGGTGTCGACGATGGTGAATTCAAGGCCCAGCAGCGACGCATCGCCAAAGCGACGGTCACGGGTGACGCCGGGCTGGTCGTCAACCAGCGCCAGCTTCTTGCCGACAAGCCGGTTGAACAGAGTGGACTTGCCCACGTTGGGCCGTCCGATGATGATAACCTGGGGACGCATAGCCCCCGTTGGCCCGGCTTGGCGCCAAAGGCAAGCGGGCGTTGCATACCAGGCCCGGTTGGTCGCGATTCGTAAAACCGCCATTAACCAAGCCGGTCAGGCGGGCATTGACCATTTGCCGGCACAACAGCGCCATGGTGTGGTGGACAAGAACAGGGCCGTTGGGCCTGGCCGCGGGGGCGGCACTGATCGCCGGGATGATCGCTCCAGGGGATGCCGTAGCGGCCCCGATCGCCCTGATTCCCGGCCCGGATCAATCCGATGGCGCACCGGCCGATACCGCCGGCGCGCTGCCTTACCTGCAATGCGTGCCCTATGCCCGGCAGGTTTCAGGTATCCAGCTGTTCGGCGATGCGCACACCTGGTGGGACCAGGCCGAGGGCCGCTATGAACGCGGTTTCACGCCCAAGCCCGGCGCGGTGATGAGCTTCCATCCCTATGGCGCGATGCGCCTGGGCCATGTCGCCATGGTCAGCCGGGTGATCGATTCGCGCACCGTGCTGCTGCGCCATGCCAACTGGTCACCGATCAACGGCACGCGCGGGCAAAAGGAAAACGATGTACGCGCGGTCGATGTGTCCGACGCCAACGACTGGAGCGCGGTGCGCGTGTGGTATGCGCCGATCCAGGGCCTGGGCACCACGCATTGGCCGGTCGACGGCTTTATCTACAATCGCCCGCCAGCACGCCACCTCGGCACCGCCACGCCGCTGCGCCTGGCGAGTGCGAGCGCTGCGCCGCGCAGCATGATGCAGCCGGCCGTGCAGCGCCAGGTGTTGATGGCCACGCGCGCGACGGCCCCGGCGCGCAGCCCGATCGATAGGGATTTCCTGAGTGGCGTTGCGGTGGAAACGGCAGTGCCGAAACCGGCCGCGCCCGTGCGCACCACGGCGCGGATCAGGATGGCGCAGGCCACTATTGCGGCCAGTGCCGCACTGCCGGCTCCGGCGCGGCGCGATCAGGCCAGCCTAGCGCGCGACGATGATCCCATCGGCCGCATCATTGCCAGCCGCACCGGCGGCGCCGGGGTGGGCAGCGCCGGCATGGGGATCGGGCGCCTGCGCTAACGCCGGCACCCGAACAACCCAAAGATCAGGCCTTGGCCACCGGGGCGTCTTCGCCCAGGTCTTCATACCATGCCTCGACCGGGCCGGAGAGCTTGAGCGTCAGCGGGTTGCCCTTGCGGTCCATGGTCTTGCCGGCCTGCACGCGCACCCAGCCTTCGGAAATGCAATATTCCTCGACATTGTTGCGCACAGTGCCCTTGAAGCGGATGCCCACGCCACGGCCCAGCTTGTCGGCGTCAAAGAACGCGCTGCGCGGGTTGATCGCCAGGCGATCGGGCGGCACATCGGCGCCGGACGTGGCAGGTGCGGTGGAAGGAGCGGCGACGGCGTCCGCGTTTTCGGGCGTTTCGATTGGATCGGTCATGGGGAGCGAAATATCTTCACATGCCCACTTGTCAACGTTGCGCAACGCCGTTAGAGGCCGCCTCCACACCCCGGGGTCGACACGATCGACCACCGCGGGACGCCATTTCGGCGGGCGCGTAGCTCAGCGGTAGAGCACACCCTTCACACGGGTGGGGTCACAGGTTCAATCCCTGTCGCGCCCACCATAAAATCCCAACAGATCCGGATTTTATGGTCATGGCAGGTAATGTCCTGCATCACGCTTGGTCGCCTTCTCGCACGCCAGCCGGCGACCGCCCAATTCATACCAATCTGGATGTATCGCGCAGGGATTTGCGGCGCCGTGCGTTTGGCACAGGTACAAGCGCGCGCCTGATGCGGCAGCGGCGGCGCAGGGCCGGGCGGGCTGTCCGTTGTTGTGGCCAGACATCACCGGGTTCCTGCATGCGCATACTGCTTGTCGAAGACGATGCCCCCCTCGCCCGTGCGCTGGAAGCGTGCCTGGCCGGTGCCGGGCTGACTGTCGACCATGCTGCCAGCAGCGAGGAGGCGGAGCTGTACCTGGCTGCCAATACCTATGCCGCGCTGGTGCTCGATCGGGGATTGCCCGATGGCGACGGATTGGCCCTGCTCGCCCGGTTGCGCCGCGCCGGGCATGGCCTTGCGGTTGTCGTGCTCACCGCGCGGGGCGAGGTGCAGGCGCGCATCGCCGGACTGGACGCAGGCGCCGACGATTACATGGCCAAGCCGTTTTCGCCCGACGAACTGCTCGCCCGCCTGCGCGCCGTCCTGCGCCGCAACGGCACGTTCCAGGGCCGTGAAATCGCCTGCGCCAACCTGGTCTTCGATCTCGACAATCTCTCGCTCAAGGTCGGGGGACGGGTTGTGGCGCTTTCGGCGCGCGAAGCCGGGCTGCTCGGCCTCCTGCTGCGCCGCGAAGGACAGGTGGTAACCAAGCGCCTGGCTGAAGACCAGCTGTTCGGCGCCAACGATCCGCTCGGCTCCAACGCGATCGAGGTCTATGTCCATCGCCTGCGCCAGAAACTCGATGCCGCGCAGGGCGAGGCGGAGATCGTGACGGTGCGCGGCGTGGGCTATATCATCAAGCCGCGCGCATGAAGCGGCTGGTCCGCCGCGCGGCGACCTCGCTGCTCACGCGCATCCTGCTGGTAGAGGGCATCACCATTGTGGTGGCCAGCCTTGCCATGCCCTTTGCCGCACGCACCGTGCTGGAAAGCAGCGTCCGCGCGATCGAGCGCGATACCTTGCGCCAACAGGCCGAACTGGTGGCGCGCCATGTCATCCCCGCACCAGGCGGCCATTGGCAGGTGGCCCTGCCGCGCGAGGAGATGGCGATCTATGCCACCGGCTATGACGGGCGCGCCTTTGCCGTGATCGATGCGCGCGGGCAGGTTCTGGCCCACAGCCCGTTTTTCCTGCCCGATATCTGGCCGCAGCCGCCCCGGGCCTGGCACGAACAAGCCCTGACCAGCGGGCCGCTGGTTGGCCTGAGCGTGCCACGCGCGTTTGCCGATCAGAACGTGCGCATCGTCGTGACCCAGGACCAGACCCGCCCTGGCGCGGTGGTCGACGATGTGGTGCGCAGCTTCCTGGCGCATTACCTGGTCTGGCTGGTGGGACTGCTGCTGCTGATGCCGTTGGCCAATATCACCATGCTGTGGCCATTGCTGCGACGGATGCGCCACACGGCGCGGGCCGCCACGCAGCTGGCCCCGCAGGACCCGGGCGCCCGGCTCGATGCGGCGGGCCTGCCGGCCGAGGCGACCGCCATGGTCAGCGCGATCAACGGCCTGCTCGACCGGGTGGAGGCAGCCCTGGCGCTGCAACAGGAATTTGCCGGCAACGTGGCCCACGAACTGCGCACCCCGCTTGCCACCCTGCGGCTGGAAGTGGGGCGCATGGCCGCGGAGCCGGCGCGCGACGAGGCGCTGGCGCAGATCGCGCGGATGGCCCACGTGCTCGACCAGTTGCGCGATCTGGCCAGCCTGGAGCACGATGCCGCGCCCGCGTTCGAGCGTTTCGACCTGGCCGGGCTGGCCGTGGCGGTCGTGGCCGATCGCACGCCCGATGTGCTGGCGGGCGGGCGCAGCATCGCGCTGTTCGGCGCTGAAGAGACGGTAATGACCCACGGCAACCCCGGCCTGGTGGCCATGGCCATTGCCAACCTGCTCGACAATGCGCGGCTGCACACCCCGCCTGGCACGGCGATCGAAGTCAGCGTTGCCCGCCCGGCGCAGATCAGCATTGCCGACAACGGCCCCGGCGTGACCGAGGAAGAGGCCACGCGCCTGGCGCGGCGATTCTGGCGGGCCGACCATCGCCGCAGCGACGGCGCCGGGCTGGGCCTGTCGATCGTGCAGCGCATCGCCCACGTCCATCATGGTCGCCTGCTGATTTCCCGCGCCGCCAGCGGCGGGGCGTGCTTCACTCTGTCGCTGGCAGAATACGCTTTGCCGTAAGGTTGATGTAAGCGAGCCTGCCTAGGCCCGGCCCGATTTCAAGATCGAGGCCTGCCATGATGGATCATCTTCCCTCCGACGAGCCGGAACGGCCCGTGCCGGTTCTGTCGCGCAGCGTGCAATGGCAATTGGCCGCTGCGCTGGTCGTGCTGGTCGCTGCCGGGGGCTGGCTGGCGCCGCGCATGTTCGGGCTGGATGGCGACCCTGCCCCCGCGCCGCCCCCGGCCACCAGCGACGGTAGCTTTTCCGCCACGCAGGCGCAGTGGGATACCTTGCGCTTTGCTACGGTACAGACCGGCCCGCTGGGCGATGCGACGCAAAGCGATGGCAAGATCGCGGTCGACGATGACCTGACCACGCCGGTCTTTTCGCCGTTCACCGGGCAAGTCACGCGCGTGTTCGCCAAAGCGGGAGACCGCGTGCGCGCCGGCCAGCCGCTGTTTGCCGTGGCCGCCAACGAGGCCGCGCAGAGCGAGGCCGACATCATGACCGCCGCCGCCGCGGTCAAGGTGGCGCAGGCCAATGCCGCCCGCCTGCACGATCTGGCCGCCAACAAGGGCGCCGCGCTCAAAGACGCGCAGCAGGCCGATGCCGATCTTGCCGCCGCGCAAGGCAATCTGCTGGCCGCCCAGGGCCGCCGCCGCGCACTCGGCAGCATCAGCCATGGCGAAGGGATTGTCCGCGCGCCAGTGGGCGGCGTGGTTACCCAGCGGTTGATCGGCATGGGCCAGAACGTGGCCAGTGCCACCGGCGGCGCGGCCACCCAGGCCTTTACCATTTCCGATTTCTCGCGCGTGTGGCTGGTCGGCAACCTGCGCGAGGAAGACGCCGGGCTGGCCCGCCTGGGCCAGGTGGCACTGGTGCGCCTGCCCGATGGCACCACCTTGCGCGCGCCGCTGAGCTATGTCGCGCCGATGATCGATCCGGCCACGCGCCGGCTGACCGTACGCGCGCAGATCGCCAATCCCGATGGGCGGCTCAAGCCTGAAACCTATGTCAGCTTTGCGCTGGAAACGGGCGGCGCACGCCAGGCGCTGATCGTGCCGGAAGAGGCCGTGATCTTTGAAGGGGACACCGCGCGCGTCTGGGTGGCCGACATGCGCCGCCATCGCCTGATGCTGCGCCCGATCGGCACGGGCCAGGTGGGCGGCGGCATCGTCGAGGTGACGAGCGGGCTCAAGCCGGGCGAAACGGTGGTGACGGCGGGCAGCCTGTTCATCGACCGTGGCGCCAAGGCGGATTGAGGGAGCGCGACGCATGAACCCTGTCGTTGCCCTGGCCCTGCGCCATCGCGTGCTTGTGCTGGTCCTGCTGGCGCTGTTCCTGGTGGGCGGGGGCATTGCCTTTCGCCTGCTCAATATCGAGGCCTATCCCGATCCCGTGCCGCCGATGGTGGAGGTGGTGACGCAGAACCCCGGCCAGTCTGCCGGCGAGATCGAGCGCACCGTCACCATGCCGATCGAAATCCAGCTGGCGGGGATCAAGAATGTCAAGAAGGTGGAGACGATCTCGCTGTTCGGCCTGTCGGACGTGCGCGTGCAGTTCACGTTCGATTATGACTATGACCAGGCCAAGCAGCAGGTCATCAATGCCCTGTCGCAAGTGCCGCCCCTGCCCGGCGGCGCCCAGCCGGGCATTTCACCGACCAGCCCGATCGGCGAAATCTATCGCTATCGCATCGTCGGGCCCAAGAACTATTCCGTCACCGATCTCAAGACCATCCAGGACTGGATTCTGCAACGGCGCTTCAAGGCGGTGCCGGGCGTGATCGACGTCAACGGCTGGGCCGGCAAGAGCAAGACCTACGAGGTCACGATCGATCAGCGCAAGCTGGTTGCCTATGGCCTGTCGCTGGGCCAGGTGCTCAACGCCATCAACAATGCCAACGGCAATGTCGGCGGCCAGACGATCAACCTGGGCCCGCAGTCGGCGGTGGTGCGCGGCGTGGGCCTGATCCATTCGATGGACGATATCCGCGATACGCTGGTGGCCACCCCGGCGGCGGGCAAGCCGGTGCAGGTCAAGGACATTGCCACGGTAGAGGTGGGCAACCAGCCGCGCCTGGGCATCGTCGGCCAGGACAACGATGACGACATCGTCCAGGGCATCATCCTGATGCGCCGCGGCGAGCAGAGCCTGCCCACGCTCAAGGCGGTGGAGGCCGAGGTCGACAAGATCAACAACGAGGGCATCCTGCCACCCGGCGTCCATCTCGAAAAGATCTATGACCGCACCGACCTGATCGACGTGACGACGCATACCGTGCTGGAAAACATGGTATTCGGCATCGCGCTGATCTTTGCCGTGCAATGGATCTTCCTGGGCACGTTCCGCAGCGCGCTGGTGGTGGCCGCCACGATTCCCTTTGCCCTGGCGTTTTCGATCCTGATCATGGTGCTGCGCGGGGAATCGGCCAACCTGCTGTCGGTCGGCGCGATCGATTTCGGGCTGATCGTCGATGCCACGGTGATCATGGTGGAAAACATCTTCCGCCATCTTGCCCAGCCACCGCGTGCCCGCTTTGCCGCCACTGGCGCGCTCGATCACCAGGGCGGCATCGCCAGCTTCTTTGGCAAGCTGGGCATCATCGAAATGTCGGCCACCGAGGTCAACCGCGCGATCTTCTTTGCCGCGGCGATCATCATTGCCGGCTTCCTGCCGCTGTTCACGCTGACCGGGGTGGAAGGGCACATCTTCGGACCCATGGCCAAGACTTATGCCTATGCCATCGTCGGCGGGCTGATCGCCACGTTCACCGTGGCGCCGGTGCTTTCGGCCTTCCTGCTCAAGGACGAGGAGGAAGAGCGCGAGACGCCGATCGTGCGCGCGATGCGCCGCGTCTATGATCCGGCGCTGCGCTTTGCCCTGGCCAATCGGGTGGTGGCGCTGGGCACCATGGCGGCGCTGCTGCTGGCAGCAGGCATCGCCATGCATGGGCTGGGCCTGGAATTCCTGCCCAAGCTGGAAGAGGGCAATTTCTGGATTCGCGCCACCCTGCCGCCCTCGATCAGCCTGGAAGAGGCGCAAGGCCAGGTGAACCGCATGCGGCACATGCTGATGAAGTATCCCGAGGTGAAGACCGTCATCAGCCAGCTTGGCCGCCCCGACGACGGCACCGATACCACCGGCTTCTTCAATGCCGAATTCTACGTGCCGCTCAAGCCGGCCAGCCAATGGCCCAAGGGCGTGACCAAGGAAGCGCTGACCCGCCAGGTGAATGCCGAACTCGCCGCACCCTTCCCCGGCGTGGAGTTCAATTTCAGCCAGAACATCGAAGACAATGTCGAGGAAGCCGCGAGCGGCGTGAAGGGCGCCAACTCGATCAAGCTCTATGGCAACAATCTGCAGGCGCTGGAAAAAACTGCCTATCAGATCAAGGCCATCATGGCCAAGATCCCCGGCATTACCGACTTGTCGGTGTTCGATGCGCTGGGCCAGCCCACGCTGAACATCAAGATCAACCGCGACAAGGCCGCGCACTATGGCCTGGCCCCCGGCGACATCAACACCGTGGTCCAGGCCGCGATCGGTGGCCAAGCGGCGGGCAACCTTTATGAATATGGCTCTGACCGCAATTTCCCGATCGTGATCCGCCTGGCGCCGCAGTTCCGCCAGGATCTGGCCGCGATCCGCGCCATCCCGGTGGCAGTGCCCAATTCCACCGGCGGGGTCAGCCAGATACCGCTTTCGACCGTGGCCGATGTCAGCCTCGTGTCAGGCTATTCCTTCATCTATCGCGAAAACCAGTCGCGCTACATCCCGATCAAGTTCTCGGTGCGCGGGCGCGACCTGGGCAGCGCGGTGCTGGAAGCGCAGCACAAGATCGCGGCCGAAGTGAAGCTGCCGCCCGGCAGCCGGATCGAATGGGTGGGTGAATTCGGCGATCTCCAGGCCGCGCTCGCCCGGCTGGAAGTGGTCGTGCCGATCAGTCTGGCGCTGATCGTCATGCTGCTGTTCCTCAACTTCGGGTCGGTGCGCGACACCGCCCTGGCGGCCAGTGTGATGCCCATGGCGTTGGTCGGTGGCGTGCTGATCCTGGCGCTGACCGGAACGCCGTTCAGCGTGTCGGCGGCGATCGGGTTCATTGGCCTGTTCGGCATTTCGGTGATGGAGGGCATTCTGGTGCTGGCCTATTTCAACCAGTTGATCGGCAATGGCATGGACCGGGCGCAGGCCGTGCTGCATGCCGCACGCACCCGCTTCCGCCCGGTGATGATGACCTGCATCGCGGCCTGTGTCGGCCTGCTGCCGGCGGCGGTATCGACCGGCATCGGCAGCCAGGTGCAGCGCCCGCTGGCCATGGTGGTGGTGGGCGGCATCCTTCTGGCGCCGGTGCTGATCCTGATCGTGTTGCCGGTGATGATCGATCTGTTTTCCAACCGCTCGGTTCGCCCGGCCCAGGAACCGGAGCAGGCGGCATGAGCGCGCGGCAAGTCCTTTCAGCGGCCGCCTGCGTGCTGGCAAGCGGGTGTGCCGTGGGGCCCGATTTCCACGCTCCCGCGCCGCCTGTGCAAACCGCCTATGCCCCCGCCACGCCCACGGCGATCACTGCGCCTGGGAGCGTCGCTGGCGGCACGCAGGTGCTGTCAGCGGGCGCGGTGGCGGGCGAATGGTGGCACGCCTTCGGCTCCCCCGCGCTCGATGCGCTGATCGACCGGGCGCTGGCAGCCAATACCGATCTGGCCGCCACGCGCGCCGGGCTGAGACAAGCGCGCGAGCTGTGGCTGGCGCAGCGCGGGGTGCTGTTTCCCACGGTCGATGCCGGGGCCACCACCAACCGCGTCAAGGGATCGCAATATCTTGCCCCGGTGCCCAACAACTCAAGCTTTACCTACAGCCTCCAGACCGCGCAGGTGAATGTCGGCTACACGCTCGATCTGTTTGGCGGCAACCGCCGCAGCGTGGAACAGGCCCGCGCCCAATATGATGCCCAAGCCTATCAGGCGCAGGCCGCGCGGATCACTCTGATCAACACCGTGGCGGCCACCGCGTTTCAGCACGCCGCCCTGCAGGAACAGGTCGATCGGCAGCGCGAGGTGATCGCTCTGCAACAGGAACTGCTGGCGATCACCCGCCACCAGCTGGCCGTGGGCCAGGCCGCCGGCGTCGACCTGATGGCGCAGCAGGCGCAACTGGCGCAGGCGCAAGGCGCGCTGCCGCCGCTCGAACATGCCCTGGCGCAAAGCCATGACCTGCTCGCCTATCTCACCGGACAGGGCGCGGCCGATGGACCCCTTCCGCCGCTGGCCCTGTCGCAGGTAACGCTGCCGCGCGATCTGCCGCTAAGCCTGCCGGCGCAGCTCGTGCGCAACCGGCCCGATATCCGCGCGGCCGAAGCCAACTTGCACGCCGCCAGCGCCGGGGTGGGCATCGCGACCGCCAACCGCCTGCCGCAGATCACCATCGGCGCCAGCGCCGGCGGCAATTCCGGGGGCTGGTCCAGCCTGCTGTCGGCGGCCAATGCGTTCTGGTCGGCCGGGGCAGGCTTGACCCAGCCGATCTTTGCCGGCGGCGCCCTGCTCCACCGCCAACGCGCGGCGCGCGCCGCCTATGACCAGGCCGACGCGCAATACCGCTCCACCGTGCTCGCCGCATTCCAGAACGTCGCCGATACGCTCGCCGCGCTTGCAGCCGATGCCGCCGGCCTGGCCGCCGCGCAAGATACGCGCGAGGCGGCACGCGATACCCTGGAAGCGACCGCACGCCAGGCCCGCGATGGCGCCGTGGCGCCCACGGCCGAACTGCAGGCCCGCATCGCCCTGCTTCAGGCCGACCAGGCCCTGGCCCAGGCGCAGGCCGCGCGGCTGAGCGATACCGCCGCCTTCTATGAGGCGCTGGGCGGCGGGTGGCATTCTCCGGCCGGCTGATCTAGGTGCCGGTCATGTCCGTTACCTCCCAGACCCTGCCCTATCCGGCCTCGATCGCCGCGCTGTTCGATGTCGATCTGGTCGGGCTGATCACCAGCCTGATCTGCCTGTCGACCGCGTTCGTGCTGGGCACGCTGATCGGGCTGGAGAGGCAATGGCGCCAGCGCACCGCCGGGCTGCGCACCAATGTGCTGGTGGCGGTGGGCGCGGCCGCGTTCACCGATCTCGGCCTGCGGGTTGCCGGGGTGGATGGCGGGGTGCGGGTTATTTCCTATGTCGTATCGGGCATCGGCTTTCTCGGCGCCGGTGTGATCATGAAGGAAGGCACGCAGGTGCGCGGGCTGAACACGGCGGCCACGCTCTGGGCCAGTGCGGCGGCGGTGGGCAGCTTTGCCGGCGCGCGCAAACCAGCGGAAGCCGTGCTGGTTGCGATCTTCGTGCTGGCCGGCAACACGCTGCTGCGCCCGCTGGTCGATGCCGTCAACCGCCGCCCGCTGACGCCGGGCGAGACGGAGGCGCTCTATCGCGTGCACGTGGTCTGCGCGGCGGAAAACGTCGCCACCGCGCGCGATCTGCTGTTCGAGGAACTCGACATGCACCACTATCCGATCCGCGAGATCGAGACGCTGACCGATGGCGACACGCAGGTCGAACTTGGCGCGATCCTGGTGCCGACCACCGCCAACCTGGCGGATCTCGATGCGATCACCGCCCACATCGGCCGCCACGCTGCCATTACCAGCGCCACCTGGACGGTCAGCACCACGCATTGATCAAGCGCCGGCAGGCATTGCGGTTACCGGCGCGTGGCATATATGGTCGCGCCCGGCCGGAACAGGAATTGCCCCCATCGCCGCGGCTGCTGGAGTAAGCGGGAATGAGCCTTGTCGTGCGCACGCTGGCCGATCGGATTTTCGATCTCGTGCGCGAGAAAGTCGTCTCTGGCGAGTTGGCGCAGGACCAGCCGATCCGGCAGGATGCGCTGGCCGCCGAATTTGGCGTGAGCAAGATCCCGCTGCGCGAGGCGCTGGCGCGGCTGGAGCAGGAGAACCTGCTGGTTTCCCATGCCAACCGTGGCTACTTCGTCCGCGCGATGAGCGCTGACGAGGCCGAGGAAATCTATGCCCTGCGCCTGGCGATCGAACCGGCGGCGGTTGGCCTGGCGGCACGGGCCGCCACCGACGCCGAACGCGCCGCCGCCACCGCCGCGATGGACGCGCTGGACAAGGCCGCCGCCGGCCAGGCCGAGCAGGTGGCCATGCGCAACCGCGAGTTCCACGTTGCGCTGGCCCGGCCCTGCCGCCGCGTGCTGACCGTGCAACTGATCGAGCGACTGCAGTTCCTGTCGGAACGCTATACCGTGGCCCATCTCGCCCCGGCCGGACGCGGCGACCGCGCCCATGACGAACACAACGGCCTGCTGCAGGCCTGGCTGGCGCGCGATGCCGCCCGTGCCGAAGAACTGGCCGCCGCGCACATCACCGGCACGCTGCAGGACCTGCGCCAGCAATTGCACCAGGCCTAATCCCGCTTGGGCAGCGCAGCCGCAGCATCACGCCCCGGTGAAACGGGCTGGCCGCCGCTCGAACACGGCTGCCACCCCTTCGGCATAATCGGCGGTTTCGCGCAAGAGCGCCTGCCGCGCCAGTTCGTGGTCGAGCGTGGCCGCCACCTCCTGCGCCAGGCCGCGCGCCAGGGTGGCCCGCACCTCGGCCAGGGCCAGCGGCCCGTTGGCGGCCACGGCGCCGGCCATGGCCAGCGCCGCCGCATCGAGTTCCTCCGCCGGCACCAGGCGATCGACCAGGCCCCATTGCAGCGCCTGCTCTCCCTTTACCCGTTCGGCCGATAGCATCATCCACGCCGCGCGCTGTTCCCCCACCACGCGCGGCAGGGTGTGGCTGATGGCAAAGCCGGGGTGAAAGCCCAGCGCCACGAAATTGGCGCAAAACCGCGCTGCCGGGCTGGCAATGCGGAAATCGGCGGCCAAGGCGAGGCCCAAGCCCGCGCCCACCGCCGCGCCGCCCACTGCCGCGATCATCGGCTTGCGCCGGCCAAACAGGCGCAGCGCCTGGTCATAGAGCCGGCGGATCGCGGCCAGCCCATCGGGCCCGCTTTCCCCGGCCGCGCCGCCAACCAGGTCTGCCCCGGCGCAAAAGGTCTTGCCTTGCGCGCGCAGCACGATCGCGCGCACCTGCGGATCGGCATCGCAGGCCTCCACCGCATCGGCGATCTCGCCCAGCAATTCCACCGAGAGGAAATTGAGCGGCGGATGGGCAAGCGTGATGATGCCAAGATGATCGGCAACCTGAAGAGCGAGGCGGTGCGGGGTCTGCGTCATGCGCGCCTTGTTCCTGATCTGCCCTTTTCCGGCAAGTCTCATCGCATCGGGCCGATTGCATCCGCGCAGCCTTGCGGGCATAGCCCGGCAACCATGCATGATATCCGCCTGATCCGCGAAAACCCGCAAGCCTTCGACGCCGCCCTCGCTCGCCGTGGCGTGGCCCCCGTCTCTGCCGACATCCTGGCGCTCGACGCCCGCCGCCGCGAGGTGGCCACGCGGATGCAGGAGGCGCAGGGCCGCCGCAACGAAGCCTCGAAGCTGATCGGCGCGGCCATGGCCAAGGGTGACAAGGACACCGCCGAAGCGCTCAAGGCCGAAGTCGCCACGCTGAAGACCACGCTGCCCGCGCTGGAAGAGGAAGAACGCCAGCTTTCCGCGCAAAGCCTGGCCGCGCTGGCCGCCCTGCCCAACCTGCCCGCCGATGCCGTGCCCGAGGGGGAAGACGAAGCCGGTAACGTGGAAGTGGCCCGCTGGGGCACCCCGCGCAGCTTTGCCTTTGCGCCCAAGGAACACGCCGATCTGGGGCCGGCGCTCGGCCTGGACTTTGAAACCGGCGCGCTGATTTCGGGCGCACGCTTTACCTTCCTGCGCGGCCAGATGGCCCGCCTGCAACGCGCGCTGGCGCAGTTCATGCTCGATCACCAGACCGGCGTGAACGGCCATGTCGAATGCGCCCCGCCGCTGCTGGTCAAGGACGAGGCGGTGTTCGGCACGGGCCAGCTGCCCAAGTTTGCCGACGACCTGTTCCGCACCACCGACGGGCGCTGGCTGATCCCCACGGCCGAAGTCTCGCTGACCAATGCCGTGCGCGAACAGATCCTGCCCGAAAGCGCGCTTCCCCTGCGCATGACCGCGCTGACCCCGTGCTTCCGCAGCGAAGCCGGTGCCGCCGGTCGCGACACGCGCGGCTATATCCGCCAGCACCAGTTCGACAAGGTGGAACTGGTCACGATCTGCAAGCCCGAGGATTCGGCCGCCGAGCACGAACGGATGACGGCGGCGGCGGAATCGGTGCTCCAGGCGCTGGACCTGCCCTATCGCAAGATGCTGCTGTGCGCCGGCGACATGGGCGCGACTGCCCGCATCACCTATGACCTGGAAGTGTGGCTGCCGGGGCAGGATGCCTATCGCGAGATTTCCTCGTGCTCCAACTGCGGCGATTTCCAGGCGCGGCGGATGAACGCGCGCTATCGGCCAGACAATGCCAAGGGCACCGAATTCGTCCACACGCTCAATGGTTCGGGCCTGGCCGTGGGCCGCACGCTGGTGGCCGTGCTGGAAAACTACCAGCAGGAAGACGGCTCGGTAGAGGTGCCGGCGGCGCTGGCACCCTACATGGGCGGGCTTACCCGCCTGGTGCCGCAGGGCTGAACGCCATGGGGCGGATGCAACGGCGCGGCCTGAGCTTGCTGCTCGCGCTGCTGCCGTCGGCATCGCTGGCTGCGCCGCCCGCCCCGTCCGCACCGCCGCCGCCGCCGCCCTATGAAAGCCCGATCATCGCCTGGACCTATGTGGTCCAGCCGGGCGATACCTTTGCCGCGATTGCCCGCCGCATGGGCGTTTCGATGGCGGCGCTGGCCGCGGAAAACCGCGTGCCGCTGCCCTATCTGATTACCCAGGGCCAGGTGCTGCGCCGGCCATCGCCAGCAGGTGACGCCGTGCCGCCTTCCCCCCACCCTGCTTCACGCCCGGCGCCAGTGCCTCGGCCGGCACCCCGCCCGGCGCCTGTCGCACGTCCCGCGCCGCCGCTGCGCCCGGCCCCCGAAACGGCCCCGGCACACCAGCGCGAGACTGGCGCCCCGCGCCTGTCCTGGCCCACATCAGGCACGATCGTGGCGCGCTTTGGCGTGCGCCAGGCGCAGGGACGGGCCAACAACGGCATCGACCTGGCCGCGTTTACCGGCATGTCGGTTCATGCCGCAGCCGCTGGTCGCGTGCTGTTCGCCGGCACGGAGCCGCAGCGCTTTGGCCAGTTGATCGTGATCGACCATGGCGGCGGCTGGGTTACCGCCTATGCCTATCTTGGCCGGGTTGACGTGGTGGAGGGCCAGCGCGTGACTGCCCGCCAGCCGATCGCGCGGATCGGCCGCAGCGGCGAAGCGCAAAAGCCGACACTGCATTTCGAACTGCGCCGCGACAACGTGCCGCGCGATCCGGCGCCCTATCTGCCGGTGCGGTTGTAGCGGGAAAGGCTGCGGGAGGTTTCCACCACCCCCAACCCCCTCCTCTAAAGAGGATGGGGCTTTAACGCCGCTTTCCCCATCCTCTTTAGAGGAGAGGGTTGGGGGGAGGTGCGAGGCCTTACGCCGACTCTAGAATATCAGAACCGGCCGAGCAGCCAGAACACCGTGCCCATAGCCAGATAGCACAGCATGACGCAGCCGGCATCGATCATCGCCAGGCGCGTGGAGGTGCGCTGCTGGGTATAGCCAATCCACAGCCCGGGGATGACAAAGGCGCCGGCCAGGCCGCCCGACATCATGAAGAACAGCCAGGGCTTGGCCGCCAGCGTGGCCGCGCCGACGCGGGCGAACATGTGGCCCATCATTGTGGAACTGACCAGCAGCAGGCCCGCGGTGATCGCCAGCGTGCGCCAGGGGGCCATGCGCAGGCCCAGCCCGCCCGGTCCAACTTCGGCCAGGCGCGCCCGGCCAAAGAGCGGGCCATACCACAGGCCCTGCACCGCCAGCGCCGCCAGGACGGCCAAAATCACTGCAAACCAGTTTACCGGACCCATTGCACCTCTTTCCCGTGCCACGCCCCCGTGTGTGCCTGTGCCTAGACCCAGCGCGCGCAAAGCGCAAACATGCGACAGGAAATCATCGTTTTCCTTCCACGATCCGTCGCAGCGATCGCCGCCCAAGCCCAGCAAGGCCGGGGAAAAGCCATGATGAGGTGACGCGCGCGCCTTTTGCGCGTATGGGCGCGCGCACAATGGCCACTCTCCCCCCCGATTCCCGCGAAAATTCCGCCACCCCCGCCCCCGAGCCCAAGCGCGTGGGCATGGTCAGCCTGGGCTGCCCCAAGGCGCTGGTCGATTCCGAACGCATCCTCACCCGCCTGCGCGCCGATGGCTATGCCATGAGCGCGGACTATGCCGGGGCCGATGTCGTGCTGGTCAATACCTGCGGGTTCCTCGATTCGGCCAAGGAGGAAAGCCTGGCCGCGATCGGCGAGGCGATTGCCGAAAACGGCCGCGTGATCGTGACCGGGTGCATGGGCAACGAGGCCGAGGTGATTCGCGCCCGGTTCCCCGATGTGCTGGCCGTGACCGGCGCGCATCAGTATGAAGCCGTGGTGGAAGCGGTACACGAAGCCGCGCCGCCGGCGATGGGCCCCTATTTCGACCTGATCCCCCAGGCGCTGGACGACATGGGCGGGGTCAAGCTCACCCCGCGCCATTACAGCTATCTCAAGATTTCAGAGGGCTGCAACCACGCCTGCTCGTTCTGCATCATTCCCGACCTGCGCGGCAAGCTCGCCAGCCGGCGGATCGATGCCGTGCTGCGCGAGGCGGAAAAGCTGGTGGCCGCCGGCACCCGCGAATTGCTGGTGATCAGCCAGGATACCTCGGCCTATGGCGTGGACGTGCGCCACGAGACACGCACCTGGAAAGGCCGCGAGGTGCGCACCCACATGACCGACCTGGCGCGCGAGTTGGGCCAGTTGCGCACGCCCGATGGCCAGGTGCCGTGGGTGCGGCTGCACTATGTCTATCCCTATCCGCATGTCGACCAGGTTATCCCGCTGATGGCGGAAGGGCTGCTCACGCCTTATCTGGATATCCCGTTCCAGCACGCCAGCCCCAAGGTGCTGCGCGCGATGAAGCGCCCGGCCAACGAAGCCAAGGTGCTCGACCGCATCAAGGCCTGGCGCGAGATCTGCCCCGATCTGGCGATCCGCTCCAGCTTCGTCGTCGGCTTCCCCGGCGAGACCGAAGAGGATTTCCAGTACCTGCTCGACTGGCTCGATGAAGCCCAGCTCGATCGCGTCGGCGCCTTCCGGTTCGAACCGGTCGAAGGCGCGGCGGCCAATGCCTTGCCCGATGCCGTGCCCGACGCGGTCAAGGAAGAGCGCTATGCCCGGATCATGGCCAAGACCGAGGCGATCAGCGCCGCGCGCCTGGCGGCCAAGGTTGGCCGCACGATCCGCGTGATCATTGATGACGTCGGCGAGCCGGACGAAGACGGCGATATCGGCGCCACTGGTCGCAGCCAGGCCGATGCCCCGGAAATCGACGGCGCGGTCTATCTGCGCAACGTGCCAGCCAGCCTCAAGGCCGGTGATTTCGTCGACGTGGTGGTGGAAGAGGCCGATGCCCACGACCTCTATGGCGTGATCGCCTGACCACCTGAGCGCCCCGCTGTTCAGCCGTCGAGGGCCTCGGTCGCGCTGTCGCGCGGGCGAACATAGACCCGCGCCACCAGGGGAAAGCGGCTCGATACATCGGTCTCGATCGCCAGCACGATGCGTTCCACGTCGCGCGCGGTGATCGTGTCGTCGAAATCGGCGCTGATGATCACGGTCACCATCGTTGGCGCACTGTGCACGGTCAGCACTTCGTGCACGCGCACCACCCCGGTGTGGGCAGCTGCGGTGGCGCGGATCGCCGCGACCAGCTGGGGATCGGCGCTTTCGCCGATCAGCAGGCCCTTGGCTTCATAGAGCAGGATCAGCGCGAGCGCGCCCAGTACCAGCCCGATCACCACCGAGGCCATCCCGTCCCACAGCGGATTGCCGGTCAGCAGGCTGAGGCCCAGGCCCAGCGCGGCGACGACCAGGCCGACCAGCGCGCCTGAATCCTCCAGCAGGATGACCAGCGTGGGCGCATCCTTGGTATCGCGGATCGCGGCCCAGACCGTGCCGCGCCGCCCGCGGTTGAAATCGCCCAGCGCCGCCAGGATCGACCAGCCTTCCAGGCCAAAGGCCACGCCCAGCACGGCAAAGGCGATCAGCGGGCTTTCCGCCGGCTCGGGATGCAGGATGTGCATCACCCCTTCGAATACCGAAACCCCCGCGCCCAGGGCAAAGACCAGGATCGCGACGATGAAGCTCCAGAAATAGAGCTCGCGGCCATAGCCGAAGGGATGCAGCGCATCGGCCGGCTTCACCGCGCGCGAGCGGCCGTGCAGCAGCAACAGCTGGTTGGTCGAATCGACCATGCTGTGCACGCCTTCGGTCAGCATCGCGGAAGAGCCGGTAAAGGCGGCAGCCACGAACTTGGCCACGGCAATCCCGAGGTTGGCCCCCAGGGCAATCAGAATGGTGCGTGTCGATCCACCGGCCATGCGCGGTCAGGTCCCCTGTTGTCGTGACGAAGCACGGGGCTAACGCGCAAGGGCGGTGAATGTCACCCGATTAGTTGCACAGCTGGCTCAGGCCGCCAGGCGGGTATGGCCGGCGGGCGCATGGCCGGTGCCCAGGTCGAACTGGCCAACCAGCTGGCCCAGGGCATTGGCTTCGTTCGACAGGCTGCGCGAGGCGGCCGTGGCTTCTTCCACCAGCGCGGCGTTGGCCTGGGTGATGCGGTCCATGTCGGATACCACGGTATCGACCTGGCCGATCGCGCCGGCCTGCTCTTCGGCCGAGCGGGCGATCGCCTCGATCATTTCCGACAGGCGCGAGGTGCGCTCCACGATCTGGCCCAGCGCGCTTTGCGTTTCGCCGATCATCTGCACGCCATTGCCCACGTCGCGATCGCTCTCGCGGATGATCGCGGTGATTTCCTTGGCCGCTTCGGACGATCGCTGCGCCAGGCTGCGCACTTCGCTGGCAACCACGGCAAAGCCCTTGCCAGCGTCCCCGGCGCGGGCCGCTTCCACCCCGGCATTGAGCGCCAGCAGGTTGGTCTGGAACGCGATGCCTTCGATCAGCGCGACGATTTCCTGCATGCGGTTGCTCGACTTGGCGATGTCTTCCATGGCCGAGACGGCCTGGGTCATCGTCTCGCCGCTGGCACGCGCCTCATGGCGGGTCTGCCGCGCGGTGTCGCTGGCGTCCTTGGCGGTCTGCGCGGTCTGCGCCACGGTGGTGCTCAGTTGGCGCACGGCAGCCGCCGATTCTTCCAGCGCGGCGGCCTGGTTTTCGGTGCGGCTCGACAGGTCGTGGCTGGCCGATGCGATCTCGCTGGCACCCACGCGCACGCCCTGCGCGGCCTGGGTCACCTGGCCAAGGGCATCGGCCAAGGTCGCCATCGACTGGTTGAAATCGACGCGCAGCTGCTCGTAATCGCCGGGGAAAGTTTCGGTGATGCGGTGCTGCAGGCGCCCTTCGCGCAGCGAGGCAAGCCCCGCGCCCAACGCGCCCACCACCTGCTGCTGCACCGCCATGCGTTCTTCCCCCGCACGCGCCGCCCGCCGCGCCACGAAATCCTTGATCCCTTCCAGCGCACGGGCAATCTCGCCCACTTCGTCGGTCAGCTCATGCCCCGGGATGCTGCGATCGATCTGCCCCGATGCCATGTCCTGCATCGCCTCGGACAGGCGCATCAGCGGGTTCGACACGCGCAACCGGAACAGCAGGGCGACGCCCAGAGCAACGATCACGGCCAGCACACCCGCCCCCACGGCCATGGACCGCAGACGGTCTGCCTGGGCCACGCCCGCTGCGGTGTCTGCCTTGGCCAGCGTGGCATTCCGCGTGGCCAGGCCAGCAATGCGCTTGCCCATGGTCAATCCCAGGGGATTCATCCGGTCGCGAAACTGGTTATAGGCTTCGTCGTTGCGGTTTTGCAGCGAATAGTCGCGCACCGGGCGGGCTTCCTTGACCCAGGTGTGGAAGATCTGCTGCAGTTCACCCACGGCGTTCAGTTCGTCCTGATCGCCGGTCGGCTCCTGCAAGGCGCGATAGTCGTTCAGGGCCTTGTCGAAATCCGCCACGCGCTGGTCGAACTCGGCATCGAGGCGGCGGGTTTCGGTCAGTTCGTTCGACAGGATGTGCTTGGCGATGGTCAGCCGTAGATCGCCCAGCATGCCACGCAACTGCGTCAGCGCGGTGAGCGTGGGAACCGTGTCGGTTGACATTCCGGTCAACCGACTGCCCAGGCTGCTCGTGGCCGAAATGGCCATGGCCGCGCTGCCTACGGCTGCCAGGGCCAGCAGCAGCGTGCCCAGCAGGGAAATGGTGCGAATTCGCAAAGACCCGAAAACAGACATGTGAGAGCCACCCTTGCCTTGCATCATCCCGCGCGACAGATGGCGCGGCCTTTCGCAGTGCATGGACCATGGCGCGTTAAGCCTGCGCCGATGCCGGCATAGGGGATTATGCGAGAGGGGGGCGATGCGCGATGCGGGCCGGAATCAGCCGGTCACAGCCAGCCGATCCGGCGAAAACGCCAATAGAGCCCGCCGCATATCGTCAGGATCACGCCCCAGACGAAGAAATAGCCATAGTGCCATTTGAGTTCAGGAATGTACTCGAAGTTCATCCCATAGATGCCGGCAACGGCAGTGGGCACGGCGAGCAGGCCCGCCCAGGCCGCCAGTTGACGCGTCATTTCCCCCTGGCGATGCTGTTCGAGCAGGCTGGCGGTTTCGACGATCGCGGCCAGCGTTTCTTCAACCCGCGCAGGCGCGCCATGGCGCGGCGCACATGGTCGAGCACATCGCGAAACCAGATGCGCGCGGTGGGATCGATCAGCGCCACGTGGGATTCGGCCAGGCGCTGGCACACTTCCTCCATCGGGCCGATGATCCGCTCGAACCGGCGCAATTGCCGGCGCAGGCGGAAGATGCGGCGGATCGTCTGCTGTTCGGGAAAGACGTCGATCGCCGATTCTTCCATGGCGTGGGCCACGGCTTCCAGGCGCTCCATGATCGGCAGATAGCCATCGACGATGAAATCGAGCACGGCATGCAGCACATAGTCGGCGCCTTCGGCCAGGCGCTCGGGATCAGCCTCGAGCTTGTCCCGCAGGCCCAGATGCGCCCGGCTGGAGCCGAACCGGACCGAGATGATGAAATCGGCGCCCAGGAAAAACGCCGTCTGGCCATAAGCCAGCGTCTCACCCGGCTCCAGCGTGGCGGTGCGCGCCACCACGAACAGGTGCTTCTGGTACTGGTCCAGCTTGGGCATCTGCTGGGGGTTGAGGGCGTCTTCCACCGCCAGGGGATGCAGGCCATAGTGACTGGCCACCTGCGCCATCTCCTCGTGCGACGGCTCGCACAGGCCAATCCAGTCGAATGCCCCGTCGGGCACGGCGGAGAACCTGTCGCCCAGGGCAAGCGGGCCAGGTATGCGGACGGCCGAGCGGCCAGTGGGATCGGGCACATAGCGGCGCGCGGCAATGATCGTCATGGCGGCCTATGTGGCAATGGCACGGGAAAAGCGCAATCGTGCTGGCAAAAGCCGGGCAAAGCCTTACGTCCATGGCCATGACGATACACGCGCCCGATCTGGATGTGGCGATCATCGGCGCGGGCATCAGCGGCATCAGCATGGCCGCCCACATCGCCCGCGATTGCCCCGGCCACCGCTTTGCCCTGCTGGAGCGGCGCGCCAGCCTGGGCGGCACCTGGGATCTGTTTCGCTATCCCGGCGTGCGATCGGATAGCGACATGCACACGCTGGGCTTCGGCTTTGCCCCGTGGCGCGGCGCCGATGCCATTGCCGATGGCGCGGCGATCCGCGATTATCTGAACGAAACCGTTTCATTGTTCGATCTGGACCGGCACATCCGCCGCAACACCCGCGTGACGGCGGCGGATTGGGACAGTGCCGCCGCCTGCTGGCGCTTGGTACTGATCGACGCAGCGGGGGCGGAGCAGCGCCTGACGGCGCGGTTCCTGGTGCTGGCCTCGGGCTATTACGATCACGATGCCGCGCACGATCCGCCGCTCGCTGGCGAGCAGGACTTTGCCGGGCCGATCGTGCTGCCGCAGTTCTGGCCGCAAGATCTGGACGTGGCGGGCAGGCAGGTGGTGGTGATCGGATCGGGCGCCACGGCGGCCACGCTGGTGCCGGCACTGGCGCAGCGCGGGGCGCAGGTCACCATGCTGCAACGCACGCCCACCTGGTTCATTGCCAGCCCACGGCAAGACCGGCTCGCGCAGCTTCTGCACCGCGTGCTCCCGGCCCGCCTCGCCGCGCGGCTGGTGCGGGCGCGCAACATCCGCCTGGGTGCCTGGTTCTACAACCGCGCCCGCCGCGCGCCCGACAAGGTGGGCGCCTGGCTCAAGCGGCGGGCAGCCCGCGCGCTCGGCCCGGCCTGGAACGAAGCGGCGTTCACCCCGCCCTATGGCCCGTGGCAGCAGCGGCTGTGCCTGGTGCCCGATGGCGATCTGTTTGCCGCGATCCGCGCCGGACAAGCCAGAGTGGTCACTGGCCACATCGCCCGGATCGAGGCCGGCGGCGTGGTGCTGGCCGATGGGCAGCGCCTGCCGGCCGACGTGATAGTCAAGGCCACCGGCCTGAAACTGGCCGTGGCCGGCAAGATCGCGCTCAGCCGCGATGGCGTGGCGGTGAACCTGGCCGATCACGTCAACTACAAGGATTGCATGCTGTCGAACCTGCCCAACCTGGTGCAGGTGTTCGGCTATCTCAACGCCTCGTGGACGCTGCGCGCCGATCTGGTGGCCACGTTCACCACGCGGGTGCTCGCCCACATGGCGCGCACCGGGACGCACGTGGCCACCCCTGTGCTGGGGGCAGACCATGGCCTGGAAATGGACGATACGCCCGCGTTTTCCTCGGGCTATCTGCTGCGTGGGCAAGCCATGCTGCCGCGCAGCAGCACCGACCGGCGCTGGCGGCTCAATCACGATTACCTCGCCGATCGCGCGTTTCTGGCCAAAGACCCCCTGGAGGATGGCGTACTACGCTTTGACCGTGCGCCCCAGCCGCTTGCGCCCGCGCCCGATTGCGTTATCGATACGCCCCGATGAGCGACGCATCCCGCATAGACCCCGCCCGCATCTGGACCGCAGCCCTGCTGGTGATCGGCGATGAAATTCTCTCTGGCCGGACCCACGACAAGAACATCGCCCAGGTTGCCACCTGGCTCAACGTCCAGGGCATCCGCCTCAAGGAAGTGCGCGTGGTGGCCGATGACATGGCCGCGATCGTCGAGGCGGTGAACGCGCTGCGCGCGCGCAACGACTACCTGTTCACCACCGGCGGCATCGGCCCCACCCATGATGACATCACCGTGGACGCGGTGGCCGCCGCGTTGGGGGTGGAGGTGGTGATCCACCCGGCCGCCCGCGCGATGCTGGAAGACTATTACGGCCCGCGCGGCGGCGTGAACGAAGCGCGGCTGCGCATGGCGCGGGTGCCAGCGGGCGCCACGCTGATCGAAAACGCGCTGTCGGGCGCGCCGGGCATTGCCGTGGCCAATATCCACCTGCTGGCTGGCGTGCCGCACATTGCGGCAGAGATGCTGGCGGCACTGACCGGAACGCTGCAAGGCGGGCTGCCGGTGCTGTCTGGCACGATCGGCTGCTGGGTGACCGAAAGCGAAGTGGCCGATCTGCTGCGCGAAACCGAGCAGGCCCACCAAGGCTGCCAGATCGGCTCCTACCCGTTTTTCCGCGAAGGCAAGGTGGGCGCCAATTTCGTCATCCGCGCCACCGACCAGGGCATTATCGATGCCTGCATGGCCGATCTCATGGCCGGCCTTGCCGCGCTGGGCCGGCAGGGCGTGACCGGCGGGATCTAACCGCAAGCGACGGAAATCTCTCTAGACTTGGCTGGCGCTTGGGGCATTATTCCCGCCGATGGGCGGCGCATGGCGCGCCGCATGGGGGAACGGCGTGAACATATCCAGGGGCTTGGTCATTGCGGCCGGGCTGTCAACGGCGTCTGCCATGGTCCTGGCAGCAAGCCCCGCCTGCGCAGCCGCGCGCAGCACCACGCGCGAGGTGATCGTGGCCGATCCGGCGCCCTGGGTCTTGCCCCCGCCACAGCCGGCCACCGCCACGCCGCCTGCCACCGATGCCGCGCTCGCCGCGATCTATAGCGACACGCAATACATGGCCGGCCCCGATGGCCTGCAGGTCTACAACGCGATGCGCTATCGCATCGTGAAGCCGCAAGGGCTGGCCGCCGGCAACCTTACCCTGACCTGGTCACCCGATGCCGGGCGCATGGTGCTGCACCGCCTCCGCGTGTTCCACGCCGGGGCGATGCGCGATCTGACGCATACCGCCACCTTTTCGGTGATGCAGCGCGAGCAGAACCTGGAACTGGCCACGCTGGATGGCCGGCTGACCGCCGCCTATCAGATCCCCGGACTGGAAGTGGGGGACGAAGTGGAACTGGCCACCACGCTGACCGCGCGCGACCCGACGCTGAGCGATGCGCGCGGCGATCTCTATATCATGCCGCAGGCCAGTGCCACGGGCACGTTCCGCCTGCGCGTGTCGTGGCCGCAGGGCCAGGCGATGCGCTGGCAGACAACGCCCGATCTTGCCCCCACCCCGCTGCCCGGCGGCGGCAAGCTGGACGGCATCGCGCTGGAACTGCACGACCCTGATCCGCCGGCCGACGTGCCGCAGGGCGCGCCGGCGCGCTATGGCTTGCGCCGCCTGGTGGAATTCACCAACTATGCCAGCTGGCCCGATTTTTCACGCCGGTTGTTCCCTCTCTATGACAAGGCCGCGCGGCTGGCCGCCAATAGCCCGCTCAAGGCCGAAGTAGCGCGGATCGCGGCCGCATCGCCCGATCCCGCCCGCCGCGCCGAAGCCGCGCTGCGCCTGGTGGAAGAACAGGTGCGCTATGTCTATGTCGGCATGGATGGCGCCAACCTGACCCCGGCCGATGCCGATACCACGTGGCAGCGCCGCTATGGCGATTGCAAGGGCAAGACCGCCCTGCTGCTGGCGCTGCTGCGCGAACTGGATATCGAGGCGCAGCCGCTGCTGATCCAGACCAAGGGGGGCGATGGCCTGGCCGATCGCCTGCCCAATGCCGCGCTGTTCGACCATGTCGTGGTGCGCGCGACCATCGCCGGCAAGCCCATGCTGCTCGACGGCACGCGGCTGGGCGATCGCTCGCTGGCGATGATCCTGCCGCCGCCGTGGCGCCAGGGCTTGCCGATCACGGCCGAAGGCGCGCCGATCCTGTCGCTGCCCACGCCGCCACCGGTGCTGCCGCGCATGGTGGCGGTGCTCGATATCGATGCCAGCGCGGGGCTGTCTGCCCGTGCCAAAGTGCGCGCGCGCCATATCCTGCGCGGTGACGAAGCGCTGGTGATCCGCAGCTATCTGAGCAGCCTGCCCGCCGTCGACGCCGAACGGGCGCTGCGCAAGTATTGGGAAGCGCAGGAAAACTGGCTGGTTGCCGACAAGGTTTCGTGGGAAGCAGACGAAGCGCATGGCGCCGTGGTGCTCAGCGCGCAAGGCCTGGGCGACATGGATTGGGAAGACATGGGCGATGGCGCGCATCGCTATTACCTGCCGGGCGCCGGCTTCAGTCCGCCCGATCGCCTGCGCCGCCGCGCCGACCAGGACCAGACGCTGCCCTATGCCACCGATTACCCGGCGTTTCGCTGCTGGGCCACGACGGTGCGCCTGCCCGCACCAGCTACCGCGCACGACTGGACCTATTACGCCAAGCCGGTGGACCGTTCGCTGGGCGGTGTCGCCTATTGGCGCAAGGCCGGGCTCACCGGCACGGTGATGCGCACGGTGATGAGCCGGCGCGTGCTGCTGCCGGAAATCAGCGCGGCCCAGGCGGCCGAACTCAACCGCCAGATTCCCAAGTTCGACAACGACATGTCATCAGTGTTCGAACAGACTGCGGTGAAAGGCGTGGCCCCGGCCAACCACGATGCCGCGCCGTTTGCCGACGATACCGACTGGCTGGCCGCCAAGACGCCATGCACCGCGCCATGATCGTCGGTCGCACCCTGGCGGTAGCCGCTCTACTGGGCACCACGCTGGCGGGCTGCGTGCCAGCGCGCCTGCCGGCGCTGGAAGCGACGCTCGCCGCCCAGCCCAGCGCCACGGCGGCCCTGGCGCAATGGTGCGCGGTGCAGCACCTGGCTGATCCGGCCACGATCCATGCCGCGGCCGATCGCACGCCGCGCGCGGCGCCTGCGGCCGTGCGCGCTGCGCTGGGTGTGAGGGCGGATGCGCCGCTGGGCTATCGCCATGTGCGCCTGTCGTGCGGCAATGTCGTGCTGTCCGACGCGCAGAACTGGTTCGTGCCAGCGCGGCTAACCCCGGCGATGAACCAGACCCTGGCCAGCACCGACACGCCGTTCGGCACCGTGGTGGCGCCGCTGCATTTCACGCGCCAGCGCCTGGCCGCGCAGCGCGGCCGCATGGCCGAATGCCCGGCCGGCACCGTGCTGTCACACCGCGCCGTGCTGCGCCGCCCCGATGGCGCAGCGATCAGCCTGGTGGTGGAATGCTATACCCGCGCCAGCGTTCAGACCCCGCCTGCCTCGCTGCGCTGATTGGCCGGAACGACCGCCGTGCGCACCCGCGAAAGCGCTGCGCCCAGCAGCAGCACCGGTTCGAGCACGGCCATACCCACCAGGATGCCGACCAGGCGATCAAAGCCGGGGGCGATATGCGCCGCTTCCCAGCTATCGGGCACCAGCACGACCAGCACCGCCAGGGTGAACTGCGTGCCGACATAGCCGCGCCCGTGGTTGCCGTTTTCCAGATGGCGGCCCAGCGCCACGCCCATCGCGGTGCCTGCCAGCATCAGCGCGGCCCGCGCCGGGCCATGCAGCAGCGCGGCCAGCCCCAGCACCAGCGCCGCCAGGGCGCCACCCGCCAGGCAGCCGAGCAGGCGATACCACAGCCGCCGGCTGACTTGGCGCAGGCCATTGGGGCCGTCCACCGCCGTCACAGGAATCAGCATCACCGCCATGATCGTGATCGCGCCCGATACCAGCGAGGGCAGATCCCACAGCGTGGCCAGGCCGAGCAGCAGGGCCAGGGCCAGGCCGCCCCGCGCGCCGTGGAGCAGCGCATCGGGACGCCAGCCCACGCCCTGCGGCTTGGGTGCGCGAATCGCCGGCCAGCGGCGGCGCAGCGTCCATGCCGACGCCAGGCTCACGGCCATGCAGGCGGCCGTGCCGGCCAGGGTTTCGATCATGCGCATCACCGCAAAGGCCCGCGGATCGGCCAGCGGCATGGCCACGCGATCGTAGAGCATCATCGCGAAGGTCAGCCCCAGGAACAGCCAGGCATAGGCATGGCGCCCGGTGATCGCGCCATAGAGGCTGACCGTGCCGGCCAGCGCCATCGCCATGGCCAGCACCACCATGTTGCCGCCAAGCGGGCTTTCCAGCACGGCAAGGCACGCCAGCGCGCCCAGCGCCGTACCGATGATGCGCAGCAGCGCACGGCGCAGCGTTTCCAGCGGATAGCCGCGCATGACCATGTAGCCGGTGAATGCCGCCCACGAGACATGGGTGGCACCGATATGGTGCGCCACCAGGATCGCCAGCAAGACCGAGGCGACGCATTCGGCCTCGTCCACCAGGCGCGGGGCCAAAGGATCGGCATCGGGATCTGGCGCTGCGAGAGAGGCAGAAGACACGGTCACAGCCCTGTGATTAGGCGAGCCAGGCACGCGCGCCTAGAGCGTTTTCAAGGCAGGTGGAATCACCTGCCGACTCGGAAAATGCGGAAAATCAAAAGGCTAGAGCGCCGGCTTTGACGCAGTCAAAGTCGATCGCGCTCTAGCCCCAACGGAAAGGGGCCGGGAAGGCAAACCCTCCCGGCCCCGAAATCCTGTTTGCCTTGACGGCGTGCGGCTTAGCTGCCGTGCACCTGGGCAACGTCGATCTTCAGGCCGGGGCCCATCGACGAGGACAGGCCGACCTTGCGGACATACTTGCCCTTGGCGCCCGACGGCTTGGCCTTGACGATCGCATCGACGAAAGCGTCGAAGTTGGCGCGCAGCGCTTCGTTCGAGAACGAGAGCTTGCCGATGCCGCCATGGATGATCCCGGCCTTTTCGACGCGGAATTCGATCTGGCCGCTCTTGGCCGACTTCACGGCGTCAGCGACGTTCGGCGTCACGGTGCCCAGCTTCGGGTTCGGCATCAGGCCCTTGGGGCCCAGCACCTTGCCGAGGCGGCCAACCAGGCCCATCATGTCGGGCGTGGCGATCACGCGACCGTAGTCGAGGTTGCCGGCCTGCATGTCTTCCAGCAGGTCTTCGGCGCCCACGCGGTCAGCGCCGGCGGCCAGAGCCGCTTCGGCCTTGTCGCCACGGGCGAACACGGCAACCTTGACGTCCTTGCCGGTGCCCGAGGGCAGGCTGACCATGCCACGGACCATCTGGTCGGCGTGGCGCGGATCGACGCCGAGGTTCAGCGACACTTCGAGCGATTCGTCGAACTTGGCGCTCTTCAGATCCTTGAGCAGCTGGATGGCTTCATCCACGCCGTAGATCTTCTGGTTGTCGCCGAGCTTTTCGACGAGGGCCTTCTGCTTCTTGGTCTGCTTTGCCATGGTATCAGCCCTCCACAACCTGCAGGCCCATCGAACGGGCCGAGCCCTCGATGATCTTGGCGGCCTGTTCGATGCTGTTCGCGTTCAGGTCCTTCATCTTGGCCTGGGCGATTTCTTCGAGCTGCGAGCGCTTGATGGTACCGGCCGAAGCCTTGCCCGGGGTCTTCGAACCCGACTTGATACCCACGGCCTGCTTGATGAAGAAGGTGGCGGGCGGAGTCTTGGTCACGAAGGTGAACGAGCGGTCCGCATAGACCGTGATCACGGTCGGCAGCGGCGTGCCCTTTTCCACTTCCTGGGTGGCGGCGTTGAATTCCTTACAGAAACCCATGATGTTGACGCCGCGCTGACCCAGCGCGGGCCCGATCGGCGGCGAAGGCTTTGCTTCGCCGGCCTTGATCTGCAGCTTGATATAGCCTTCGATCTTCTTGGCCATGATGGCCTCCTTTCATCCTGTTGGGGCATGTGCCCCGCAGAGTAAGCGGTGATAACGAGCGGCCGAAACTGCTCTACCGCGCGGAATCGGGCGGGCACGAAACCCGCCGCGAAGTGGGCGCCCTTAGCAGGCGTTGCCGGAAACGCAAGGTATAACGCCATCCAACGTAACAGCAGATGTTAGGACAGCCTCTTCGGCTTCCATCGCCACGAGGAATAGAGGTGCTCACCCTTCCCCTCCCGGTATTTTAACTTCACGTCCATCGCAAAGCGCGTGCCGACTGGATTATCGTCCGCTAATTCTGCGGCACACTCTACATCTAACGACTGAGGGAATGGTTGCCCTGGCGCCGGGCGAATATGCCGACGCCCATGTTTTCCACTGACCGCTCCCGAGTCGTAAACTTCGACGACGATATTTGTATATCCTGATCGCGACATGTTCGCCCCCGCCCAGACTTGCTGGGGCAAACATATCACGGCAGGGTGGAGCGTAAAACTTCAGGCCGGTGATGATCGCGCAATCACTTGACCAGTTCGACTTCGTCGAAGCCAAGTTCCACCGGGGTGGCACGGCCGAAGATCGACACCGAGACCTTGACGCGGTGCTTGTCGAAATCGAGCTCTTCCACCACGCCGTTGAACGTGGCGAAGGGACCGGCGTTGACCTTGACCGAATCGCCGATTTCGTAATCGACGGCAACCTGGCGGGCCGGCTGGGCAGCGGCCTGTTCGCGCGCGCCGAAATAGCGTGCGGCTTCCTTTTCGGAAATCGGCTGCGGCTTGCCATTGTGGCCGAGGAAGCCGGTCACCTTGGGCGTGTTCTTGACCAGGTGATAGATATCGTCGTTCATCGCCAGCTTGGCGAGAACGTAACCGGGCATGAACTTGCGCTCGACCGAGATCTTCTTGCCGCGCTTCACTTCGGTCACGGTTTCGGTGGGCACTTCCACCGCTTCGACCAGCTGCGACAGGCCGATGCGCTCGGCTTCGGAGATGATCGATTCGCGGACCTTGCTTTCAAAGCCGGAATAGGCGTGAATGATGTACCAGCGGGCCATAAGTGGGTCTCTTGTACGAAGGTTTGTGGATCAGGCCAGCTTGAGCAGCCACTGCACGATCATGCCGAACACGCTGTCGATGCCCAGGAAGAACACCGCCAGGATCAGCATCATGATGCCCACGAAAATCGCGGTGGTGGTGGTTTCCTGGCGCGTGGGCCACACCACCTTGCGCGCCTCTGCCTTCACCTGATTGAAGAATTCGCCGGGGCTGGTCTTGGCCATAGCCGTGCTGCCTTCGCTGCCTGAATGAATCTCGTCCCTTCCGCCTAGGGGCCATCGCCACCCCGGACAGGTCCGGGAGGGGCAGGTCAGGGCTCCGATGTCGGAAAGTTTGCCGTATCTAGGACCAAGCGCGCCGCTTGGCAAGGGTGCAGGCTGGCTAGGCGGCGTGGACCAATTCCACAACGCCACGGTTGCCCTATAAAAGGCCCTGGCGAGGCGTGAGGACGAAGCAAGAGTGGGCCTCTTGCAAGGCCGAGCAACGCTGCCAGGGCCTTTTATAGGGCAACCCCTTTGGGGCTGGACCAAAAACCGCCATTCCCGCGTCGGCTCGTCGCGCAATATTCCCGATATTCCGCCTCCTCGCCTCCTTGAACTGGCGGTTTTTGCCTCCAGCCGTGGCGCTGTGGAATTGGTCCACGCCGCCTAGCACCCAAGGCGCCTGCTGCGCGCCAGCGTAAAAGACTCGGATACGAGCGGGCATTGATCCGTTAAGGTGAGCAAACGCATCCTCAAGGAGTGCCCGACCATGCGCGCCATTGCCGCAACCGCTGCCCTGATCCTGGGCACCGCCATCAGCCTGCCAGCCATGGGCCAGCAGGCCACCACCGACACCACTTCGCGCACGCCGCTGCCGGGCACCCCGCCGGGGGTCAGCAGCCGGGCGACGATCGGCGCCGGCATCGGCCCGATGACCGGGGTGAGCCCCGCCATCGGCCCGGTGCGCTCTCCCGGCGGCGACGGTACGGGCCGCCCCCAGCCGGGCACGCCTGCCGATCCGGCAGCCACCAGCCTCAACAGCACTGGCATGGCCGGCGGCTTTGGCACCAGCCGCCGCACCACGATCGGCCAGGGCGGCGCAACCGGCACAGCGCAAAGCGCGCTGGGCAGCACGCTGCGCAGCCCGGTCGATCCGATGGGCCGGGCGATGACCGGCGCCACCGGGGGATCGACCCTGGGCGGCGGCGCGGCGGGTAGCACGGGAAGCCGGGCCGGCCACGCGGGCACCACCACGGGTGGCGCTGCCAGCGGAACCACGGGCGGGTTGTGAAACGGCGGTGAACCAATGAAAAAGGCCGCATCCCAAACGGGTTGCGGCCTCTTTTCAACACATGGCCATCACGCGGTGGTGATGGCAGGAGCGGGGGGAGTGCATCAAGTCAATTAAATTAATGGCTTGATATGGCTAACTCGCCGTTCGCGTCCCACGCAAACCTGGCGCTTCCCATGCCATCTGTCTAACCGATCCGAAGCTGCTTCCTCGTGCTATCACGCGGTCCAGATATATTATGGATATCCAAAATAGTCCTTGCTGGATTCGTGAATTTTGGATATCCATAATGCATCGAGACGGCGGAGGGCTGGATCGGAGCGGAGCGATAGACATGACCAAGACTTTTACGATCACCGCCGGCGCCATCGAAGTTAGCTACGACGCCGCTGATGAAGCTAGCGCGATTAACGCCTATGTTCAGGACGCCGGCTATGCGTCGGTCCAAGCTGCCGCTGACGCCTGCAACCAGACCGTCGAAAATTTCCTGGCCGACATCACCGTGACGGAGGTCTGAAATGCCTCCTCGCAAAGGACGCCCACCACGTGGAGATGGGCAGCGCAAAGTGCTCATTACGCTGAGCGCGCCAGCCTTGGCCTTGATCGACGCGCAGCCAGGCCAACGATCCGCAGCGATCGAGGCGCTCATTCTCAAAGCATATCAATCGGGGGCTTAGGCTCCCGATTTTTGTTTCTGCCCACACGCAAAGAAACGCAAAGCCAAGCGCGGGCATCAGCGCATCTCCGCGATCGTGGGATTTGCGCGGCAGCCTAGGCATATAAGCGCGATTTCCAGCTTTTACGGGTAGGGTCCGCAAGTCGGTTATCTCGGTTACATTGGCGGAAATCAGCCATTTTCTCGGCAACACAGAGGGCAACACGGCGGTTATCTGGTAACCTCTATATAAAGGAATATTCCATGTAATTTATATACAATAACTTCAATGACATAACCGTTTTGACCGACAGATATTGCCCATGGGTAACCACTGTTGGGTTACCTAGAAAACCGCAGATTTCCGCCATTTTTTCGGCCATCGCACTGCCATGTAACCGAGATAACCGACTTGCGACGATGGGGGGTGATCCCCAGCCACTGTGAGCGGCGCGGAGCTGGCCCCAAAAATGCAAAATTCGAGACGAAGAAGAGGCAAGCGAGGCGTGGGGGCGAGCGCGGCGCGCGAGGTGACGGGGCGGTGGCCGCCCTCGGTCCGCCTCACGGCCGTTGACTACAATGTTCCACTTATGTTCTCACGCAGGGATGCGAATCGCACCTGCCCAGATGGAACGCGTCACGAAGCTCGCGCTGCGCGTGCTGGAGGAGGCGCTCGCCCAGGCCGAGGCGGAAATAGTCGAGCCGCATGTGTCGCATCGCCTGGCCCTGCAATGGCTGGTTGCTGTCGGCGCGCTGGAGAACTGGCAGGCCCAAGGGTTCATTGAGGCGATGGGCGCTCCCATCCTCACGCCGCATCT